>CAIRSA010000397.1 GCA_903881085.1 uncultured Acidobacteriia bacterium
AGAAAAAGGGCAAGAAGAAGACTGCGCCCCCGACCGACACCAAGGCTCCTGCAACCAAATAAGAGCCCGGCACAGCAAAGATGAGGCCGCGGGTTACCCCCTGCGGCTTTTTCTATTTGCGCTTCGCGGCGGTGACCTTGGTCTCCACTTTGTAGAGCGATTTGCGCGCAGTAAGAAACAGCGTGGTGCCCTTCTCGCCACCGAAGGTTAGATTGGCCGCGGCTTCGGGTAACAGGATGCGCGCGATCAGATGCCCGTCTGGCGCGAAGACCTGAGCGCCGTCGCCGGAACTGGACCACACACGCCCCTGCGCATCGACGCGGATCCCGTCCGGCCCGCCTTTATCGATGGTGGCGAAGACCGATCCCGTGCCGAGCGTGCCATCGGCATTCACCGGAAAGACGCGGATGTGGCGCGGCTTGCCCGAATCTGCGATGTACAGCTTCTTTTCACCCGGCGCAAAGGCAAGTCCGTTTGGCTTGTCGAAATCCTTGTTCACCACGGTCAGCGATTTCTTCTTTTCGTCGTAGCGATAGACGAATTCGCCAGCGACTTCCTTGGGGCGGCCTTCGAGGCCGTATGCCGGATCGGTGAACCAGATGGTCCCGTCTGATTTCACGACCACGTCATTCGGTGAATTAAATTTCTTGCCTTCGAAGTTATCTACCAGTGTGACCAGCGTGCCATCCTTCTCCAGGCGCGAAACGCGGCGTCCGCCGTGCTCGGCAGAAAGTAGGCGGCCCTGCGCGTCGAGCGTGTTGCCGTTGGCGTTGTTGCTTGGCTTGCGGAAGGTGACGACGCCGGCCGGAGTCCATTTCTTCAGTTCGTTGGCCGGAATGTCGCTGAAGACGAGGAAGCCCGCGGGCATCCACGCCGGGCCTTCGATAAACTGGAGGCCGGTGGCCAACCGCTCCACCTTGGCATCGGCGGGGAAGAGTTTTTTGAATTGGGCAGGGTCTTTGATTTCGAAATCGGCGGCGAGGGCCGAAAAGGTTATCACGCAAATCAGGGCGGTGAGTTTCATCGATTTGAATTTAGCACAGGATTGTGCCGGAGGGATGCGTACAGCAGTATTGACATGCGTACATAAATCAGGTACACTTGGATTGGTATGAGCATGACAGCTACGGAATTACGAAAGAAACTCTTCCCGATGTTGGATTCCGTGGCGGGAGGTAACCCGGTGGATTTCAGTTATAAGGGACAACAGATGCGAATCGTCACAGAGACCGGCACGTCGAAACTTGCCCGACTGCGACCGCAGAAATATACCCTCGTCTCCGAGCGGGAGATGGAGACGGACGCTGCAAAAATGAGCGAAGAACTCCAGGCCGACTGGCTCGCAAAATGGGATAAGTAGTGATCTGTTATATCGATACACACATTGCGCGGTGGCTGATGGATGGCGACATCGGGAAGCTGACACTGGCAGCGAAAGAGTATATCGAAAAGACGGATCTGCTGATTTCGCCAATCGTTTTTCTCGAACTGGAATACCTGTATGAGATCAAGCGAGTGGCTTCGCCGGCGCAGGAAGTCTACAACTACCTCCATGGTCAAATCGGGTTATCGATGTGCCATTTCCCGTTTCCCAACATTGTGCTCTGCGCCGCAAAGGAAAAGTGGACGCGGGATGTCTTTGATCGATTGATCGTTTCGCATGCCAAAGCAAACGGGGAATCGCCGCTCATTAGCGCCGATAAAGACATTCGAGGCAACTACAGCAAGGCGATCTGGTGAGGAGTTGGAGGCGCGGGACGGGATCGAACCGACGAATAAAGGTTTTGCAGACCTTTGCCTTACCACTTGGCTACCGCGCCCTTTGCGTGAAGGTCTTATTACAATTTACGAGAGTTTGACCCTCCGCGTCAAGGTACAACCGGCAACAATATGTGGGAGGGGTACTTACGGCTGTGGTGCACCGTCTGCTGGGCGACGCGGACTTCGGTTTCCGCCATCAGTGACCGTCCGGTGTTGAGATTGCGGTCAAAGCGCGGAAAGTTGCTGCTTGAGACCTCCAAACGGATGCGGTGGCCAGGCAGAAACACGTTGCTGGTAACGCCGGCGTCGACCGAAATCTGGTAAACCTCACCGGGCACGGCGAGTTCCGGCTTCTCCAGGCTCTTGCGATAGCGCAGGCGCTGCAGGCCATCCGTAAGATTACGTGCCATGCCATCCGGGAACACATCCACCAGTTTCGCGGTGAAGTCCGTATCCTGGGCCGATGTCGCCACGAACAATTGAACGCGAATGGGACCGGTCACTTCCAGCTTCTGCTTCAGCGGCGTCGAGGTGTAGACCAGCACATCCTTGCGCTGCTCAGCAGGCCGCTGGTCCATCGGGCCCCATGGAAAGATCTTCGGATTGCAGCAGATCGCACCACCCAGCGTCTGCACGGGCTTCATCGGATCGTAGGTGAACTTGTCGCTCGAATCGCGCAGCGGCCCACGACGCGAAACCTCGCCGTTGCCGTAAACCGTATTCGCCGAGCCCTTGCTGTGGAGATAGAACGGCGTGAGTTTGGCGCGCCGTAGTGGCCACTCTTTTTCATCGCGCCAGCGGTTTTGGCCCATCACAAAGATCTTCAATGGGGCGTGGCGAAACTCTTTGTCCTTCATCCAACGGTCAAACCATTCCAACTGAAACTGCAACACGGGGAACTTGGAATCGGGCCCGAAATCCACCCCAGGAAATGGTGTTGACATGTTGTGCGGCCACGGGCCGATCACAGTGTAGGCCTGCTTGCCGGCGGCCCGCAAAGCAGAGAAGGCTTCCAGATCGCTCTGGCCGAAATTGTCGTACCAGCCGCCGACGCTGAACACTGGAATTTTGATCTTATCCAGATGCTCGCGCACGCTCATCCTTTTCCAGAAGTCATCGTAAGTGGGATGGGCGATCGCGGCCTGAAAATAGAGTTCGCTGCGCTGGCCAGCGGCGAAAACATCGGCGGTGTTGATCGGCAGATGCCAGATGTAGTTTTGAAACGCGGGTGGCGTGAAATTCGGCGGGTGCAGATTATCGGCGACCCACTGCAGGCGGTGCCCGAGTTTGAACGCTCCACCCGGCGAATAGAACCGGTCGCGGTAATCGTCATAGCCTGAAACCACCGGAAAGATGGCTTTCAAATGCGGGTTGTTCATCAAAGCAGCCTTCCACTGCACAATGCCCACATAGGAGCCGCCGATCATGCCGACCTTGCCATTACTCCAGCTCTGGCGGGCGATCCAGTCTATGGTATCGTTGCCGTCCGGGCCCTCCTGCTTCCAGGCATCGAATTCACCCGCGGAATCGTAGCGGCCGCGGACATCTTGCACCAGCACCGCATAACCGTGGTCGACGAAGGCCTGATAGCCGGTTGTAATTGCAGTGCCCTTGCCGTAAGGGGTGCGCACCAGGATTGTTGGAAAGCGGCCATCGCCCGACGGCCGGAAGAGATTCGCCTTTAGCACCACGCCATCGGACATGCGCACGCGCAGTTGCAGCCGCGTCTCCGGCGTCACCGCCGCGAGCATGCTGCAGATACACATCGCGCCAATCAAGGTCTTCTTCGCCATGGAGAGGAGGTGCCTATCAGGATAGCAAGACGTCCCAGAAAAGGCGCGCCACGCGGAAAGGGTGATGATGACCGATGGTGTATTCGCTGGCGAGCCGGCCCATTTCGCGGCGGGCGGCGGGCGACCGAGCCAGATAGATCATGATGGCGCGCAGCATCTCCTCTTCCGCTGGACCGCTATCGATGCGCACACAGGCCGACTGCGGGATGCGCGACGTGGCCAGGCCATCGCTGAACAGCACCGGCTTGCCGATACCGAGCAGGCGAACGCCGATGCCCGACGTCTCGCCTGCGGTCGGATAGCGCAGATTGATGCAGACATCGCAGGCGTGGGCGAGGGTCCAGAACTGATCGTCAGGCGTGTAACCCAGGCGGATAATGCCAGGAGCATTCAGCAGTGGCTCGGCGGCACGGGCAAGATCGCTCGAAACAAAATCGCCAGCAAGCAGTAGCGCAGCATTCGGCATGCTGCGCCGCACAGTTGCGAACGTGCGCAAGACCTGCAGAATGCGTTTCGATTCGCGCAGGTGGCCGAAGACGGCGAACAGGCAGTCGTTTGGCTTGAGCTTCCATGAGCGGCGCAATCGTTCGATCTCGAAGCCCGGCGGCGGCGTGGGCGGATTGAACAGATGAGGAATCTCCACGATGCAAGCCTCTTCGTTGTGAGCGTGGACTACCGCGGCGGCTTCCGGATTATGCACCACGATGGTCTTGGCCGTGGTGGCGAGGCGCTTCAACATGGGATAGCGGAAGTACATCGATTCCACGGCCGACCGGGCGCGGCCGGCCCAGAGATCCATGGCAAGCTGCCGGTGCCATTCGCCGTAGTTATAGACGAACTCTTCGATGAACTGCTCTTGGGTGAGCGAGCCGAGCAGGAAGTGCATCATCACCGCGTCGTGCAGCATCACCACGCCGGGCGAGGCGATGGCGCGACTGTAGATTTCCTTGTGGATGGAGTTGTTGCCGGTGTGATAAAGATTGACCTGCCCTTCAGCGTTTTTCAGGAGGCGATGCTCGGGATTGGTGGATTCCATGGCCGCGAACAACGCCGCGGAATAGTCGGCCACGCCGGTACGTTCCGGCGGAAAGGGCGAGAAGAACCCGGCGTTCACTTCTTCTGCCGCTTCCCGAATAGCGCAGTGCCGATGCGGACGTGCGTCGCGCCCTCTTCAATGGCCGTCTCGAAATCGTTGGTCATGCCCATGGAAAGTTTCTGTAAGCCATGCTGTGCGGCAAGCGCCCGCAACCGGCGGAAATATGGCCGAGGGGCTTCCGGATCCTCGCTCCATGGCGGCATGGTCATCAGACCCGTGAGGCGGAGATTCGCACAACCGCGAATCCCTTCTACCAGCGCGGGAAGTTCTTCCGGCGCGGCTCCATGCTTGGACTCTTCTTCAGATAGTTTCACTTCGATCATCACTTCCAGAGGGACGTTCAACTCGCTCAAACGTCGCGCAAGCTTTACACTATCCAGTGTCTGAATCACCTGAAACATTTCGCCGGCTTTTTTCGATTTGTTCGATTGCAAGTGGCCGATGAGGTGAAACCGCGCGTCATTCAGCGGCAGCGTAGAGGCGTATTTGCCCTCGAACTCCTGCACGTAATTTTCGCCGAACTCGCGCAGGCCAAGGGCGTAGGCATCGTGAATGGCCGAGACCGGAAATACTTTGGTCACGGCGATCAAGGTGATCTCATCGCGCTTGCGCCCGGCGCGCTGCGCGGCACGCACAATTCGCTCTTCTACTTTTTCGAGGTTTTCCAGAAGCACTTATTCAATCTTATAATTTGCGGAAGGGGCGCGTGGCTAGCGAACATTTCCAGATTTACAGGTCGCGACGGCAAATCACACAATTCCCTATAATAAAAGCGTGCCGAATTCGGACGTGCGGCAGGCGGTCGAGCGCTTTCTCGCTGCCAGCCGCGAGCCCATCCTGCAGGAACCGGGCGAAGAAAACATCCCGCTGAAACCAGGCAACTACCTGCTCGAAGACCGCAACGGACACCTGCTTATCCAGGCCTGGGACGAGACGCGCAACATCTCGCGACGTGTGGTCGGCGTGGAACAGGAAAAACCCGGACGGCTGGAACTGCGCGTGGAACGTTTCGCCAAACGCATTGGCACGCTGCTGCTGGCCGACCTGGCACGTGCGAAGAATCAACAAGTGGAACGGCACGGTGGCCGGCTCATCTTCCGCGAACAGTTCCGCCGCATGCTGAAGCGCCAGTTCGTCGATTGGAAGATCGCCGAACTGAGCACGGAGATGGACCTGCACCACACCCTCTCCCCCAACTATCCCCGTGCGCTGCTGAAGAAGGGTTCGGCCGGGTGGGCGGCGATCGGCGCCAGCCAGGACGCGGATCATGCGCTGACCTTTGGCCTCATCTGGCTCGATCATTTGCGTAGACGCGAACCGAAGCTGGCCATCGCCGGACTGGCGATGTTTTTGCCTGCCGAAAACATCACGACGACCTGCCTGCGCCTGAAGCACCTCTCAGCCGACGCGGCCCAGTACAAGGTATTTGCCTATTCGCCGGAAGGTTTCGCAGACGCTATCGACATCAACGATTGGGGCAACCTGCAAACGCGCCTCGATACGTGCCGCTGCCCGTCGGCCGAAAGCCAGATCCGCAACAACCTCATCATCGAGCAAGTCTGCGCGTTACCCAACGTAGAAACGGTGGAACGCGGCGAAGGCACGATGAGCCTGCGTATTCGCGGCCTGGAATTTGCCCGCGTAGCCGGCGGAGAGTTGGAATTCGGGCTTGAATCGCGCCGCATGGCCGATGCATCGAATCAAACAGAGCTGCAAACGCTGGTGCGTGAACTGTCTCGACTACGCGGCGCAGAGGCCGCCGATCGCAGTAATCCGATCTATCGCCGCAACCCGGAAGCCTGGCTTGAATCGCAGGTAAGAGCTCAGCCGCAGGTGGTGGACGCGCGACTGCTGCCGGCGCCTATCTATGGGCAGGTTCCGGCTTTCGCGGGCATTGATCGAGGCGTGTTGGATCTGCTCGCCGTCGAGCACACCGGGCGCCTTTCGGTGATTGAAATCAAGGCCGCGCAGGACCTGCATCTGCCGTTGCAGGCGCTCGACTATTGGATGCGCGTTGCCTGGCACGCTGCTCGCGGCGAATTCACTCCCTTAGGCTATTTTCCCGGTATTCCGCTGATTCGAAACGCCCCCAGACTGCTGCTGGTGGCTCCCGCACTGGAATATCATCCTTCTACGGAAACTATTTTGCGTTTCTTCTCGTCTGACATTGCGGTGGAGCGCGTCGGAGTGGGAGTAGAATGGCAGAAAGAGCTGCGTGTTCTATTTCGCTTATGTGGAGCGGAGCGCCCCCAATAAAATGGGCTAAGCATGGCAAAACAATTTATACAAACAATCACAAAGTCATTGCGAAACTTGAACCCGAATGAAGTGCGAGAGCTGGCGATGCGTCCGGTCACCATCGGAATCGGCTCAACCAGCGATCCGGGCTGCACGGCGATTCTCAGATTTTTGGGAAATACCGACGGCGTTTTTCTGGTAGGTGCGCCGCAGGGTCCCGATAAATTCGATATTGAGATTTACGAAGAGGGCGTGCCGTGCCCACGCACCGGCTACACCTTTCACGCCGGGCGCGAGGACGAACTGGTGAAGCGCATTCTGGCTAACCACGATGAGTTGAGCCTGCCTTTGGCGCGAAGTTTTCCGGGCTTCCGCCCGGCGGTTTCGCAGAAATACATTGCCAGCGTGTGCAAGGAAAACGCCACTTTCTCATTCGTTTCGGCTCTGCCTGATGTGGTCCCGAACATTGGGGAACTGCTCTGGGCGTTCGGCGAATTCGCTACCGACACGGCATTCCTTACCATGAACCAACTGAAGATGGCTTTCCTGCTGGCAGCCGCGAATGGCCGCGAGGTTGGTTACCGCGAACAGAAAGCCGAGGTGGCCTCGGTCATCGCCGGCGCGTTCGGCTGGCGTGCGCTGGCACGGCAAATGGTAGGCAAGATTCCCTTCGGTGGCGGCTTGATTCCGAAGGCTGCAATCGCTTACGCCGGGACGTGGGTAGTAGGGCAATCGCTTGAGCGGCTCTATAGCTACGGAGCGGCCTACAACTCTGCCGAACAAAAGAGCAAATACAAAGAGGGCCTGGAATTAGGCAAAGCCGTGGCCAAGAAGCTATTTTCGAATTTCAACAGGAGCGCCGCATGAAACTTACAATTCTACTTGGACTGCTTACGTTCGGCTGGGCCACCTATGCGGACACGATCACGTTGAAGAATGGACGCACCATTGAGGGCACCTACCTGGGCGGCGACGCCAGGCGCGTACGCATGACCGTGGGTGACAGCGTGCAGACATTCGACACCATCGACATCATCACCATCCGCTTCGGCGATATCGGCAGCCTGGGCCGCGACCGCGGAGGCTCTGATTCGCAGTCCTCCTCTGACCGGCCGACTCTGCGCCGCTCACCACGCTCGGCGGGTGACGACCAGCGGAGTGCGTCTAACATCGATCGCGATGACCGTCCGACCCTGCGCCGCTCGGCCGGCACGTCGGACAATCCGCCACCCGATAACAGCGGTCAGGATGAGCGGCCCATCATGCGCCGCACGCAACGGCCACCCGATGGCGACACGCCGGAGCCGAGGATTCTGAAGCCCGACGTCGCTCTGATTCCGCAGACGCCCATCGCGGTTGAGGTCCCGCCCGACACGCCATTTGTCATTCGCATGATCGACAGCGTCGACTCTGAGCACGACACGGTCGGCAATACGTTCCGCGCCAGCATGGACCAACCCATTACGATTAACGGCAAAACAGTGATTCCGCGTGGAGCCGATGTTGTGGTGAAGCTGGTGGAAGACAAACAATCCGGAAAGTTGACAGGCAAGACGGAGCTTCGGCTGGATCTTTCCAGTGTCACCGTCAATGGCAGAAATATCGACATTCTGACCCAGACCATTACCAAAGAGAGCGGCTCGCGCGGCGCAAGCACTGCGAAGAAAGCGGGCGGGGGCGCCGCGCTGGGTGCGATTATCGGCGGCATCGCCGGAGGCGGCGCAGGTGCGGCGATCGGCGCGGCGGCAGGCGCGGGAGCAGGCACCGCGGCACAAGTGATGACCAAGGGCCAGCGCGTGAAAATTCCCAGCGAGACCCGCTTAACGTTTAAACTGGAACAAGCAATCACAATCTAAGTCTGACGGTGACAGTTTGAACACAAGCCCAGTAGCAGTAATCACAGGCGCCAGCCGCGGCATCGGGCGCGGCATCGCAATAGAGCTTTCCAAAACGCATCGCATCGTAGGAACCTACAAAGGCAGGCGCGACGCGGCTGAAAGCATGGCCGCCGAAACCGGTGCGGAGATCTTTCAGTGCGACGTGGGCGTGGCTGCCGACCGCGCTGGGCTGATCGCCTTCACGCTGGAAAAGTTCGGCCGCCTCGACCTGCTGGTGAACAACGCCGGCATCACGCAGCGCGAACGCAACGACGTGCTGGCAGCCAGCGAAGAGAGTTTCGATGAGCTGATCGGTACGAATCTGAAAGGCCCGCATTTCCTGACCCAACTGGCAGCCCGCCAGATGGTGGCGCAGGGCAGCGGACGCATCGTTTTCGTTACCTCGATCTCATCCTACGCAGTCTCCACCAACCGCGCCGAATACTGCATCTCAAAAGCCGGGCTCAGCATGTCGGTTTCCATCTACGCGCAGCGACTGGCGGCCGAAGGGATCAAAGTCTTCGAAGTGCGCCCGGGCGTGATCAGAACGGACATGATCGCTACAGTTGAAAAGCTGTACGAAGAGAAGATTGCAGGCGGCATGTTGCCGCAGAGGCGTATGGGCGAGTCGTCCGATGTGGCGCTAGCGATCCGCGCCATTGCCGATGGACTACTGGATTATTCCACTGGACAGATCATCAATGTGGACGGCGGTTTCCATTTGCGTGGACTTTGAAGTAGCATGTGGACAGGCGAATAGCCCGTCCTACCCCGGCCGTGCAAGTGTTTGAAAGGGTAGGACGGGCGATTCGCCTGTCCAGTGACGGTTCAGCTGTGTTATAAGTAAAGGTTCCTTTTTAGGCAGGAGACCCATGGAAAAAAAGTTCTACGGATGGTGGATCACCATCTTCGCCTTCTTCACGTTTGGACTCGCGGTAGGCATCCCCTACTACGGCGGCCCCTTCTTTTATGACTACTACGAGAAGGCCTTCGGCTGGAAGCATCCTGACGTAACCCTGGGGTTTCCGCTCGCCGCCACGCTCACATTGTGGGTCGGCCCCATTCTGGTTCACCGCTTCAGCCCGCGAATGATGATCCTTATCGGCACTGCCTGCACAGCGGTGGCGTATGTCGGCTGGAGCCAGATGACTGGCAGCCTGTTCGTCTACTACGGTTTGTGGGTTGTGTACGTGACGGGCTACATTTTCTCAGGCCCGATTGCCCACCAGGTTCTGATTTCGCAGTGGTTCCGCAAGGATCGCGGCAAGGCAATGGCCATCTGTTATCTTGGCGTGGGCGTGTTCGGCGGCATCTCGGCAAAGTACATCGCCAGACCGTTGACAGACGCCTACGGGTTCCAGGGCGCGCTGCTGATCATCGGCGGCCTGATGACACTGGCGTGGCCGATCTGCCTTCTATTGTTGAAGGACAAGCCGTCCGATATGGGCCAGTTTCCCGATGGCGACACTAAGGAACATGCAGGACAAAACGTTGCGCCGCAGAGCTTTGGTTACCTCATCAGTAAGCCGTCATTCTGGCTGCTGGTACTCGGCAGCTTCTGCTCCATCGGCGCCATCGGCTCCATTAATCAACACATGAAGTTCGTCTTCAAGGAACATGGCTTCACCGATCAGAATCAGCTGAACGACCTCTTCGGCAACGCCACTTTGTGTATCCTGTTTTCGAGCATCGGCGGCCGCCTGGTGATGGGCTTTCTGGCCGACAAATTTTCCAAGAAACTCGTGATGACGGTCACCTACGTAATGGTTGCCGCGACGATTCCGCTCTTGCTGCTGGTGACGCCAGAGAATCCCTATTACATGTATGTCTTCGCCATCCTGTTCGGCTTCGGAATGGGCGCCGACTATATGTTGATTCCGTTGATGGCTGCCGAACAGTTCGGCGTAAACACTCTGGCCCGCGCGATGGCGGTGATTCTTCCCACTGACACAATCGGCCAGACATGGTTTCCCTACTTGGTCTCGCTCCTGCACGAACATTTCGGCGGTTATGCAGTGGCGTTGAATTCTGTGATTCTGGTGGCCGCCGTCGGCGCCATCTCCATCATGCTTTTGCCAAGCAAGGAAGCAGTGGAACACAACGATAACGATGAAACACTTCCATTACAAAACGCTAAGCGAACTGCGGCAAAACGCTGAGGAGCTTACGCAGCATGTCCGCTTTGTAGAAGACAAGCGGAAAGTGCAGGATCTGCTTGCACGCAAAGTGACCGTTGGCAACATGACCTTGGGCAACTCCATGGCGATTCATCCCATGGAAGGTTGCGATTCCACGCTCGACGGCCGCCCCGATGAACTCACCTGGCGCAGGTACGAGCGTTTCGCCCGCGGCGGCGCGAAGCTGATCTGGTTCGAAGCAACCGCGGTTCGTGAAGACGGCCGCGCCAATGCGCGACAGCTGTGGATCAATAAAGACAACGTTTCCGATTACGCCCGCCTGCATGAAATGATGCTCAAGGTGCATATGGAAGCCTGTGGCGATACCAGCGATTTGCTGATCCCGATGCAGCTGACGCACTCCGGCCGCTACAGCTATCCGAAGCGCCTCATCGCGTATCACAATCCGCTGATTGACAAGAAGACCGCAACTCCGGCGGATCAGCCGGTCATCTCAGACGACGAACTGGAACGACTGGAAGACCAGTATGTCGACGCCGCGCGGCTGGCCCTGCAGGCCGGCTTCAAGGCCATCGATCTGAAGGTGACCCACGGCTACCTGCTCAGCGAACTGATGGGCGCGAAGTTGCGCGAAGGCCGCTATGGCGGATCGCTCGAGAACCGCACGCGGTTCATGAAGAATGTGCTGGGCAAGATGCGTGCCGAATTCGGCGCCCGGCTCAAACTGTGCATGCGCCTCGGCTGCTACGATGGCGTGCCGCACGACATGGATCAGCAGACCAAGCTCGGCGTACCGCTCGACTATCCTCTGCCCTATCCGCACGGCTGGGGCGTGGATGCCAACGATCCGATGCGCGAAGATCTCACCGAAGTGAAGACGGCCATCGGCTGGTTCAAGGAATGGGGCGTTGAGCTGTTGAACGTTTCGCTCGGCTCCCCATACTACAATCCGCACATCGGCCGGCCTTATGAAAAGCCCGACGAGGGCAGCTACGAAGAGCCGGAGCATCCGCTGGTGGGCGTAGACCGCCACTTCCGCATCGCAGCCGAACTGCAAAAGACGTTCCCCGATCTGCCCATGGTCGGCACCGGTTACAGCTGGCTACAGATCTATGCCGTGAACGCCGCCGCATACAACGTTGAGCAGGGCCGCATCGCCCTTTTTGGCATCGGCCGCAACGCGCTGGCTTACCCGGATTTCGCCAAAGACATTCAGGAAAAGGGCGAGCTCGATGAGCTCCGCGTCTGCAAAACGCTCACCTACTGCACCTTCCTGATGCGGCAGAAGAACAACGAACTGGGTCAGTTCCCTTCGGGCTGCCCGCCTTTCGACAAACTGGTTTACGGACCGATCATGAAAGAAGCGCGCCTGGCCGCAAGAAAGCTGGCATGAATATGCTAACCCGACGAGAAGCGATCGCCCTGGGCGCGGCCAGCGCCATGCAAGCTCAACAGGCCGTGCCAACTTTCGACGCCGATCTGGTCGCGCGCTACGATAAGTCTGTAGAAGATCTCCTGAAGCGGCAGAACACCTCGGCAGGAGATCGCGGCCTGGGCTGCATTCCCGATGATACGGGGCTCTATTTCATGGGGACCGCGGTAGGCATCGTGGAGACGTTCGCCTCGGCCTACATCTGCCCGCAATCGAAGTATCACAAGAATCCGCTGATGATGGAGCGCGCCAAACTGGCCGCCGGATTCCTGTTGCGCGAGCAACTGCCGGACGGCAATGCCTATCTGCCCATCACCAACTTCGATTCCCCGCCCGATACGGCCTTCATCGTCAATGGCGTCGCTACGACGGCCTGGAACGCGAAGCAATACGGCAACATGGAACTGTTTAACGTTCTGGAACCGTTCCTGCGCAAAGCAGGCGCTGCACTCACGCGCGGCGGTGTGCACACCCCGAATCACCGCTGGGTGGTTTGCTCGGCGCTGGCTCAGATCAATTCGCTATTCCCGTCTCCTGCCATCGTGAAACGCATCGACCAGTGGCTGGCCGAAGGGATTGATATCGATTCCGACGGACAATTCACCGAGCGTAGTACCTACAACTACAATCCCATCGTCGACCGGTCGCTGGTCGTCGTGGCTTTAAAGCTCAACCGGCCTGAACTTCTGGAGCCGGTTCGCAAGAACCTGAACGCAATGATGTACCTGATCCACGCTGATTACGAGGCGGTCACGGAGATCTCCCGCCGTCAGGATCTGAACACGCGCGGTAACATTGCCGGTTACTGGTTCTCCTATGCCCATTTGGCGCGTATCGACCGCAACGGTCAGTTCGCGGCTATTGCAAATCACTTCACTCCGGTCGCGGCAAGCATTGCATCGCTCCTCGAATACCCGCAGTTGCGCGAGCCAGGACCCGCACCCGTCGCGCCGCCCGACAACTATGAGAAGGTGTTTCCCTACATCGGCGTGGCACGCATCCGTAGGGGAGCCGTCAGCGCGACGGTTTTGGAAGGCAAGAACCGCTTTTTCCTGCTACGACGCGGCGAAGCAGTTATCGGAGCATTGCGATTTGCATCGGCATTCTTTGGAAAGGGCCAGTTTATCGGGACCAAATTGGTGCAGAAAGATGGCGGGTACTATATGGCCCAGTCATTGACCGGCCCGTACTACCAACCCTTCAACCCTCCACGTAAGATTACCACGGAAACTTACGATTCCACCCGCCGCGAACGTGCACAGAGCGAAGTCTGCCACTTGGAACAGACTGTATTCATTCAGGAAAACGCCAAAGGCTTCACCGTGCGGATCCAATCGAAAGGGACGAACGACGTTCCCCTGGCCATTGAGATCAACCTGCGCGAGGGTGGCAAACTCGAAGGCTGTGAACCAGTTACGAAGGTAGTAGATGGGTATATTCTTCCTAAGGGGTTTGCGGGGTACCAGGCTGGCTCGGATGCAATCCGATTCGGCCCAGGATCCGCCCCCCACCGCTACACGCAAGTGCGCGGAGCAGATGCAAAACTCGCTGGGCCGAGCGTCTACATCACCGGTTTGACACCGTTTGACCACACCCTAAAATTCGAATGGGCATAGGCCGAATCGCGGATCACAACATTTTAAAATTAATATCTAGCCTATTTTTAATGGTTTACAAGAACCGCGCCCTTCTCGAACCGTCGCGGATCCTAATCTTGAATCACGAAGGTACCAGATGGCTGGACTTCGCGAAACGAATATGGATCCGATCATCATTATCGTTCCTGTTCTGTAATCTCCTCCGCTCAACGGAGTGATCGTGTGCGCAAGGGCACACGTACTATCAGTACTCACCTCAAAATAGGTTGCCACATACAAGGCCCTTTCTGGTATGATTCCTAGGAGTACCACTGTTACAGGGTATTCCTAGGAACGCCAGCCTCGACGTTCTAATCTCCCCCATATATAAAGAGCTATTATGCGCGTTGCAGGCGCCATTGCGTGTCTGTCATTGCTACTTCCGAATGTCGGGTCTCCCGGCAAGACTTTCGATAGCCGAAGGTTAGTTCCTGCCAGCTATTGGGACTCTTCCGAGCTCAAGGCCTATCGCCAACGGGCGTTTGAATTTGTCCGCAAGGACCAATTGCCTGAAGCGGTCAAGGTCTACAAAGCCGCCTATCACGAGGCGCTGCGACTGGGAGACAAGCGCTCCGCGGCAACATTCCTCAACAATGCAGGTGCGGCCCAAATGGGATGGCTACGGATGCGAGGCACCATGGCCACGCTGCTTGAGACCAGGAAGCTCGCCGAAGAGATCGGCTACACCGAAATGGTGCGACTGAGCACGTTGAATCTTTCCCACCTCTATCTTCAAATGGACGATCTTCCAGCCGCGGTGGAAGCCGCAAACCGCGGGTTGGAAGCGATGCAGGTATCGGATAGTCCTGTTTACCGCGTTCAGGTACTGATGCAGCTCGCGAAGGTGCGCGCCCGTCAGGGACAAATGAAAGAGTGCGAGAGGCTGATGCTCCAAGCGGCAGAAATTGCCGAGCGTTCGAACGAGACTCGATATCTGGGACGAATCTGGAACCATCTGGGATACGAGTATCTGGAACATTGGCAGTTGGAAGAGGCGGAGCGAGCCTTGGTGCTTGCGCACCGGATACTTTCTGAAGCAAAAGACCAGGAAACAAACTTGAGCTACCCCAATTTGGCCAAATTGTACCGGATCAAAGGAGACTTGAGCGAAAGCTCCCACTGGATGGAGCTCAGCATCCAGGCCTCGGAGCGCGGAGAAAAGCGTCTGCCTCGCTGGTATATTTATCAGCAGCGAGGTCTGCTCAGGCAAGCCGAAGGCAAACCTGAGCAAGCGCTGGAGGATTTCCGCCAGGCTCTTCGCGAAGCCCGATTGTGGCGTCTTGACGTAGTTCCCGCCAGCTCCCTTCGCATCAGTTCCGAAGTAAAATTGCAGTCCATCTACGATGGGTTCCTTTCGGCGGGCTACGAAGTCTACCGGCAGAGTCCGTCGGAGGCACTCAAGAGAGAACTCTTCCTCGCCGCGCAGGAGAACCGGGCATGGAGCCTGCGCGAAACAGTTCGTAGCACCGCCCAACAGGAACTTCCCGATGATTATTACACGCTGTTGGCGGATTTACGTGCAGCTGCGTCAAGCCATGACGAAGCGAAGATCGCCGGCCTACGAAACCGGCTCATGGAGATGGAAGCCGCGACGGGTTTATTACGGCCCTCGGTTGACGATGGCTATCTGGCACTGAAAGAGATCCAGGAAAATCTGCGGGCCGACGAGGCTATGCTGAGTTTCCACTTGACGAGCGATCAACCCATGCTCTGGACCTTGACACGGACCACGCTGAGCATGCATCGCCTTCCCTCCCGAATCCTGTGGGCCGGGGCAGTATCGCGTCTTCAGAAGCAAGTGCGCTCGGAAACGGCAGAAATGAAATGCACGGCGGAGGCGGTGTACTGGATGTTGCTGGGGCAAGTGCCACCCGAGGTGGCCGCAAAACGCCATTGGCTGCTCGCGCTGGATGTGGGACTATTCGATCTGCCTTTTGCCGCGCTGCGCAACGAAGACAAATACCTGATTGAGGCTCATTCTCTTACCGTATCGCCACATCCCGCGCTGCGCACACGCAAGCAGGGTGGCGGAAAGGCGGACTCTTTCCTCGGCGTTGGGGACCCGGTCTATAACCGGGCTGATCCCAGATGGCCCGGCCGCAGAAATATGTTTGACGGCATGTGGGCACACAACGAAATTCCAGAGTTGCCCCGTCTGCCAGGAACAGGGCGTGAAATCGACCGCTGTGGACGAGTGGTGGCGAGCAATCCAGTATTGCTGAAAGGCAACAACACATCCATGGAAAGATTTCAAGCGGAATTAAACCGTATGCCCAACATTATCCATTTGGCTGCACATGTTGTGCAAAGCGATAACGACCCAAATCAATCGAGCATCGCCATGAACCTGAAGCAGGATGGCACGCCCACGCTGCTTTCCTCAGATACGATCACCCGCTTGCGCACGGATGCCCGCGTGGTGACGATGAGCGGATGCGGATCGGGTCGGGGTGCTGCATTACCTGGGACGGGCCTGATGGGCCTGACGCGGGCATGGCTCGAAGCGGGTGCGCAATCCGTGGCCGCAAGTCTTTGGCCGGTGCCGGACGATTCCGGCGACCTTCTCATATCGTTTTATAAATTTCTCGGTTCGCAGAACAGCTCTGCCTCAGATGCTCTGCAGGCCGCACAGTTGGAGAACCTGCACTCCGGCACGTGGCGATCTCATCCTCGCTACTGGGCCGCTTACTTCATTGCCGGAAAGGATTAAGAATTTATGTTATTGGCTATGACCGGGAGTTCCAATCCGCAGTCTGACGAAGAGATGGAAAATCAGGCGGTAGAGCTCAGCGACGGCATGGAGGCGGAGGCACAGCCCACAGGCTCCGGCTTCGCGCCCGTGAACTGGATCAGCCTGGTCGATGGCATTCGCGCGGGCGAGGGGTCGGCGATGGAAGAGCTGTACCGGTTGTTCTACCGGGGCGTGAAGTTTTACCTGTGCCGCCAATTGGGCATGCAAGAGCTCGACGATAAGATTCACGACACCTTTGTCATCGTTGTTCAGGCGATTCGCCGCGGGGAACTGCGCGAACCGGAACGGCTGATGGGCTATGTAAGGACGGTGGTACGCCGCCAGGTGGCAGCCCACATCGATCAGGTCATCCACAACCGCCGAGAGACCGTCGAATTGGATGACGGAGTCCGGCTGGCCGATCTGCGAGGCAACCCCGAACAGATAGCCATAGTGGATGAGCAGGCCGATCTGATGACACAGGTTCTGCGCACAATTTCGCGACGGGACCGCGAGATCCTTACCCGATTCTATCTGCAGGAGCAGACACAAGAGGAGATTTGCAGCGATATGGGTCTCTCGGAGACGCAGTTCCGGCTGCTAAAGAGCCGCGCTAAACAGAGATTCGGCGAATTGGGCCGCCAGCGATTACTTAACGAGAAGAAAACACAGGAAGAAAAAATTCTGAGAAAATCTCACTCCGCCGGACACTAATCTATCAAAGGCCTGTTGTGGCCAGGTGCGACCCACACGTATGAAAACGCCCCGCTATGGAGGATAAGATATTTTATGATGAGTACGGAGTCGCATACACCCGACGATTTGCTGGAGCGCTACGCCATGCGTAGCTTGTGCGAGCAAGACGCGGACGAACTGGAAGATCACCTGATGTTCTGCCGCCCTTGCCAACTGCAATTGGAATCGATCGAATCGTTTCTACTTGCAGCGCGCCAGGCAAGCCGTCAGATCCGCAAAGAGGAGCCCCAAGCAGGGTCTGTCAGGAGTAAGCTAGCCCGGTTTCAACTAATTGGCATCTTCGAATTCCCACGCCAATTAGCCTTTCCCGCTGCCGGCCTGGCGATGGCACTCTGCGCCATGATTGTATTCATGCCCAGCGCCGATCAACCCTATCAGCAAGTCAGCCTGGAGGCGATGCGCGGAGCCGATAGCGGCATAGCGCCGGCCAACAAGCCACTGGAACTGGTGCTCAGTCTCGCCGGGCTGACATCTTCCGCCACATATCGCGTGGAAATAGTCAGCGCCGGCGGAGCGTCAATTTCGGTCACATCCGCAGTCCCCAAATCAGATTTGCTCACCGTGCGAAGCACTTCAAAACTACCGCCTGGCCAATACTGGGTACGTGTCTACAACCCCGATTCCACAGACCCGTTACGGGAATTCTCACTCCGCACACAATAGACAGGCCCCGCTAAGTGCTAACCTAGACTGAGAATGGGAAAATACAAACCCGTGCGCGGGGCGGCGAAGAATGCTTCATCCAACAAAGCTGCCATACCCTGCTTAATTTTAGTTCTCAGCGGAATAGCACTGATCGGTATCCTGTTCTATTACGTAATGAAATCGAGTGTGAATGCGAATTGATAATCGGAAAGCCGATGAGATGCGTCCGGTCCGGATTACGACGGACTACTTACTGACCGCCGAAGGTTCAGTACTGATTGAGATTGGAAACACGCGCGTACTCTGCACCGCCACGGTGGAAGACACGATACCGCAGTTTCTGCGAAACACCGGCAAGGGTTGGGTGACAGCGGAGTATTCCATGCTGCCCCGCTCCACCGCCACCCGCACGCCACGCGAGGTGAACAAGGGGCGTGCTTCGGGACGCACCATGGAGATTCAGCGCCTGATCGGCCGTTCCTTGCGGTCCGTGGTGGATATGAACGCACTCGGCGAGCGCAGCGTGATCATCGATTGCGACGTGCTGCAGGCCGACGGCGGCACGCGCACGGCTTCCATCACTGGAGCCTTCGTGGCGCTGCACATGGCGCTGCAGAAACTGGTTCAATACGGGCGGCTGAAACGCATGCCCGTGCGGGATTTCCTCGCCGCAACCAGCGTTGGCATTGTGAAAGACAAAGCGATGCTTGACCTGTGCTATGAAGAAGACTCCACCGCCGAAGTGGATATGAACGTAGTGATGACCGGCGCCGGCCGCTTCGTGGAATTGCAGGCCACCGCGGAACTGGCGGCGTTCGACGATAACCAGATGATGGAGATGGTGGCACTTGGGCGGGTCGGCGTGCGCGATCTGATCTTACTCCAGAAGAAGGCACTCGGCATCGCATGAAGCTGTACTGCGCAACTACGAACCCGGGAAAGCTGCGCGAGTTCAAATTGATTGTCGCGAATTATGGCGGCGATGCATTCGAAGTGGAGCCGCTGGAAAACACCAAAGCGATTCCACCGTGCGATGAGACCGGCGCGACGTTTGAAGAGAACGCCGCGCAGAAGGCCGTTCATTACGGGGCACATGCGCCGGGTCTGTTGTTCTCCGACGATTCCGGCCTGGAAGTGGACGCGCTCGGCGGAGCCCCCGGCATCTTTTCGGCGCGCTATGCGGGCGAGCACGCAACCGATGACGACAACAACCGGTTGTTGCTCGAAAACCTGAAGGGCATTGCCCATCGCGGGGCGCGCTTTGTTTGCGCCATCGCGCTGGCCGATCATGGCAAATTAGTGCGTACCTTCCGCGGACATGTCGATGGCCGGATCATCGAGGGCGAACGCGGGCCTAACGGCTTTGGCTACGACCCGATGTTCTTCCACGAGCCTTTCGGCTGCACGTTTGGCGAAGCATCGGCGGAACAGAAATTGCTGGTCAGCCACCGCGCCAAAGCTCTGGCCGCGATGCTCGATTACTTGCGCATTCGTTGAATTGGACAGGCAAATTCCCTGCCCTACCCCGTGCGGCGCCCAACCAAAGCCTGCTCAAACTCCTTGAGTGGCAGAGTATTCAGCACATCCTTCGATTCCAACCAACCACGGCGCGCCATCTTCACGCCATAACGCATATTGGAAAGATGCTTGGGATGGTGCGCGTCCGTGGAGATCGTAAACCGGCAACCCTTCGATTTCGCGATGCGGATCAGCGTTGCATGCAAGTCCAACCGCTCTGGACTGGCATTGATCTCCATCGCAATGCCCCGCTTTGCCGCCTCGGCCGCCACCCGTTCAAAGTCATACGGAAACGCGTCGCGATGCAGCAGCACGCGGCCCGTCGGATGCCCGATCACCTTCAAGTACGGACATTCCATCGCGCGCAGCAGCCGGTCGGTCATCTCCGCCGATTCCATGTTCATGTAGCTGTGCACGGAGCCGATTACCAGATCCAACTCAGCCAGCGCGTCATCGGCCAAATCCATGGTGCCATCTTTGCGGATGTCGCACTCCAGGCCGCTGAACACGCGCAGTCCCAACTGGCTTTGATCCATCTCACGGACTTTGCGCGCAAAGTTCACGCAGCGCTCCTCGTCCAGGCCATTGGCCATCGCCAGCGCCTTGGAGTGATCGGTGATGGCAATATATTCATAGCCCAGCGCGCGCGCGTTCTCGGCCATCTCCTCAAGCGATGCGCGGCCATCCGATTCACGCGTGTGCATATGAATATCGCCACGCATGTCGCCAAGCTCAAGCAGCACCGGCAAACGCCCTTCGGCCGCGGCGTCGATTTCGCCATGATTTTCGCGCAGTTCCGGCGCAATCCACGGCAGGCCCAGCATCGAATAGATCTCGGCTTCGTCGGCACCTGCCACCTTCACTTCGTCGCTCAGTCGCACCAACCCGTATTCGTTCAGCGTCAAGCCCTGCTTCAAAGCCCGATTGCGCAGCACCACGTTGTGGTCCTTGCTGCCGGTGAAGTATTGCATGGCCGCACCATAGCTCTCATCGGGCAGCGTGCGCACGTCCACCTGCAGGCCCTCCACGCCCACCTTCGCGCTGGCTTTGTTCACGCCCTTGGCCAGCACTTCATGCACGCGCGTCCATTTCGTAAACGTGTCGAGCGCGGAAGTTGCGTCCGGACCGGTCACCAGCAGATCCAGGTCGCCCACCGTCTCGCGGCCTCGACGCAGACTACCCGCCGGAGTCACCTTCAGCGGCGCTAGCAGCTCTGTAATCTCCAGCGCAATTCGATCGGCGAAATCGATATGGAACCGGCCTGCACTCTGGCGATACTGTGCGATGGAGCGAAGCACTTTCTCTTCCAGCTTGGCGCCCATGCGCGGCAGCGTGCGCAGCTTCTGCTCCTGGCAGATGCGCTCCAGGTCATCAATGGTCGAAACACGGAAATGCTCAAACAGCATCGCGATGCTCTTCGGGCCCAGGCCCTGGATCTTCAGCATCTCCAGCGCCGTCGGCGGATACTTTTCCAGCATCTGATCGCGCCGCTCAAAAGAACCGCGCTCCACGATTTCGCCCAGCACGTGCGCGATGCCCTTGCCGATGCCCGGAATGTCGGTAACTTTGCGCGCAGGGTCCTTCAGAATATCGGCCATCCGCTCCGGATAGCCTTCAATCACGGTAACAGCGTTGCGATAGCTGCGGATGCGGAACGAGTCCTCGGCGGCGATCTCCATGAGGTCGGCTGTCTCCGCAATCAGCCTGGCGATTTCCTGATTCTCCATCTTTCCCTATGATGCCATGTTGTGCGAAGGCGTAAAATGGAAACGATGAGACTCGTTTTGGCAGTGGTGGCGCTATCCATGCTGGGTGGCTGCAAGAAGAAGCCGACATTTGAGGAGTTGGTATCCGATTTCGTCTATACCAGCGTGGCGCTGTCGCCCATCAGCGCAACGGGCGCCGGCTACCATTCACACCACGGCGTGCCGCTCGATGAACTGCTTGACGACTACAGCCCCGATGCTATCGCGGGCCAGCGCAAATTCTATCTTTCATTCCGCGAACTGCTGCAGCGCGCCGTTGACCCGGCAACGCTGAGCCCCGATGATCGCGCCGATTACGACATCATTCAGGACCAGATCTCGTTTGCGATGCTGGAACTTGATACGCTGCAGAGCTACCGCCACAACCCCACTGTCTATGTGGAGGCCATCGGCAATGCCTTGTTCAATCCATACGTGCTGGAATACGCGCCCAAGGAAAAGCGATATAAGCACATCATCGCCCGCCTGAAGCGCATGCCCATATTCTTTGAGCACGCCAAACAGCAGTTGCAAGATTCGCCCGCAGTTTGGAACAAAACAGCGCAGGAAGAGAACGAAGGCAACATCGGCCTGATTGAGAAAGAGATCCACAATGGCGTGCCCGCCGGGTTGGAAAAGGAATATAACGAAGCGGCCGGCCCGGCGCTTGCCGCCTTGCGCGAATTCAACAAGTTTCTAACCGACGATCTGTCAAAGAAGACTTCCTCCTGGCAGTTGGGGCCGGAGAAATACGCCAAGAAATTCAAACTGGCGGTGGGCACCGATACGGGCCCGGACGAGGCGCTGGCCGCTGCGGAAGCGGAGCTCGAAAGCGTCCGCGCCGACATGAAAAAACTTGCCGGTGGCGACGTCAAAAAGGCGCTCGACATGATCGCCAAGCGCCACTCCACCCGCGAAAGCTACTTCACCGATGCGCAGGCCGATCTGGCGGAGACAACCAAGTTTGTCGCCAACAGCCGCATTCTGACACTCCCCAAAAGCACGAATTTGAAAGTGATTCCGACGCCCGAATTTATGCGCGGCATCTATTCCGTGGGCGGCTTCAACCCTGCACCGGCGCTACAGCCGGAGTTGGGCGCATTCTACTGGCTTACGCCGATCCCTGCAAACTGGCCCGACGAACGCGTCGAATCCAAGCTCCGGGAATACAATCGCTACGCTCTAAAATTATTGACCGTCCATGAAGCGATGCCCGGTCACTACGTGCAGTTTGAATTCGCCAATGCGATCGAGTCCAAACCGCGGCGCCTGCTGCGGTCGATCTTCGGCAGCAATGCCTATGTCGAGGGCTGGGCCGTTTACGCCACCGAACAGATGCTCGACTCGGGCTACCTGGAAGGCTCGACGGAACTGCGCCTCACCTTCATGAAGCAGCAATTGCGCATGATCGCCAATACCATTCTCGACATCCGCCTGCACACGAAGAACATGACCGAAGCAGAGGCTCTCGCACTGATGAAGGACCGGACCTATCAGGAAGACGAAGAGGCCACAGGCAAGTACAAGCGGGCGCAGTTGTCATCGTGCCAGTTGCCCACCTACTTCGTCGGCTGGCGCGATTGGCGGCGACTGTTGTTGCAGAAGAAAAAGCTGGATGGCAATGCTTTCGAGGCTATTAAGTTCCACGATCAGGCCTTGAAAGCAGGCGCGGTACCGGTTCCTGTGCTGGCCCGGCTGCTCACCGGACAGCCGCTCGGAGCACAGTATAAATGATCTTCACGCCGGCACGCAGGCTGGCTTTCCAGTTGCCGGAGACTTTGTTTTCTCCCGCTACGCGCAGGCCGTAGCTGACTGGAATCTCTTCGATGCGCAGTCCTTGCTGCACGGCCTTCACCTGCATTTCGACGGTCCAGCCGTAGTTGCGGTCGCACATGTTGAGCCGCCGTAACGCGTCGAGGCGGATGGCGCGGAACGGCCCCAGGTCTGTAAATTTTTTCCGCCAAAAAGCCCAGATCAGGAAGCAGGCCAAGTGATTTCCGAACACCTGATGCGGTAGCAATGCACCCGGCGCAGCATTGCCAAGCGTCCGTGAACCGATGACAAGATCGGCTTCTCCGCTGGCGATAGGCTCGATGAGTGAGTGGGCCTCGTCCGCGCTTTCGCTTGCGTCAGCCTGCATAAATACAACGATTTCCGTACCTTGCGGTAGGCTTTCCAGAGCCCGCAGACAGGCCGCGCCATAGCCCCGCTCCGGTTCGCTCACCACCATGGCGCCGTGCGCGCGCGCCACCTCGACGGTGCGGTCCGTGGAGCCGTTATCGGCCACAATCACAGCCATGTATAAATCCGCTGGAATTAAAGATAACATGATCCCTATGCTCAATTCCTCGTTCAGAGCCGGTATGATAAGAACAGCGTTGGTTTCACCCATATGTCAGAAGACTTCGAACAGCCTAAGCCGATGCCGCATGCGGCGGAGACGCGATCACAGCTTGCTTCCGCATTGTACTGGATGCGTGACCTGCTGCTCTCAGTGGTCATCGCCATCGTGGTCATCCTGTTCCTCTACCAGCCCGTAAAAGTGGAGGGTACCAGCATGATGCCCGCCCTGCAGGACCAGGAACGGATCTTCATCAACAAGTACATCTACAAGTTTGGCAAAGGCAATATCGAGCGCGGCGACATGGTGGTGTTCTGTTATCCGAACGACCATACCAAGTCCTATATTAAGCGCGTGATCGGCCTGCCGGGCGACATCGTTGAGGTGAACGACGGCACGGTGATCGTCAATGGCAAGATGATTGAAGAACGCTACGTGCCCGATGAGTATCGCGATCACATCAGCAGCGCCCCGGTGAAGATTCCCGGCGACAACTACTTCGTGCTGGGCGATCACCGCAGTTCTTCGAACGACAGCCGTGCGTGGGGGACCGTGCCGCGCGATCTGATTTACGGCAAAGCGGTGTTTGTGTACTGGCCGATGGAAAAGCTGGGGTTGTTGCGCTAATCCAAGTTGACAGCCGTTGCGTAGAGCTCGGCAAGTGAGATCTCAACGCTTAAGCGAGCAATACTCACAGTGGCTTCTGACCCGAAACATTCCCTCAACAGCCAACTATCTTCTTCTTGCCTTGAATAGTGTTCAACGTGACGTCGGTCTTGGTGTATCAGAAGGTATTCGCGCAAACTCGCAATCGAACGGTACATCTCAAATTTCTTGCCGCGGTCATAGGCTTCGCTCGATGGCGATAGCACTTCAACTATTAACATCGGATTGAGAAGGTTATCCTTCTGGTCAGAGACTAATTGAGGCTCGCCGCAAAGAATAAGGCAATCCGGATAAGTATAGGTCTTGAAGGCGGGGATGTGAATTCTTAAGTCAGAAGTGGAAACGCGGCATGACCCGGAAACTTGGCGATCGAATATGGCAATAAGCCTACTCGCTATGAAAGAGTGATTCAGAGAGCCGCCCGACATCGCAAACATCTGGCCATCAAAAAATTCACTCTTGGTCTGAGCCTCGCGCTCAATGCGCAGGTATTCTTCTTCGGTAAGCCGAGGGACGGGGGCAGTGGCCATAATAAATATTATCGCTTACCAAACAGCCACATAATCGCCGACATCACAGCGCTAATCAACAAGCAGGTAACAACGGGGAAATAGAAAGCAGAGTTTTTACCGCGGATGACAATATCGCCGGGCAAGCGGCCCAGGCGGATCGGAAGACGCTCACCAAGCATGACTACAATTCCCAACCCAAGGAGAATCGCGCCAAGCGTGATGAGCGTCTTGCCAAGGTTCATAAATAACTACAGTGCGTAGTGACGGCCGCGATGCGCGCCAATCAGAATCTGCACCAGTCGATGCGCGATCAATTCGTGCAGTGTGAGTAGCTCGGCATGGTTTTTGGTAATCGCTTCCACATCGTGCACATCCTTGGCGCGCGGGCCGCCGGCCTTCAGCGCATCGGTCGCTTCGTTAATGATGGGATCGCTCAACACGTCGCCGGCCATCTCCCAAAGGGTGATGAAGCGGTCGACGGCTGTCGGGAAGCTCACCTTGAACACGCCATGATTGCTGGTGGTTCTTGGCGGCTTGTAATCCAAGTTGAATGGGCCGTTGTAGCCGTGGCTGCGCAGCAGCACCAGCACGTTCAGCCAGTCCAGCGGGTTCACCAGGCCTACGGCGATATCGACGTCGTGCTTCAGGCGATAGCCGTCGTTGATATCGAAGTGCCACAGCTTGCCGCACAGCAGGGCGCGAGCCAAAGCGGCGCGCGGTGCGGCGCCCCACATCAACTCGTGCAGATATTCCGGGTTCAACCCGACCATCTCCGGATGTGTCAACAGGCCGGAGCTGATGAAGCCCAACATCGCGTCGCTGGTGGGCAGCAGGATTTCCGCCTGCGGCTCAAACGGCTTCGCTTCCATGCAATGCTTCAGCGTGGGGCGGCCCATCGCGGCTGCGACTTTGATGTCTTCTTCGCACGCCGCATTCAGGCCTTCCGCATACCACTTCAGGGTCTGCGTCTCTTCCACTGCGCCCTGCACGAAGTAACCGAGCGAGCCCGGCCAATAGACAGCATAGCTCGCGCCGAGTTGATGCCCGATGTTCACGGTGTTACACAGGCGAGTAGCAGCGTACTCGCGCACCTGCGGCGATTCGGCGGCGGGGCTGGCGGCAAAAACAGCGTGATGGAAGGTTTCGGTCGTCACCATGGAGCAGGCGACGTCATTCTTCTTGAGTGCCTTCTGAATGCGGGTAACGATCTTATCCTGTTCCGCGGTGCCAATGGCGGCGGCGGGAATCACGTCAGTGTCATGCGTGCACCAGTGGCCGATGCCGATCTCGCCATATTGACGGATGACTTCTTCAAAGCCAACGGTCTTTCTGGTAGGCGCGTGGAACAACGCGTGGCCTTCGTAGGCGGCGGCCCATTGCGGACCGGTAATAAAATACTTGCGGCGTGTTTCCGGCGAGTAGGCTCCGCCGCACGCGTCCATCAGTCGATTGACCAATGACTTTTGTTCTTTGATGGGTACTGGTTTCATCGCTCATATGATATGCCACATGCGGCGTCCAGGGCTAGCGGTCTGGAGTAAAAATCACCCCGCGCGCTATTTCCGAGCGGTACATGCAATCGGCATTGTGCGGACAGCCGGGCACCACCAGCAATTTATGCTTCGAAGGAAACGTCTCATTCAACCGTTTGAAGAAGGCCTGCCCACGCGCGAAGCGGTGCGGACCCTGCGCCATTGCCGGGCACGATGTGTCCATGTGAGCCGCATCGCGCGTGTCCAACTCGCCCAGCAGGTAAGTGACGTTGCGTAGCGGATATTGCTTGCGCAATGCATCCACTCCAGTTTCCACGATATATCCCGTCAGTTTCTTCAGCCCATAACGGTAATCATCGTACTCCGCGCAGCGCTCTTCTTCGGGGCGCCACGAATCGAGATAGACATAGGTAGAAGGGTTTGCCACAACATATCGAACGGGCAGGCGGAGTTTACCATCCACTCGATTCGCGGCCGCATAGCGCTGCGCGAACTGTGCGCCGGAGGAATGGCCGGCAACCACAATTTCCTTCAACTTCGGAAACTTTTCATTATCGCAAAGCAGTTCCAGAAGATGATCGATCGCCGCGAAGGCAGTTGTCTTCGCATTCGTCGCCGACTGGCCGTCGGTCCAGCCGTCACAAGGAAAGTTCAACTCACCATCAGCTACGGAATCATAACAGCCGTTGCCGTCGTTCCCCTTGAAATTGGGCGCGATCACCAGCGTCGTTTCCAGTTGGCCGGCAAGGCGTGTGGAATTCAGCGCGGTGCGGAAGTAAGTATTGCCATTGCGCTGCACGCCATGCACCATCAGAAAGGCACGCACCACGTCGGGCGAACCTGCCGCAATGGAATGTGTACGGTAAACCGAAAGCCCCGCCACCATCTCCACGCAGGAACGATCAATGCTAACGCAGGGCTCGCCAAGCACACCAGCGGCGAATAACAAAACCAACGAAATGGCCTTCATCTGAATTGAGCTCCCCAGGCGAATTATCGCAAAGAAGCGTTCTTCGATGAAACCGGGAATGAAAACGCGGGATCATATATAGAGGAGGCCAATATGAAAAAAACAATACTCTCCGTCTGCCTGGTGATTACGCTGGGCTCAACGCTTTACGCTCAGGCGCGTCGCGCCACTATTGTCACTTATGGTGACGCCACACTATCGGTTGATCCGGATCAGGTCAAAGTATCCGTCGGAGTTACGACCAGAGCAGTCACGGCACAGGATGCCGCGGGCCAGAATGCAACCACTGTCACCGCTGTTATCGCCGCGGTGCAGCAAGCCGTTGGGTCAAAGGGCACCATCAAAACCACCTCGTATTCGGTTTCGCCCGTCTACATTTATCCGCAAAACACTAATCCCGTTCTGACGGGCTATACCGTGAGCAACACGCTGGACGTGACCAGCTCCGACATTGCGGGGATCGGCAAAGTGATTGACGCTGCTACCAATGCCGGCGCAAACAATGTGGCTTCCCTGCGGTTTTCGGTGAAAGACGAGACACCGGTGCGTGCCAAGGCGCTGCAGCAAGCCACGATCAATGCTCGTTCGAAGGCGGAATCCATCGCACTCGGCGTGAACCTGCGCGTTGGCAATCTGATTTCGGTGCAGGAAGGCTACAACTCGCAGATCGTCACCGTGCGGGCGCCGACCACAACCGCAGGCGTTGCGTCGGCTCCAACCACTCCGGTCGATCCTGGCTTGGTGCAGGTGACTGCATCGGTCACTCTGGAACTGGAACTTAACTAATACTGTAACCACGGTATTGCGATCCCCTCTCCACTTCGATATACTAAGCAGCGCCATTCAATTTACACTTGCAACGGGGATGTTTCAGGGTAGATGGTTTGGCCGGGCTATGTAGCCCGAATCCAAAGTGGGGAAAAGGGGATCCAATGCAGATAAGACAGCTAGTCCACGTGGTCTGTTTGTCCATCGCTGCGACAAGCATCGCTATGCCGCAGTCGTCATTTACAGCCTCCGTGCGCGGCGTAATCACAGACGCCAGCGGTGCTGCCGTTCCGGGAGCAAAAGTCACCATCATCGAAACAGACCGCAGCGTTCCGCATTCGGTGTTGGCCGATGAAGCCGGACGCTATGCCATCAGTTCCTTGCCGCCAGGCAATTATTCGCTCAGCGTGGAATCACGCGGCTTCAAGAAGCATTCGCAAACCAGCATCACGTTGCTGGTGCAACAGCAGGCGACCTTCGACGTCGCCATGCAAGTGGGCGATATCGCCAACACCGTGGAAGTGCAGAGCCAGGCGCCGCTGCTCAACACCACCATCTCAACGCTCGGCCAGGTAATCGAAAACCGCTATATGACGGCCCTGCCGAACATCGGGCGCAATCCGCTCAGCCTGCTTAGCCTTACGCCGGGCGTTGTCGGGGCAGCCGGCACCATCAGCCCCACCAACACCAACTTCGTAGCCAATGGAACGCGCAACTCCACCTCGGATATTTTGGTGGACGGCGCGTTGGTGAATACAACCGAGCAGAATTCAGGAGCGACCGATCTGAAATGGTCGCCATCAGTCGACGCCGTGCAGGAGTTCAAGATGCAGACGAACTTCTTCGGCGCCGAGTACGCCCAATCAGGCGGAGCAGTGGTGAACATGGTGACGAAATCCGGCACCAATGCAATCCACGGCGTGGGCTACTATTTTCTGCGCAGTTCCGATCTCAACGCCAATAGCTGGAGCGCCAACCGCGCCGGCTCGGCCATTCCGTATTACCGCCGCGATCAACTTGGCGGCGTAGTCGGCGGACCAATTAAAAAGAACAAAACCTTTTTCTTCGCGACCTACGAATACACGCACTCCAAAAGCCCGTCAAGCCAGACCGCGACCTTCCCGACCATGGACCAGCGCAACGGCGACTTCTCAAAAACGCTGTTCAGCAATGGCCAGTTAATTACCATCTACAACCCCTTCGACACATTCAGGGATGCATCCGGCACCATCAAGCGCAATCCGTTCGCGGGGAACCTCATTCCCAAATCGATGATCGATCCGGTGGCGCAGAAAGCCCTAGCCTTCTACCCGGTCCCGAATCAGGACCCGAACCCGGTGACGCACATCAACAATTGGTTCATGCAGGATATCGGCGAAAGCACGACAAAACCACAGTTCGACCTGAAGGGCGATCACAGCTTCAACGACAAGCTGCGCTTCACCGCACGTTACAGCGTCAATCACAACGCAGGCAACCCTGCGAATTTGTTTGGAGCCAGCAGTTCCGCGCTCTCCGCGGCTGACCCCTACAACGGACCCAGTTCCACCAAGACACAATCGGCCACAGGCAGCCTCACCTATATGCAGAATCCATCCACCATCTGGACGGCAACGTATGGATTCATTTACTCCGACTATGCCCGTGACCCTTTCATCGTGCCCTACGATCTGACCCAACTCGGCCTGCCCAAATACATGAAGGACACGTCCACCTATCAAGTGTTCCCCATGTTCAGTTCCGGCGGTTACACCGATATCGGCACACAAGGCTACTGGAAGATGGACCGCCAGGAAGGCGTCCATCAATTCTCCGGCTCGATGACGAAAATCCTAGGCGGCCATAACATCAAGGCAGGCGCCGAGATGCGCCATAACTTCCTGGACTACGCACAACCTGGCTATCCGGCGGGCCACTTCACCTTCGGTGCCCAGACCACCAGCCAGGACTTGAACACAGGCTCCAGCGTGCAGGGCAACGGCTTCGCCTCCATGCTGCTGGGCTGGGGCAACGGCTCGGACTTCCATATCGATCCGAAGGCGTTCTCACGCGCAGGCTATTGGGGAATGTTTGTGCAAGACGATTGGAAGCTCACGCGTAAACTCACCATCAACCTTGGCTTGCGCTATGAGTTTGAACTCCCGCGCACCGAAGTTCTTGACCGTTACAGCTATTGGGATCTGAGCGCAAAATCCCCAATCACCGTTCCTGGTTACGACCTGCGCGGCGTAATGAAATTCGTAGGCGGCTCGAACCCGAGTTCCCCATTCGATAAAGACATGAACAACTTCGCCCCACGCGTGGGCTTCGCCTACGCGATGGACAACAAGACATCCATCCGAGCCGGTGCCGGAGTCTTCTACACTCTGTCACGCGCCACGGTTTCAGGACACACCGGCGCCGCGTTCAACACCGACGCTACCGCACCCTGGTCACTGGACAGCGGGGCGACGCGTAACGCCACGCTTTCCAATCCCTATCCGCAGGGCATCCTGACGCCGCCCGACAGCGCTCAGGGCGACGCTACGTTTATAGGTCTTGGCGTTGGCACAATCACACGCGCCAACCGGAACCCGGAGATGTATTCCTGGAACCTCTCTATCCAACGCGAAGTAGGCTGGAACTCCATGATCGAAATCAACTACACGGGCAGCCGCGGCGTGCACCTGTTCTCGCCTTACACCAGCCTCAGCCCGCTCGACCCGAAATACTGGCTCGGCTCAAGCGCGCAGTTCACCAGAACGCAATTGCAGGCGGCAGTGGCCAATCCGTTCTACAACATCATCACAGAACCGAAAGCAACCAACCTGAATGGAAAAACCATCCAGATGTACCGACTTTTGCGGAACATGCCGCAATACGACGGCGTCAGCGGCGCGGAACCCAACAGCACGGATTCCTTCTATCACGCCTTGCAGATGAAGATCGAAAAGCGCTTCTCCAAAGGCCTGTCGATGCTGGCTCATTACACGTGGTCAAAGATGATTGACGATTCGTCAGTGACCAGCGGCAACCTCACTTGGTTGGGCGGCTCCACCAGCTTCCAGAATCCGCTGAATTACAAGATGGAGCGCTCGCTTTCGCAGAACGATGTACCGCATCGCTTCGTGGCCACGGCCGACTGGCAGATCCCCTTCGGCCGAGGACGCAGCTTCGGCAGCCATGCGAACCGCATTGTGGATGGCTTCATCGGCGGCTGGGAATTGAGTGGTTTCTTCACGCTGCAGTCGGGCTATCCGCTGCAGGTGAGCCAATCGGGCGGAACATTGTGGAATGGCACGCAGAGGCCGAACCTGGTGGGAGAACCGGGCACCTCCGGTTCTATCTACGACCGGCTGAACGGCTACTTCAACCAGAATTCCTTCACCCGCCCGAACCCCGATACGTTCGGAACGGCGGCGCGCACCCTGGGTATTCGCGGCCCGGCCGTGAATGCGCTGGATGCGGCGATGATCAAGAGTTGGAAGACGGTTGAAGGGCAGCGGTTTGAATTCCGGTTTGAAGCGTCGAACGTACGCAACCATCCGGTGTTCAGCGATCCGCCTACAAGCTATGGCGCAAGCAACTTCGGCGTAATCAGCGGCACGAAGATCGGCTCGCGCAGCGTGCAGCTTGGGTTTAAGTATTATTTTTAGAGGGTAAAACAACCGCTCCCTTACGGTCGCGGCTCGATGAGAAGATACCTGCTGCTCGCCGAGCCGCGACCGTAAGGTCGCGGTTTTCTTCTTACAACAGTTCGTCGCGCTTCAACTTTTCCAACGCCTTCACAATATCGCCCACCTGCTGCGAACGCGAGCGGTCAGCGATCAACAGTGCGTCATCGGTCTCCACAATCACCAGATTTTCGACGCCCAGCAGAGCTACCAGTTTCTTCGGCACATCCACATAATTTCCAGTCGACTTTTCTGCAACGCCGTCGCCACGGAACACGTTGTCCCCGGCTTTCTTAGCCTGCAATTCGTAAACAGCGTTCCAACTGCCCACGTCGTTCCAGCCGATGTTATCGGCGGCCACGCCGAACACCTTCTCCGCCTTCTCCATGATGCCGAAGTCGACCGAGATGTTTTCGCACTGCGGGAACTTCTCAGCCAGCGCGGCCTTGAACTTCTTGCTCGAAGCGGGCGGCAGTTCAGCCAGCAGCGCCGAGGTCGCCGGCATGTGCTTTTCCATCATGTCGATGACCACGCTGGTGCGCCAGAAGAACATGCCTGCGTTCCAGTAGAACTTTCCGGATTCGACGAACGTCTTGGCCGTCTCTGCATCAGGCTTCTCGCGAAAGCTGTTCAGTTGATGGGCAGCCAGGTCGCCTGCGTTTGCGGCCGGCGGGAATTCAATGTATCCGAAACCGGTCTCAGCCCAACGCGGCTGAATGCCCATCACCGCAATCTCGCCCTCAGCTGCCTTCTTAAATGCGGGCTTCAGCAGCTTCAGAAAACGGGCCGGCTTCTCAATCAACTGGTCCGCCGGAAACACCCCCATCACCGCCTTGGGATCGATCCGATGCAGCATCTGGGCGATCAGTCCAACGGCAGGCGCTGTATTGCGCGCCGCTGGTTCGGCGATGATCTGGTGCTTCGGAACTTCAGGAAGCTGGCGGATGATTTCTTCGCGCAACAGATCGTTGGTGATGATCCAGATGCGCTCCGGCGGCAGCATCGGCTTCAGACGGTCCACCGTCAGTTGAATCAGCGAACGCTCGCCAAAAAAGTTGATGACCTGCTTAGCGCGCTTCTTGCGACTGCGCGGCCAGAAGCGAGTGCCGCGGCCACCGGCAAGGATGAGGCCGTAGTAGTGAGAGTTAGTTGCCATAGCAAGATTTTGGGTAGGACAGGCGATTCGCCTGTCCAAATATAATACCTAGTAGCCCACCGGCACCGCGCGCACAAACATAAACGTGCGGCTCCAGCGAGTTTTGCCAAAGAAATTAATCGCCACGTCGAAGATGTGGGAGATGCTCATGTCCGTCCATTGATCGGTAGGAGCATCGAACGACCAGAAGATAAACAGCGGCTTGCCGACGATATTCTCGCGCGGCACAAAGCCCCAGAATCGGCTGTCCGCCGAATTGTCGCGGTTGTCGCCCATTGCGAAGTACATGCCCGCGGGCACCACAAGCTCTCCGTTCACGACATTCTTTTCGAGCATCTCCACCGCCGGCGGATAGATGGGGAAGCCGGGCTGGCTGGGGAAGTTATCGAGGTAAGCGTCCGGCACATTGCGGATGTGCTGCGTGAAGGGTTCAGCCACTGGCTTGCCGTTGATGAACATCTGGCGGTTCACAATCTTCAGATGGTCGCCAGGAATGCCCATCACACGCTTCACATAGTTGAAGCGGATATCCATTGGATAGCGGAACACAATGATGTCGCCGCGCTTGGGCTCCACGAAGGGCAAAATCATTTTGCTGAAAGAGCCAGCGGGGCCATAGGCCAGTTTGTCGACGAACAGGTGGTCGCCAATCAAAATGGTTCCCTCCATGGATGATGACGGCACCACGAACGCCTGAATCAACAGGGTGGTACCGAACAGCAAAATCAAAATATTGTAGGCCCAATCAGCCACCCAGCCGCGGATAGGTTCTTCCTGCGGCTTCGGCTTTTCGGGGTTCTCACTCTTGGCGAGTTTTTTGTCAGTCTTTACTTGGGCAGCCATGGATTAGGTTAAGAGATCGTTTCCAACGTGTTTTCGTAAAAAAGTTCTGCGCAAGATCCATAATATGGTCCCATCCGATGGTGGGATTCGACAGGCGCTCCGTCGGCGCATCGTAGGACCAATAGATGATCAGCGGTTTTCCAATAATGTTTTCGCGCGGCACGAAGCCCCAATAGCGGCTATCGAGCGAGTAATCGCGATTGTCGCCCATGGCGAAATAATAGCCGGGCGGAACGACAACCTCGCCATTTACCACGTTCTTGGTGAGCATTTCCTGAGCCGGTTCAGCCAAACGGGTATTCGGCTCGCTAGGGAAGTTGTCGCGATAGGAGTCCATGAAGTCGGACTTGTGAAATTTGCACGGCTCATCGAGCTTCTTGCTATTTCGGAACACCTGCTTGTTCTCAATGCGGATGCGGTCGCCGGGCGCGCCAATCACGCGTTTCACGAACGTGAGGCGAATATCGACGGGGTAGCGGAACACAATTACGTCGCCAGTCTTCAGCGGCGTGTAGGGCATGAAGTATTTGCTGACGGCGCCTTCGGGCGCATACGCCAGCTTGTCGACCAGCAGGTGATCGCCGATGAGCAATGTGTCTTCCATCGATCCGGTTGGGATGACGAAAGCCTGCACCAGAGTCGTTGTTCCGAAGAGCAGAAGAAGAATCGTGACCGTCCATTCCGCAATGGTGTTTCTGGGCGGCTCGGCCTTCTCATCGACGAACGAATTCTGCTCCGTCGCAGCAACATTTGTTTCTTCCACTAAATTCTCCCTATGGCGATCCTTTTCATTTTACTAGAATAGAGAGAGCACCATGAACAATCTCAGCGAACAACTGCGGACGGCGGGAGTCGTCGGCGCGGGCGGAGCGGGTTTCCCCTCTGCCATCAAGGCGCAATCCCAAGTGGAATACGTGCTTGCCAACGGCGCCGAATGCGAACCACTGCTACATAAAGACTTCGAGCTCATGTGCCATTTCCCAGCGGAAATCGTCAGCGGCATGAAATTGATGCTCGATGCCACCGGGGCCACCAAGGGCCGGTTCGGCATCAAGGAAAAGAATGCGCATGCGGTGGAAGCGGTCTCCAGTAAGATAGACGATCCCAGAATGGATTTGGTTCTGTTGGGAGATTTTTACCCCTCGGGCGACGAATACGAATTGGTTTACACAGCTACCGGCCGGCTGATTCCCGCCGCTGGTATTCCGCTGAATGTCGGCTGCGTGGTCGCCAATGTAGAGACGTTGTACAACGCCCACTTCGCGGCAAAGGGCGTTCCGGTCACTCGAAAAATCGTTTCGGTTGGCGGCGCGGTGAATAATCCGAAATCGTTCTGGGTACCCATCGGCACCTCGTTCCGCGATCTGATCGCGCTGGCCGGTGGGGCATCGGTAGACGAGTTCGGCATGTTCGTCAGTGGCATCATGATGGGCACTCTCAGCTTCAATCTCGATGACGTTGTCACCAAGACCTGCGGTGGAATCATCGTGCTGCCACGCCATCATTACCTGATCACGCGGCGCGAACAACCCAAGCAGACGATGATGAAGATCGGCAAGTCGGCCTGCGACCAATGCAGCTACTGCACCGAGTTTTGCCCGCGTTATCTGCTGGGCTACGAGGTACAGCCGCACAAAGTGATGCGCAGCCTGGGCTTCACCACAACCGGAGTCGATATCTGGAACCAGTGGGCGGAACTTTGCTGCTCCTGCGGCCTGTGCACGTTGTATGCGTGCCCCGAAGATTTATTCCCGAAGGAAGCGTGCGACCAGTCGAAGGGCGACATGCGATCGAAGGGATTGAAGTTCGTGCAGTCAAAACCGGTGGAAGTTCATCCGATGAAAGAGGGCCGGCGCGTGCCACTTTCGATGCTTCGGAAACGGCTAAAGGTGGACGAGTACGAACGCGAAACGCCGTTTGAAGAGATCCAGTTCACGCCTGCGAAGGTGGTTCTGAAGCTGAAGCAGCATGCGGGCAAACCCGCGCAGCCATTGGTGGCGAAGGGCGCGAAGGTGAAGGCCGGGGCGCTGGTGGCGAACGTGGCCGACAAGGAACTGGGAGCGGCCATTCATGCCAGCATCAGCGGCACGGTGGTGGCAATTAACGAAGATTCGATCGAGATCGCAGGATAAGACATGTCGAAAAATTCCATTGGATTGATTGAGCTGGGCAGCGTAGCGGCCGGCTTTGAAGTGTGCGACGAGATGTTGAAAGCATCGGACGTGGAGCTGGTGCTGGCGCGCAGCATCTGCTCCGGCAAGTACATGGTGATGGTGCGCGGTGACGTGGGCGCGGTGCAGGCCAGCGTCGAAGCGGGCAAGCGCGCCAGCGGCTTCTCGCTCATCGACACCTTTATGATCCCGAACGTACATGAATCGATCTTTCCGGCATTTAGCGGCATCAGCAAAGTGGAAAAGTTGAACGCGCTGGGGATCATCGAATCGTTCTCCGTGGCTTCGATGGTGGAAGCGGCGGACGCGGCCGTGAAGTCGGCCAACGTGCAGTTGCTTGAAATTCGCCTGGCGATGGCGCTGGGTGGCAAGGCGTTCGTCACGATGACCGGCAGCGTGTCCGATGTACGGGCCGCGGTGGAAGTGGGCGCGGCGGTGGTGGCGGCCAAGGGTCTGCTGGTGAATCGCGTGGTGATTCCGAATCCGCGGCCTGAGTTGTTGAATGAAATGATCTAGGAGGGCGTTTCCACTACAAAGAAAATTTGCCAGCCGCAGGCAACGAGAGAGTTATTCCACGCGCATAGCAATGGGGCCAGTGCCAACACACTTTCAACGCCGTCAATAGGCCAGCAGCAAAAGCCATTGCAACGCGTCTCGGAATGCTCACCCTCGTCATTCCTTCGCCTCGCAAATGTGCTCAAGGCACGTTTGTTGTCATATCGCGGCTGGTTCCATTGATTTGGGGCTCCTCGCCCAAAAAAGCGCGAGACGACCCAGGGCCTTGATTTTAAGTCGTTGCAATTGATCTGGCCTATCCGGCTATCGGCGTGCTCATGAATTCCGATAGAGGTTTCGACAATGTCATTCAGGCTCCCGCTCCTGTTCTTCCCCCTGCTTGCCGGCATTTTGCCAGCAGCAAGCATCACGTCCGGCGCCCTCGATATTTGGTCTTCTTCAGATTACTCCTACGGGACACTGTCTGTAGACGGCCCCGGGCTTCATTTGCAGGACTATTTCCAGTCCCCCCCGGGCCCGTTCCCGATTTCTCTGTCCGTTGGTCTGTGCTACGGGGTATGTAGCTTTAACTTTTCTGGTACGTTGACGCCATCCGCATTTCAGTCATCGCTAACGTTCAATGGTGTCAGCTATCAGCCCGACAATTATTTCGTTTGGTATTCCCTTTTGTTTGTAGGCACGCCAATCACCGCAACGGCAATCTGCGACTATGTGGCGGGCCATCCTCCGACCTGCAATACCGCTTGGCCAAGCGAAGCATTTTCCCTCACTGGAACGATTTCGGTTGTAGACAAAAACAGTGGGAAAGTTGTGATCGCCCAGGATGTTTCGGGGCAAGGTTTTACAACGGCGTCCAGCTACAATGAGGCACCGGGGCCTTGGAATTATGGCCACACAACGTACACCTTCACGCCCACGCCCGAACCAGCCACTGGGTTAGCAATGGGCTTTGCCATGCTCGTATTTGGTAGCAGTCTTATTTTTCGAAAACGCCATGCTCGCTAAACGCTCAAGGGCGAAGTTGGTGGCGAATTGAACCGAGCCCAAGCTTCAGGCCGCAAACCAGACTTTGGCGGCGCGGCCCCGCCATATAGTTCGAAATATCGTTCGATGGATAGCCAACCGCCATGGTCACTATTGGGCAAGATGATTTAAGGTTCGGAACATGAAACGGCTCGCCATATTCATTCAACTGGCGCCGTTTGGGCAGATTCAGGCACCGAAACAGTTCCAATTCTGATTAAACACCTGCAGCCGGGATTCTCCGCGCAAATGAAAGCCGCCAGCTACCAGGGAACGGTTCAGTTGTACATCGAAGTAACTCCTGAAAGCAAAGTCGGTGACGTCGAGATTCTGCACGGGCTCGCGTGTAGATAACAACTGCCTCAGAGCAGTAACAGGATGCCCCGCAAGGCGCCAGTCCGGCTCAGATCTTCTTTCGAAGTTAACGTGCATTGATTTGCGATGTACAATTAAGGACAGATCGATCCTGTTTAGGAGATCGTATTGTTCACCATTTGGACTATCCTCCGACGGTGGCTATAAGAAGTCTCAGATTGGCCGATAAGTTTTCAGAAGCGGCTTCGCATGTGAGCCAGGAACGTCATCAATGAAGGCACCCCACCACCGGATCAAGCGCATAATCCCCCTAATTCTGTTAGGAATGGTGGCGGGATGGGCAGAGGAAGCCGCCGCTTGGCGCTCATGGAGTGTTGCGGACGGTTTCACCGAAGCATTTGTTCGGACAATTGTGGTCGGTCCCGACGCCAATGTCTGGCTGAAACATGGACGCGTCGATTCGATGGATTTCCTGGACGGATATCGAGTGCACGGCATTCCAGCTCCCCCTGATCTGCGGCAGGAACTTTGGATCAGTCAAGGCAAC
>CAIRSA010000398.1 GCA_903881085.1 uncultured Acidobacteriia bacterium
CATGCGGGCTGTCCCCAGTTTGCGCAGTCTCGCCACCCATCCGAATTTGCGGTCGACTGCTCTATTTGGGCTGAAAGATCATCTCTGCCCCCGTTTTGTGTCTGTGATTTAGGAACCGCTCCCTTACGGTCGCGGCTCGGTGAGAAGATGCTGCCGCTCCCTGAGCCGCGACCGTAAGAAGCTGTGAAAAATTAGAATTTGGACCGGCGATTCGCCGGTCCAATTTGCGGTCAAACCGATTCCTTCACACGTTCTAAGGGAGCGGTTTTCCTGGCACATTCAAGTTCGAGGCGCGGATTCGCGCTGGCGCTGCGGAAGGCTGACCGCGGAAAGCTAGTCCTTCGGAACCGCTTCCCGCCGCGTGCGCACTTCCCGCACCGCGTAAATCCGCCGCCCCTGGCTCTCAAAGTAAGTGCGGATCATCACTTCGCCCAGCAGGCCGGTCGAAAACATCATAATCCCTGCCAGCAGCAGCAAGCCTCCGGCCACCATCAGCGGCCCGTGCTCCATCATAATCTCATAACCCATCAGCTTATAAATCAGCAGATAGGTCATGATGCCGCCGCCAAGCGTAAGCCCAATCAGACCCCACTTGCCGAAAAAGTGCATCGGGCGCGTAAAGTAAGTTAGCAGGAAGCGGATCGTCAGAATATCGAACATCACGCGGAACGTGCGTCCAATCCCGTAGTGCGAAACACCGCCAACCCGCGGCACATTGCTGATCGGCACTTCCACAATCCGCGCGCCATAAAAACTGGCCAGCGCCGGAATGAAGCGGTGCAGCTCGCCGTACAGGTTGACCTCTTTCAGCACCTCGGTCCGATACGCCTTGAACGTCGTTCCAAAGTCGTGCAGGTCCACGCCCGACGCCTTCGACATCAGCCAGTTTGCAATGCGCGAAGGAATCTTACGCATCACCATATTGTCGATGCGGTTCTTGCGCCAGCCGGAAGCGATGTCGTAACCTTCGTCGATCTTCGCCAGCAGCGCCGGGATGTCTTCCGGTTCGTGCTGCAGATCGCCATCGAGCGAAATGATGACCTGCCCCTGCGCCTCGTCGAAGCCGGCGGAAAGCGCGGCCGTCTGGCCGAAGTTGCGGCGCAGCCGGATGACCTTCAACCGGTTATCGGTTTCCACAAGATTGGCCAGCAGCTCAAAGCTGCGATCGCGTGAGGCGTCGTCAATAAAGATGATCTCGTACGGCTTGCCCATACCCTCCAAAACCGCGGTCAGGCGGTCATAAAGCGGCAGAATGGCGCGCTCTTCATTGTGGATAGGTATAACAATCGACAGCATGTGCACTCTTATTTTACCGCACTTTAGTACCAGCGGCGATTTGCCAAAATTGTTGCCCCGATTTTGCACTCTGCCAGCGGTGTGCTATACTGACATTTTGTCCCCCTAGATGGGCTTGTAGCTCAGTTGGTTAGAGCGCTTCCTTGACACGGAAGAGGTCGGAGATTCGAGTTCTCTCAAGCCCACCATTTTTCCCCATCCACAAATTCGAACTCCTAATCGTCATCGTGTGTATGTCTCTATACTGATTTTCCTTCTTGCGATTCCCGCCTGGGCGCAGCCCGCAGGGCCACGATACGACGTGGTCTCCATCAAACCAGTTAAGATCAGAACCGGATCCAGCGGCATGCGGCAAATGCAAGGTGGCGGTGTTGATATTCGCAGTTACAGTATCGCTACTGTGATTCAGAACGCTTTCGAAATAAGGCCCTATCAACTACTGGGCGCGCCGGAGTGGGTCAAGACCGAGCCGTACGACATTCAGGCCCGGACGGATGGAGAAGGAAAAGTGACGTCCAACCAGAGACAGGCGATGATGCAAGCACTCCTCGCCGACAGGTTTCAATTGAAGGTCCATGAGGAGGCGAGAGAAACCGCTGTTTATGAGATGGTGGTCAAAAAGGGCGGTCCAAAACTGAAGCAGTCGGTGGGCAATGAGCCATTTTCCTTTCGCTCGGTTCGGGGCCACTACACCGTCTCGAACCACCCGCTAAAGGCACTGGCCGCGAATCTTTCCAACTGGACGGGCCGCCCGGTAATTGACAAGACAGGCCTCAGCGGGAACTTCAATATCGAACTGACCTGGGAAGTGGATGAAGCCTCGCCCGGCACATCGCAGGGCCCAGCCATTGCTGCGGCGATTCAGGACCAACTGGGCTTGAAACTCGAGCCGGCGAAACGGCCGATGAAAGTTCTGGTCATCGACCGTATCGAACGGCCCTCGGAGAATTAGTAGTTAATTTTCAAAGCCACCTGCATCGTACGGTTTCCATTTGCTCCAGTAATTACGCCAAACGTAGCCGGACTGTTCACCGTCAATCCAGGAGTACCCCAAGTTGGATGGTTGAACCCGTTAAACGCTTCCATGCGGAACTGCGTGTTCAACTTCTCTTTCAACTTGAAGTTCTTGAAGACCGAAAAGTCGATATTGAACGTGGACGGTCCGCGCAAATCAGGCGAGAAGCGCGATGTATTGCCAAACGTGAAGTTGCCCGCCTGGCTGAACACGCTCGGATCGAAGTAGGCATTCAAACGTTGATCGATCGGACCATCCTTCACCGCCGAATGGCCGTTGTTGTTGGGCCGCTGGCCCGGGCTGCCGAGCTGCGTGTTGTTCCCCCCGTTGCTGATGGCGAATGGAACGGCAGTCTGCGCGGTATAGATGCTATTAAAGGCCCAGCCGCCAATGGCAAAATCCAGCGGCTTTGCCATATTGGCGAGGAACTTCTGATGCCGGCCAACAGGGATCAAATAGTTCCCGCTGATCACCAGGCGCTTCGAAACATCCTGCGCGGAGAGGGATTTTTCACCCCTGCGATTGTAGTAATCCTGCTTGGTTCCGGCTGCTCCAAGGAACGTAACGGTCTGCGAGTTGTCGTCCAGCAATTTGCCGCCAGTGAAGCTAACCAGCAACTGCAGGCCGTGCGAAAAGCGCTTATTCGCTTCGAACGTGAAAGCATTGTAGTTCGAATTGCCCTGCGGCACGCGGAACGGCGAAACGCCCGTGTACTGCGGATAGGCAACCAACAACTGCTTGGCCTGCACCGTCGTATTCGTGTAGAGGCTCGACGTCGTGTTCAGGCCCGCCACATGATAAAACGGATTCGGCACCTGCGCGTTCAGCGCATTGCCCATCGAGAAGAACGAAGACGGAAGCTGGTTCAGCGCAATGCTGCTCTCGCCATCGATCAGGTGGTGGCCGCGGTTCGCCAGATAGCCAACCTCAAGCACCCAGCCATCGCCAAGTTCACGCTGCAGGTGTCCGTTCCACTGCTGAATCATCGGATTCTGGTTATCGATGAAGATGCCTTCGCCAATGCCAAGACCGAGAGCAGTGCCTGGGCCGCCCGCCGCGCCAAGCGGCAGGTTGAAGCCATTGATAAAGGGGTTACTCCACGTAGTAACATAGGTCGCGCCGTTGTCATTCGTAAAGTTGACGGGAGTGTTGTTCTGGAAGCCCTGCGTACCCGACGTGCCCGAAGTGCCGGCGGCCGTGAAGGCAGAGCCGGAATAAGTAACGCCGTATGCACCACGGAACACCGTCTTGGAATTGATCTGATAAGCAAAGCCAAGGCGCGGACCGAAGTTATTCAGATCGGCCGGAACCTGCCGCCGGTTGCTGCTGTCCTGGAACACAAAGCCACCCTTGAGATTCGGGAAGCCAGCCACCTTGCCTGCGATTGGCGAAGTCATACTCAAATCGAAATGGTTCAAGCGGTTGTAGCGCTCCGTGCGCGGCACATCCACTTCCCAGCGCAGGCCGATGTTCAACGTCAGCTTGCGCGAAACTTTGTAAGTGTCGTCAATGAAAGCGCCAATGTAAGGAGCCGAAGTTGCGTTTGAAAAGCTGTGGCTCACGGCGTTGCCCGTATTGCCGGGCAGCCCCAGCAGGAAGGATGCAAAACCAAGCCCCTCTGTGGTGGGAACCGTGTTGTTGACCTGCCGAACGGTGGGCCCCGTGCCGAAACCCCATTGGCCGCTCGGGTTGCCATACTGCGTGAAGTTCAGCATCAGCTTGCGGTACTCAGCCCCGGTTTTGATTGTGTGTTTCGAAAACACTTTCACCACATCTCCACGACCTGTGTAGGCGTACGACTTGATGTTGAGCGTTGTGAAGGTTGCCTGGCCGAGGTTCGAAACGCTTACTCCGCTGATGTTGGGAAACTCCAGATTATTCAGCGCCGCAATCGAGTCCAGTTCCTTTGAGAAACCCAGCGAGCTCGGCAGCGTGCCGGTTGAGAACGGGAAGCGCGTGTTGTCTTTCTGTCCGAAGCCAAGGCTGAATGTCGCCACCGTGGTGGGGTTCAGCGTATACACGAAATTGGCCGTGACGTTTGGCAGTGTGTTTGTGCTGGGACCGTCTCCAATGCTGGTGCCTGCGTTGCCAAAACCATTGAACGGCGTGCTCAGGCTGTTGTCGTAAGAACCACGGGCAAACATCTTCAGCTTCTGGCTGAAGTAATGATCGATGCGCGAATCAAACTTGTTGTCTGTGCTCGCTGCCTTGCCCTGGCCAAGGAAATTGTTGGCGCCCAAATTCGTAGTGCCAACAACTGGAACATTGTTCGGGTCCGGCCAGTATTTCAGCATATTCTTGGAAACCGAGTTGATACGGTTTGCCGGAATGATGTTGCCCGGAAACGCGCTGCGAATGTTCGTTGCCAGGTCAACCGTCAGCGGATCGTAAATGGTGATGGCCGCGCCGTTGTTGCCGCCCAGGCGCAGTTGGGAAAAGTCGCCTGCCCGCCATGCCGCGCTGGGCACAGTCGCGGTGGGCGTCTGGCTGCTCGGATTGTTGCTGAACTGTTGGCTGTAGAAGAAGAATGTCTTGTTGTGCCCGTTATAGACGTTCGGAATGTACACCGGACCTCCTACGTTGAAGCCATAGACGTTGGTGGAGCAGCAGTTGGGGCGCTTCACGCCGTTACGATTGTTGCCCCAGCTATTTGCGTTCAACGCCGGATTCCTGAAGAATTCGTACAGGCCAAATTGCAGGTTGTTGGTGCCGCTGCGCGTGGTGGCTGTGATAACACCGCCGCCGGTGCGTCCGTACTCGGCCGCCAACGAATTCTTGATGACCGTCACTTCCGACACGCTATCGATAATCGGAGTATATCCGCCATCGTTGATGCTGACGTTGTTCTCCGGCACAATGCCTGTGTTGCCGTCGATCAGGATTTCACTGGTGGCGTTTCGTCCGCCGCCGATCCAGGGTGTGGAACCACCACCCGCCGGGATTACGCCTGCGGTCAGCGTCGCAACGCCAAACGGATTGCGCCCGGTGGGCAGATCGAGCAACTGCCGCTGAGTGATCGTAGTCGATGCACTGGAGGTTTCCGTCTTCAACTGAGCCGCTTCGGCTTGCACCTCGACGACGGTCGCCACATCGCCCACCTTCATCGTGAGATCAACCGTGGCAGTTTCGCTCGCATCCAGATTCACGCCGGCAACCACGCTTTTGGCGAAGCCGGTCTTTTCCGCCGTGACTCGATATGATCCAGGCAGAAGGCTGGGCTGCACAAACCGGCCGTCTGCACCAGAGCTCTGGGTCTGCTTGAAGCCGGTGGCTTCCGACTCAATACTGATCTTCGCTCCTGGAATCACACCGCCGGAGCCGTCAGCCACCCGCCCTGAAATTCTTCCGGTCGGCGCCTGCGCCGACAATGAGCAGCAGAGCAAGGCCGCTAGTAGTGTGCTCTGACGTAGAGTCTTCAACATGTAATATCCCCCATTCGCAAGATTTCGTTCCACAGCCAGCGCGGGACCACGCGTAGAATCGGACCCGGTCCTGGCAACGCGAATATCCATTGAGTATGCGGCCCCTCTCGTGCCGGTCAACGGGTTACACGGGGTTTTAACGGGTTTAAGAACTTGTAAACAAGTAGGTTATTGGTATTGCATTCGGATTGTAATCAGGAGATAATCTTTTGGAGTTACATGCCCAAGTTGGTACAGTCCCGCCCTCCAGTTGCAAATTCCGGCTCGTCTCCTTCGCCTGAGGAGATCAAGGCCCAGCTCTCCGCCATCCTGGCAAGCCCGGCATTTCTGGGCAGCAAACGCTGCCAGCAATTTCTCGAATATGTCTGCCTCCGCTACATCGCTGGTGACCTCGGCAGCTTAAAAGAGCGCAGCATCGCGATAGAAGTGTTCGGCCGTTCACCGCAAACGCACCTGGGCGACGATACGATTGTACGCGTCTCGGCCCGCGAAGTGCGCAAGCGTCTGGCACAGTATTACGTGACCGAAGCGGGAATGAATTCGGCCATCGTAATTGATCTTCCCTCCGGATCTTATGTTCCGGAAGTCCGCTACGAATCTGCGCCATTGACCGAAACGGTGGAAGCGATTGAGCCCGCCGTGCGGCCCTCCGGCGCGCCGAGGTGGAAATTCGCCGCTGCCGCGGTCCTGTTGATAGTGCTTGCCGCAAGCGGATCCTGGCTCTATTTGCGGTACCCATCAAACCAGAACAAACAGGCCTTCAACTCATTCTGGCTGCCTGTACTCTCATCCAACGAGCCGATGTTAGTGGCCGTGGGTCACCCGATTGTGTATCATGCTTCGTGGCGAGCTCATCGTTTGAGCGAGCAGAAGAAACCCGCCGCCACGATTCCCGCGCAGACCGAAATTCAGGTTGCACCCGAGCTGCTCAATGGTTCCGACATCATTCCAGTGAAGAACCAATACGTCGGCTATGGAGACCTGGTAGCAGCCAACGAAGTCTCCAAGATGCTGGCGCGGCACAACAAAGACGTCCGCGTGCGTCTGGCAAGCAGCCTGGAACTTTCCGATCTGCGCCAGACCCAGACCTTCCTCATTGGCGCAATCACCAATCGCTGGACCATGGAACTGCAATCCGGCTGGCGCTTCCAATTTGCGCGTTCGGGCGAGCAGTTGACCGTGATTCGGGATACTCAATCCAACCCTCCAGTGGATTGGGCGATTCCAGCCAAGGAAGACGGCTCGACCGCCGAAGATTACATCCTGGTGTGCCGCGTGAAAACGCCAATGGCTGGCGGGCTCCAGATCGTCGTCGCCGGCCTGAAACAGTTCGGCACCGAAGCTGGCGGCCGGCTAGTTGCCGATCCGGAACAGATCGGCGCCATTCTGAGAACGTTGGAGCCGGGTTGGGAAAACCGCAACGTCCAGCTTGTATTGCACTCGCGTGTGATCGGCAACACGCCCACGCAGCCCGAAGTCGTCGCCAAGCATCTCTGGTAAGCCACGCCTGCTCAGGACAGTTCCGCCACAACCAAAGTTACATCATCGTCCGGAGGGATCTCGCCGCGGTGCCGCGCCAGATCGTCGATCACGGCCGCCTTCAGCGCGTCGGGCGCCAGGGCAATGTGGCGGTTCAGCGATTCGGCCAAGCGCTCTTCGCCAAACGGCTCGTCGGCCGCGTTGGCGCAATCCGTCACACCGTCTGTGTAGAGGCAGACACGATCGCCGGGGGACAGCCTGATCTCGCCCATGTCGTACTTCACGCCGGGCAGGATCCCCAATGGAAGATTGGTTGGCTCCGAACCGGAATCCGGCAGCGAAATCGCCTCCCAAGGACCTCCATTGCGCTGCACAAAGGCAGGAGGATGCCCGGCATACGAAAAATACAGCTTGCGCTTGCGGGTGTGATAGCCAACCACCACGGCCGTGGTGATGGCACTGAACCCGCGCGTTTTGACTTCGTCATTCAAGCTGGAAAGAATCTTGTTCCCAGCCGTGGTGTTCATGCGCTTCAGCATCTCTTCGTACACCCAGGCGCTGAGCCGGCTCACTTGGCCGCCGTGTCCGCGCAGGTCGGCAATAGCGATGCGCGTCAGGTAGTCCCACTTGCAGACGCTGACATAATACATGTCGCCGCCGCGGTCGCCATCGTGCGCCGTGCTGAAGATGCTGGCGGTCAGGCCGGGGGTGGAGATCTCCGAATTGAGGGCGAGAATCCCACCCCAAACTTCAGCACACTTGATGCGGTGGGGTTCTGCTTGCGTCATTTCCATGTTGTTTGCTAAATGCGGAAGGGGGAAAGATTTATTCCACCATTCTTCCCCCTTCCCACTAGAACAACAATTTCAGGGCAAATTGAATCACGCGCGGCTGGTTGGCCATGCCGCTGACGACGCCGAACTGGGCGCTGCCCTGAGATGTGTTGGGCACGTCGAAGCGCGGCGTGTTGGTGGCGTTGAAGAACTCAGTGCGGAACTGGAGCTTCAGTTTTTCAAGTAATTGCGTGTTCTTGATGAGCGACACATCAACTTGCCGGGCGGGGTCGGATCGCAGCCCGGTGTAGGTTCGAGCAGCGTTGCCGAAGGCGTAGGCAGCGGGCGTGGTGAACTGCGTGGTATCAAACCAGTGCTGCGGCGAAGGATTGGGGAGAGTTGCATCGACACCAGTCCAATTCGGCCGTTGGCCGCCGCCTTGCGAGAAGGTTCCGTTCACAGAGGACCCAACGCCAAGAGGCGACCCGCTATAAGCGATGAAGATTGTGCCGAGTTCCCAGCCACCGAGCAATTTGCCCTGAAAGCCTTTCCCGTTTTTGAAGAACGGCAGTTCATAGACGATGTTGAGGACGAAGCGATTGGTTTGATCGAGCGTGGAGACGGAGCGTTCAGCGCGCAGATTGTTGTTGTCCTGCGTGCCGGCGCCGCCCAGGTTCTCTCCAGCGAATGTGCCGATGCCCTGGTCCATATTCTTCGAATAGGTGTACGTGACCATTACGTTGAGGCCTTTGCTGAAGCGCTTTTCGGCTTTGGCAGTCAATGCATGATACATCGAGGCGGCAAACGAAGAGTTGTTGGCAGTAACCGTATCAAACTGCGGGAACGGCCGCAGTAACTGCGCCTTGCTGATTGTCTTCTGCGCCAGGATGCCAGTAGTGATCTGTCCGAAGAATGGATTGTTCACCAGTGTTCGCAGATCGTCTTTGAGTGCGAGCGCGGAATCAGGCATTTGATTGAGCGAAAGATTCTGGAGCATCTTCAGGCCATGGCTACCGGAGTAGCCAACCTCGGCAAGAATCGACGACGGCAGTTCGCGCTGAATGTTGAAGCTCCACTGTTCGCTATACGGGGTGACATTGCCGCGATCAGTGAACTGGATCGCCTGGCCGAGCAAGCTGGCTGGCCCCTGGCTGCTTCCAAGCGGCAGAAGCAAACCGGTGGGATAGGGATTGCGAAGGGTGGCAAACGGCGTCACACCATCCTGGCTGGTGATCATCGTAGTCGTGTTCTGGAAGCCCGAGATGCCGAAGGCCGCTGGCCCGCTGCCGATACCAGTGATGCTCGCGTAGAACACGCCGAATCCGGCGCGAATGACTGTCTTATCCATGGCCTTGTAAGCGAATCCGAAGCGAGGGGCGAAATTATTCGGATCGTAATTGGTATTCGTGCGAGGCAAGCCGTTAACCCCCACATAGGTGAGCACGCCGTGCAGGTCGAGTCCAGGAGTATTCAGAGGAGGCTTCGCGGAGTAGTCGAAGTTCGTAAGTTGGTTGAAGCGGTCGGTACGGGGCGTTTCCATCTCCCAGCGCAGGCCAAGGTTTAGCGTGAGCTTGGAATTGACGCGGTAGGAATCCTGGATGAACGCGCCGTAATAGAGAGTCTGGTTCGCGACAGCCGCCGACGGACTGGCACTGCCACTGGCGGGAGTTCCCAAGAGAAACGACGCAACGGACGAACCGGCCGACGCGCTGGACTGGGCCGGATTCGGGCCTTGCGTAAAGGCCTGGCTGAAGCTGAAAACGGGCGTGTTGGCGCCGGGCTGGAGGTTGTTGAAACGGACCGAACGGAATTCGAAACCAGCCTTCAGCGTGTGGTTGGAAAGCGACTTGGAAACAGTGGTTTGAATCGCGTGGGAGTCATTGCCGAGCCGGATCGTGTCGGTGGCTCCGAGTGTTCCTCCCGTGATGATGTTCGGAATGGAACTGGTGGCGCTGAAACCGCTGATCCCGAAGTTGGGAAACGCTCGCGGTACAAATTGGGGGCCCAAATTCGAAGGGAATCCAAGTGTGGCGATGTCGAAACCATCGCTGAAGGCAGAGCGGTAGTTCGAGAGGCGAGTGTAAGAATAGCGCACCGTCGCAAGCAGCGTGGGCGTCAAGGTTTCGTTGTCTTCGACCACTGCGTTGCGGCGACCGAAGGTTTGCGGACCGGTGCCGGGAGAGGCGGGGTTATCCTTGCCATAGGGAGCGGCACGGATGAATGGGGAATCGTCTGCTGAATAGCGCGCAAAAAAGCGGTTTCGTTCACTGAAGTAGTGATCCACACGGTAACTGACCGTGTCCTTATTGACTACGTTCCCGTCAGTGCGAGCGAAGTTATTGGCGCCGGTGAAGGCATTGGTTGGGGTTGCGTTTGGCGTGGGGAAATACTTTACTACGTTTTTTGCAACGGGATCGAAGCGGTCGAGCGGAATCCTGTTTCCAGCGAAGGGTTGGCGCAGTGAACCCGTTCCGTTAGGGTTCGGCGCGGTGGTGAAAGGATCGTACATCACGGTGAGCGGGGCGCTGGCTGAGGCGCGGGTGTTGCTGAAGTCCCCGGCGAGTTCGGCGGGCTTGGGTACCGTGGCCACGAACGTGATGCCCTGAATGAAACGCACGGATTCGACGCTGGCGAAAAAGAACGTTCTATTGTGGCCGTTATAGACCTTTGGGATGGTGACGGGGCCGCCAAGCGTTCCGCCGAATTGGTTGAACTTGAACGGCGGGGCTTTCTGGCCGGATAGGTTGGCGAAATAATCGTTGGCGTTGGCCGCGTCGTTGCGCAGGAACTCGTATAGGCTGCCGTGGTATTCATTCGCTCCAGAGCGCGTGACGACGTTGAAGACGCCGCCAGCGGCGCGGCCATATTCGGAGCTGAAGCTATTGGTTTCGACCTTGAATTCCTGCACCATGTCGGGATTGGCGTTGATGACAGGTTGATTCTGCGAGGGCGAGGAGTTGGGTGCGCCGTCGAGCAGAAATTCGTTGGCATTGGCGCGCTGTCCGTTGATGGCGTAGCTGACCGTGCTGATCTGGTCGACCACCAGGTTGTTGACGCCGGTGGAAGGACGAACGCCGGGCACGAGCATAGCCAGGGCATATGTATTTCGGCCAAGCAGCGGCAGTTCCGTGATCTGCTTGCTTTGGATGACTTGTCCGGTGGTGGCGGTTTCGCTTTCGAGCAGCACGCCTTGGGCCTGCACTTCGATGCGGTCGCTGATCTGCCCGACCTGCAGCGTAAGATCGAGGCGCGCCACCTGTTGCACGGCCAGAGCGAGGCCCTTTTCGCTTAGGGTCTGGAAGCCGGTTTTGGTAACTTTGATAGAGTAGTCGCCCGGCAACAGCGAGGCGATACTGTACAGCCCCTGGTCATTGGTTTCGGCGGTGGTTTCAAGGCCGCTGGCAGAGGCTTTGGCGGCCACTTTGGCGCCAGGTACAACGGCACCCGATGCATCAGTGACGCGGCCGTTGAGTGAGGCGTTCTGGGCAAGCAACGCAGGCGCGGCGAAGACGGCGAGAGCAAGCATGGCTCGGAGCATGTTTTAAAGACCCTCCTGTGGGTTTGTTGAACATATCAAATGACAGCGCGCTGGTCAACCGGGTTGGGTTCGTTTTTTCAAGTGTAACTCTTTGTACTTGAGCAATTTGGGCCCGTTTTTTGGCTTCGTTTTGAAAATTAGCTTCATTATGGCTTTATCCTTTTGCTGTTCAATTACTTACGATGTATTTGCGGCATCGCGAGTACATCTCCTGGATAACATGCCGGGTGGCGTGTTTGAGTAGGGTTGTTTGTAAGTGGTTGGTGGGTGGGGAGAATTAAATTTTAATTTCACGTGACCAGCGACCGGGGGCCGGGAGGATTGGAAGACCTTTAGCCACGGATGCACACGGATGGACACGGATAAGACTAGGCGATCTTCCTGTCAGCGCGACCAACAGCGGCCGGGACTCTGCTGGCAGTGCAGCAGACCCACGGCCATTCTTACGCATCTTTTTTCAGACTATTTATTATGCGTTATCACTCTTGCCTCATCAGGATTCTAACTGTATGATGGAACCATTAAAAAGAAGGCAACAAGATGACCTCAAAAGTCCTCCACCTGTTTGGCGATTTGGGCATTGGAATCGTTGTTACGTTCTTAATCTGGCAGTTCTATAAAGCCAGGAAGTTCATCGCCGATCTGCGTTATTCGACCTTTGGCCCGCGCTTCTGGTCCGGGCCAGTAGATGGCTGCGTTATGTGGCCGATCAGGGCGATTGCATTCGCGGCCCTGGCCATGAGCGTGCATACTATCGTTGTTGCGGTGGTGCTGATTCTGCAAGAACTGGCACAATTGCTGTATACGGTTGCGATGCACGGACTGTATGGCCAGACCGTGGGAAAGATGATTACCCAGGTCCGCGTTGTGGATTACCGTACCGAAGGGCCGATCAGTTGGCGTCAGGCCTGGCTCAGAGAGGGCATCGCATTTGTTTTTGGTTTTGCAGTTCTTGGCTGGAAAGTAGTTCACGTTGTAAATGGAGCGATGGATCCCAAACTACTTCTGACTGACGATCCGAGCAAACTTGGGAGTGGGTACGGGCTTCTAATGTCCTTGCCGCTGCTGTGGTTTGTGGTTGAAGTTTTGACCATGCTCACGAACGAGAAACGGCGCGCGCTGCACGATTTGATTGCGGGAACGGTTGTCGTCAGGACGAACATCGAAGAGCCAATCGCCAAACATGCCGCCGCCTAATTTCGGCGGAACTCGCCGGCCTACGGCAATGTCTAATTCACCGAGTGAATCCTAGCCAAAAATATTTGAAAGTTTTGGCAGCCGTCAGCGATCAGCAGTCAGCCTTCAGCTTTGGCATGAGCGCGGTGAGCATGCGTCACCAGTTCCTCATAACCGGCCGCCTCACTCCCGTTCAAGTCCATGGCAAGGGGCTGATGGCAG
>CAIRSA010000399.1 GCA_903881085.1 uncultured Acidobacteriia bacterium
GCCCTCCACCGCACTGCCCCAATGAATCACTCACCAAATCGGAGGCTCGCCTCATAATCGGCAATGTAAGCGACATTGGGATGCCATCCTGCCCTACATCGGGGTTGCTAACCGCCGCTATTCGCGCTAATCTGCAATCATCATGGTGCGTATTGCAGCCGCGTGTCTCTTCGTCCTCAGCCTGAACGCCGAGGAGCCCAAGTTGCGCGTGCCAACGGCAACCGCGGGATTCGGCAACATCCTCTACCCCGGCACCGGCGGCCCGCCTGCACCGAAGCCGCAGTTCACCCAGCCAATTTTTCCTAAGCAGACCGCACCTAGCATCCGCAACGTCAAGCCGGTAACCTCTCAACGGCAGCGCGTTCTGTTTCTGCCGGTCTATTTTCCGCTACCCTTTTATGGCTTCGCACCGGGCGCCAGCGATTTGCCACCCGCAGAACAACCGCCCGTGGCTATCGTGAATCCCGCCTACGTGCCCGAGCGGCCGCAGCCCTCGATGCGTGAATATCCGGTAGGCAGCCTGCCCGAGCCGGCCACCCAGCAAACGCAGGCCATGGCGGATCCGGAAAAGCCGACGGTTTACCTGATCGCCATGAAGGATTCCTCTGTCTACTCGGCTTACGCATACTGGGTGGAAGACGGCACCCTGCACTACATCACCACACAGCACAGCCCCAACCGGGCGAGCGTGGAACTGGTTGACGGAGAACTCTCCGCCCAACTCAATCGCGAACGCGGTGTTGAGTTCAAACTGCCTACGCCCTGACTTGGCGGCGTACGATGCTATCGTAGTTCCTATGTCAGTGAACCTCAACACTCCAACTCTTGCCTGGGCGCTGCTTCTTTCAGCAAGCGGGATCATGGCGCAGGGGGCTCCGGAATACGGACCAGCCAAAGGAACTCTTGTCATCGTCGGCGGCGGCTCCGATGTTGGCACCGGGATCTTCGAAACCTTTGTCAATAAAGCGGGCGGTTTGAACGCAAAAATCGTGGTTGTCCCCACGGCTGGCGGCAACCGCAATAGCGACGGCACGGTGAAGGAATACAAAGCCGAGGAGGTGCTGGCCAGTTGGAAGAAGCGCGGGCTCACCAACGTCCACATGCTGCACACGCACGACGCGAAGGTGGCCGATACGGAGCAGTTCGCCAGCGTTCTGCGCGACGCCAAGGCCGTATGGTTCGTCGGTGGCCGCCAGTGGAACATTGTCGATTCCTATGCCGGAACCTTGACCTTCCGCGAGTTTCATAAAGTGCTGGAGCGCGGCGGCGTCATCGGCGGCAGTTCGGCCGGGGCCACGATTCAAGGTGATTACCTGGTGCGCGGTGCGATTGCCGGTCCCGATATTGTAATGACTCCCGAGCCGCAGCACGAGCATGGCTTCGCGTTTCTGCGCAAGGTCGCCATCGATCAGCACATCAATACGCGCAACCGCTGGGACGATATCATCCCCGTCATCAAGAAGTACCCGAATCTGCTGGGGCTTGGGCTTTCCGAAGGGACTGCCATCGTTGTGACCGGCGACCGGTTTGAGGTGATTGGGAAATGGAAGGTCGCCGTGCACGACAACACCCGCCAGTATCAGCCGTGGGAGAAGCCGTACTTTGTGCTTGCGGCGGGCGACGTTTACAACATGAAGACGCGAGTGGTTGAGAAGTACGGCAATGGCTCGCCCGTACCGCCTCCTGTGATCCTGGCGCCCGCTACGAAATGAGCGGCAAACCGCCACGCTGTGGCGGCTCTTGAACGTAGAATCAATGGCTTACAGCCAAATCTCGCCACGCTGTGGCGGTTTAGGTTTTTCTGGCGAGCGCTTTATCTTCGACTCGGACCCGGTTCTGACGTGGGCAGAATGGCATTCCAATGTCGCTTACATTGACTAAAACGA
>CAIRSA010000400.1 GCA_903881085.1 uncultured Acidobacteriia bacterium
GGCGGCACCACTGTAGTGGCGATAAGAACTGGTGTGCCGCCGTTGCTTGTGTCGAGCGCAAGTCCTTTGCCCAATGCAACCATCGACAATGATCCGTTCGGGGTGACCATTACAACGAACGGTGCACCCGGCGGAATCGCCGACGGAACCAGCCATCGGAGCATCTGCGATGGAACCTGCGTAATCTGTGGAGCCTGCGCGGTTGCCGCAAGCGCCACCAGCATCAGGATCGCGAGACGATTTACCTTAGACATATTGCATATCTCCCATTCGGATTCAGCGTCGACGTATACCCGGCGGGCAGGAACAGATCAAGATCGCGGAGGAAGGCACGCCTGGCCGCGCCCGCCCGCCACTTGCGCATGTAGACCCGTCGCCTGCACTTCTTGCACTTTCCACAGCCGCATGTGATTTTCATATCAGTTGCTCCCACGGCATACCGCGCGCTGCCGCCGTCTCTGAGATGGATTGACCGGTCGCCTCATGAACGGCTTCTTCGCCAACGAGGTCCGCCACGCGCCGCAGGATCACGTCGCAGTACGCCGGGCTGATTTCAATGCCGTAGCCACTCCGGCCCAACACCTGCGCGGCAGCCATCGTTGTCCCGCTGCCCAGAAACGGGTCGAGGACTATATCACCGGAGTCGGTGAACGCCTTCACAAAGAACTCGACTAACGCCCGAGGGAACGGAGCTGAATGCATTCCCTGTTTGGTCTCCGTCCGGACTTCGATCACGTTGCTTGGAAGCGCGAATCCTTCGTGACCGGTACGCGGCCCGCTGCCCAACAAGCCGCTCCCGCTCGCCGACTTCGGATTGTCCGGCGAATAGTCGAAGGCGTCATCGGAAGCATGGCCTACGGCCTTGGAGTAGAACTTAATCTGCTTCTGTTTCGACAGGTGGAACACGGACTCCCAAGCGTTCTTAAACCTGTTGTGCCAAACACCCGGAACACCGTTGTCGGTCTTCCGCCAACAGAATTCATCCACATACCGCCAGCCCCACTGGCGGCGGTGCGCTAACACGAGATCCATCACGTAGAGGCTGCGCTCGCCGTCTTCTGCGTGCGCCTTGATGTTTAAGAAGTAGGATCCGTCCGGCGCAAGCACTGATTCGATATTGGCAGCCACTGCGCGGAACCATTCCACATACTCGTCCGGAGGAACTGGCTTGAACCCGCTCGCCGGATCGTATTGGCGTTGCGACGCGTAAGGAGGCGAAGTGATAGCCACGTTCGCACGGGCGCCTAACATCAACTTCTCGACGACGGCATGGTCGCGGCAGTCGCCACAGATCAGCCGGTGGCTTCCGATCAACCACACATCGCCGGGCATCGTAACTGGCTGCGCGGGCGGTTCTGGAACTGATTCTTCCGCACCATCGTTGTCAGTCTCCGGTTCGTCAGCGGCAAATAACGCGCCGAGTTCTTGATCAGAAAATCCCACCAACGACAGGTTGAATCCATCCGCACTGAGCAAAGACATCTGCTCGCGGAGCAGTTCGTCGTTCCAACCTGCGTTTAGAGAAAGTTTATTGTCGGCGATGACGTAAGCGCGCCGTTGAATCTCGCTGAGGTGGCCCAACACCACGACAGGCACCTCCGTGAGACCCAGCTTGCGGGCAGCCAGGAGTCGCCCGTGGCCGGCAATGATTCCACCAACAGAATCGACGAGGATTGGATTCACGAATCCGAATTCCACGATGGACGCCGCAATCTGCGCCACCTGCTCCGCCGAGTGCGTCCTCGCGTTCTGTGAAAAGGGAACCAGACGTTCAAGCGGCCAGATCTCGATGCGCTGCGCCATCGCCGGAACGATTCTTTCTGAAAGGGATGACATCGAATACTAATCGCCGGTGGTCATGGCCGACCACCCGGCCTGACCACCTGAATAAATCAAAGAAACTACAGATTTTGTGGCACCATTCCACCCGAGGCAAAAAGTGCCCAGGGAGGACCCAAGATTTCACACACTGGCGCTTGCTGGCCACCGTGCGGCCTGTGTCGGGACATCTGGAGCTACGTTGGCTGTTAGCGCAATGTTGCCGCCAACGGCGCGGCTTTCCGCGCCTGCGCGATCTAGCGGCGCTTCATGACCAGGCTTCAAGCAGTCCAGCAGGACGCGAAGAAAGATCGGGCGGACTTCCTCCGGCGCAAGGTTGGACTCGCCGCGGTCGTCGCCGAGTGACTTCAAACGCCAGCAGCGTTGCCCGCCATCGAGATGCTGCCGATAGGAGTACGGCTTGCCCATGTAGTCGGCAATTCGCATTGGTAGCGTCTCATTCGGCGTGCGGTGCAAGATGACACGGTTGATGGTGCCCTTCTTATGCCGCACCAGTTTTGCGTCACCAGCCGTGAAAAGGCGCTCGGCGCGTGATGGGGAAATCCAGTCAATCAGAGCACCGTCGTAGCGGTACAGCGGAATAGGCACACGTCAACCTCGACGCTGTTTTCCGCTGTTGGTACTCTTGGAGGCTTATTGGCTGTTTGGAAACACTTCGCCTGGAGCGGATGCGGGAAGGAGTTATTCAGGAGTGTCCCGGCACTCCCTATGGTTGGCGCGTGACCACGCCCAAGATGATTCTCACATTAAACAAAATTGCTGTCAAATGATTTTTGTGATTATTTACACGTCTTCGAAGAAGTTGTTCCGGTGGCAGCCATCATGGTAGCCATTGGGACGCGTTGCTATATAAGAGCACCCTTTTCTTCGTCCTGGACGAAGCACCATCAAAAATGGCCACCACGGCTACCATGGGCACCAACTAGTTTTGGATCAGTGGGATCGCGCGGTAGTCATTCCGGACTGTTCGTCAAAGGCCCCCACATGCCGTTCAAGCGCCAAGATCAGTCGCACTGCCCGGATCCGTCACGTGGTAGTCGTTGTGGTAGGCATGGTTGGCTTTGGGACGCGTTGCTATATAAGAGCACCCTTTTCTTCGTCCTGGACGACGCACGATCAAAGATGGCTACCACGGATACCATGGTTACCAACTAATCGGAGAATCAGTGAGATCGGGCGGGAGTCATTCGGTCGATTCACATCGATGACTACCAACTGTTCCGGCGGGAGGATCGAAGCGGGGCCGGATCGTTCACGTGGTAACCATTTTGGTAGCCATGGTGGCCATTGGGGCGTTCTGCTATATAAGAGAACCCTTTTCTTCGTCCTGGACGCGGCACGGTCAGAAATGACTACCACGGCCACCATGGATACCAACTGGTATTGGAATCAGTGAGATCGGGCGGTAGTCGTTGAGGGTCCATGAATACCAAGCTCAGTGGTACGCCGTGGACCTTGGTTGGACCTCATTTGGACCTCATGTGAGGGAGTGGGACGCCCACACGCAAATGCCAGCGCCGTAAGTGTTTGAACTGTTGGGGGAAGTTTTGGTGGACCTGAACGGGTTCGAACCGTTGACCTCTTCCATGCCATGGAAGCGCGCTCCCAACTGCGCCACAGGCCCACGTGGGTGGGATTTACTACTCTCACAGTATAGCAACCTCACCCCGGATTCATCAAGCCCGGATTACAATTAAGACAATGAACCTCATCATCGTCGCCGGCCACTGCGTTTTCAAGGAAGGTTGCACCGGGCCAGTGCTGGTGGAAAGGGAAGACAGCCGCGAAGGTGGATTTCCTGGCGAAGGCCGGCTCTATCGCGATCACGTTAAGGCCGGAGTCCTCCGCGCGGAGGCCGATGCGGCAGCCAGGCTGTACTTCTCAGGCGGTCAAACCAAGGACAACTTGCCCGGCCGCTCCGAAGCCCTCTCCTACTACGAACTGGCCCGCGACCACGGCTGGTTCGGGTGCCCCGAAGTCGCAGCCCGCGCCCACTGCGAAGAATTCTCCCGCGACAGCTTCGAAAACCTGCTCTTCTCCATCGCCCAATTCCAGCACGACGCCGGTCAACTGCCCCAGCACGTCACCTTCATCGGTTGGGCCTTCAAAGCGCGCCGTCTCCAACTGCACTGCGAAGCCCTCAACTGGCCTCTTAATAAATTCGAGTACCTCGGCGTTAACAACCCTGCCGGCGCCGACCTCGAAAAAGCCGAAGCGGATGAGGAGAGGCTGGTAGCTGTGGTCATCAACGACCCGCGCATGGAAGGCCCGCAGTTCCAGGCCAAGCGCGCCGCGCGAAATCCCTTCCGCCGGCAATCGCCCTATTCAATGGTCCTGTGAAAGCGCAGCGTGCTGCCGCCCAGCACCAGAATTCCGATCACGAACAGCGCCAGCGTCTGCGGCCACAGCACGCTGAACCCTTCCCCTTTCAGAAAAATCCCGCGCAGAATCTCAATGAAATGCCGCTGCGGATTCAGCAGAGTCAGCCACTGGACCGCCTCCGGCATGTTGCGAATAGGGAACGAAAAGCCGCTCAGCATAAAAGTCGGCATGAAGAAAAAGAACGACGACATCAGCGCCTGCTGCTGCGTCTGCGAAATGGTCGAGATGAACAGCCCCGCTCCGAGCGTGGTCATCAGAAACACGATCGACGCGCCCACCAGCGTGAACACACTGCCGCGGAACGGGACGTGGAACACCAGCATGCCGACGCCGGCAGCGAGAAAGACGTCGAACAGCCCGATCATGACGAACGGGATGGTCTTCCCGGCGATCAACTCCAGCGGCCGGATGGGAGTGACCAGCAACTGCTCCATGGTGCCGATCTCTTTCTCGCGCACAATCGCCATCGCCGTCAGCATTAGCGTGATCAGCGCCACGATGTTCATCAACACGCCCGGAATAAAGTAGTAGCGGCTCTTCAACTCGGGGTTGAACCACACACGCGTCCGTGCCTCCACCGGCGGAGTGCCACGCGGCGCACCGTAGGCGCTGATGATTCGTGATGCGTAGCCGGTAATGATGGATGCGTTGTTGGAATTGGTGCCGTCAATCAGCACTTGCACGGCTGTCTGCTTGCCGCGCTTCAGGTCCTTGGCAAACCCTGGCAGCACGCGCACCACGCCTGCTACTTCGCCGCGGTCCATCACGCTGCGCACGTCCTCTTCGTTCTGCGGTTCTTTCACGATTTGAAAGTAGATCGAGCCATCGAAGTTCGCCCGCAATTCGCGGCTTTCCGGCGTGCGGTCCATGTCCATCCAGGCAATGCGAGTGTTTTCTACGTCCAGGTTCACCGCAAAGCCGAACACCAGCAGTTGCAGCACAGGAGGCATGATCACCATCATGCGCATGCGCGGTTCGCGCAGGGTCTGGCGAAACTCTTTCCGCACGATGACAAAAATCCGTTCCCACATTTACGCCACCTTCTTCTTCAACTTCTTTGTCGCCAGCGCCGCCACAGCAACGGCGTATACCACCAGCAGAAGCACTTCGCTCCACAGCACTTCCGGTCCCACGCCCTTCAAAAAAATCGCTTTCAGAATCGTCACGAAGTAGCGCGCCGGCACCAGCCGCGTGATGATCTGAATCGGCAGCGGCATGTTCTCGATGGCGTAAATAAAGCCCGAAAGCAGAAAGCCCGGCAGAAACGAGCTCATCAGCCCGATCTGATACGCCATCAACTGCGTGCCGGAAATCGACGAAATAAACAGCCCCCACGTCAGCACGCCGATCAGAAACACCGCCGTCGTCACGGCCAGAAACAGAATGTTCCCGCGCAGCGGGACATCGAACAGAAACACGGCGCAGACAATGGAAATAATCGAATCCACCGTGCCCAGCAGAAAGAACGCGGCCAGCTTGCCGAGCACGATCTCCACGGGACGCAGCGGCGTGGAAAGCAGTTGTTCCATGGTGCCGTTTTCCCACTCGCGCGCGATGGTCAGCGACGTGAGCAACGCCGCGATGATCATCAGAATCACCGCGACCAAACCCGGAATAATAAAATTGCGCGATTTCAAATCGGTGTTGTACCAGACGCGAATCCGTCCTTCGACGCGCGGCACGCGCTTGGCCACTTCCATCGAATAGCCGCTGATCACGGACTCCGCGTAGGAGAGGGCAATCGACCCGGTATTGGAATCGCTGCCATCCAGTAGGATCTGCACGCTGGTTGGTTTCGACGCCCGCAGGTGGTGCGAAAAATCGGGCGGAAATACCACGCCTACAATGGCGCGTCCGCGATCGATCGCCGCCTCCACTTCCTTGTAGCTGTGCGCATACTCGATCACTTCGAAGTACGGCGACCCGGCGAATCGCGCAGCCACTTCGCGGCTTTGCGGACTCGCGTCCTGGTCGTACATAATGGTGGGAATCTTATCCACGTCCAGTGACAGCGCGTAGCTGAATAGCAGCAACATCAACATCGGCACAATCAGCGCCATGGTCAGGCTGCGCGAATCACGGATGATGTGCAGAAACTCTTTGCGGGCCATCGCTTTGGTGCGTCGGAAATTCATTTCAGGAGGGCCTCTTCCTCTTCAATTTTCTGGATGAAGACTTCCTCCATGCTCTTCACATGCATGGCTTCCTTTAGCTCTTTGGGCGATCCCAAGGCAACCAGCTTGCCGCGATACATCAGTGCTAACCGGTGGCAGTATTCGGCCTCTTCCATGTAATGTGTGCTCACCATAATGGTGCTGCCCGCGTCCGACAGCTCATAGATCAGATCCCAGAAGCTGCGCCGTGCAATCGGGTCCACACCAGAGGTCGGCTCGTCCAAAAACAAAATCGGCGGTTGATGCAGAATCGCGCAACCCAGCGCCAGTCGCTGTTTCCAGCCGCCGGCCAGCAGTGACGTGCGTTCCTGCCGCTTCTTCACAATGCCCGCCATCTTCAGCACGTACTCTTTGCGCTCTTCCCGCTTGTCTTTCGGCACACCGTAGATGCCTGAGAAGAAGTCGATGTTCTCTTCCACCCGCAAATCGTCGTACAGCGAAAACTTCTGCGACATGTAGCCGATCGACCGCTTGATTTGTTCCGACTGTCTGCCCACTTCCAGGTTGTCCACCGTGGCCCGGCCCGAAGTAGGATCCATCAGTCCGCACAGAATGCGGATCGTCGTCGATTTGCCTGCCCCGTTCGGTCCTAGAAAGCCGAAGATCTCGCCGCGCTTCACATTGAACGTCACGTGGTCCACCGCGTAAAAATCCCCGAACTTCTTCACCAGATTTTCAACGGTGATCATTCGCCGCCTCCACGGTGCCGATGAATACGTCCTCAAGCGATGGCGCCACGGCCCGATGCGTGTTCTTGCCTGCCAGATGCGCCACGGTTTCAACATCCGCGCCGTGATGCAAAAACACGTGCAACGAACTGCCCGCCGGACGCACGCCCTGCACATTGGGCGCGCCGGTCAGCGCACGCCGCGCCGCGCGCAGATCGTCGCATTCAAATTCGTAGCAATCAAACGTGACAAGCTTTTTCAAGGCTTCCGGCGTATCGCAAACCAGCATCTTGCCGTTGCTCATCAGTCCGACGCGATCGCAGCGTTCGGCTTCGTCCATGTATGCGGTCGACACAAACAGCGTCATTCCGTCTTTCACCAGCTGCTTCAAAATGATCCAGAAATCGCGCCGCGAAACCGGGTCCACGCCGTTGGTTGGCTCATCCAGAAACAGCACCTCCGGATGATGCAGCAGCGTGCACATCAGCGCTAGCTTCTGCTTCATCCCGCCCGAGAGCTTCGCCGCAGGCCTGCCAATAAATGGTTCCATGCGCGTCATGCGCAGCAGTTCCGGCAGCATGCGCTTGCGCTCGGTGGCGTCGATGCCGAACAGGTCGGCGTAGAACTCCATGTTCTCGCCCACCGTCAAATCGCCGTACAATCCGAAACGCTGAGCCATGTAGCCGATGCGGTCCTTCACTTCGGTGGTCTGCTTCACCACGTCGAAGCCAGCCACGCGCGCCTCGCCAGAGGTTGGATCCATCAAGCCGCAAAGCATGCGCAGCGTGGTGGTTTTGCCCGCGCCATCCGGGCCTACTAGTCCGAAGATCTCGCCCCGCGCGATCTTCAGATTCAGCCCGTCAACGGCCGTTACAGCGCCGAACTTCCTCGTCAGATTGTTCAGCGAAATGAAGCTATTTTCCGGCAATGGCGATCTCCGCATCCACTGGCATGTTCAACTTCAATTCCAGGTTCGGGTTCTCAACTTCCACCTTCACGCGGTACACCAGCTTCACGCGCTCTTCGGCGGTTTGGATCTGCTTGGGCGTGAATTCGGCGTCTGAGGCGATGAATGAGATCTTTCCGTTATAGACCTTGTTCGGGTACGAATCGGTCTTCACCCTCACAGCATCTCCAACGTGAACCTTGCCCAGTTGCGATTCGGTCAAGTAGCCGCGTACCCAAGGATGTTGTGTGTCGGCGATGGTGAATACCTTGGTTCCCGCTGCCAGCACTTCTCCCAGATCGGCTGACTTCACCAGCACCATCCCGTCCAGGGTAGCCGACGCCACCGTGTCGTCCAGTTGCGAATCAAGCACTGAAACCTGTGCCTTTGCCCGGCTCACTTCGGCGCGCCGCGCCACCAGTTCTTCCTGCTTGCGCTTCACTTCGATGCGGTTGACCTCGGCAGCCTTAACCGCTGCTTTGGCCCGCTCCAGCTGTGTCCGCGCCGACTCGATGTCCTCTTTTCGTGGCCCTTCGATCACCAGTGCCAGCTTCTGTTGCGCCTGTTTCACTGCCGACGTCGTAGCGTTGAAGCGCGCCTGATATTGGTCATACTGTGCGGTGGAAATGTCCTCGTTTTTATACAGCACCTGCGCCCTATCCCAGTCTTTTTTCGCTTGCGTCAACTGTGCCTGCGCCTCGTCCATCGCCGCACGCGATGCCAGAATCTCTTGCGGTCGCGAGCCTGACAGCAGGTCTTTCAATCGCGACTCCGCAGTACGCACGTCTGAATTGCGCACATCCAAATCGCGCTCGACACTTTCTTTCTGCATCTGGATCAGCGTCTGCAACTGCGTCACTTGCGACTCCGCGGATACGACTCCGGCCATGTCGCGTGTGCGCTGCCGTTCGACGTTTTCCTTATCGATGCGCGCCAGGACCATGCCCTTTTTCACCAGCTGGCCCTCGTCGGTGTTCAGCTCTACCAGCCGCCCGGCAGTCTTGAACGCCACGTCCACCTGCGTCATCTCCATGTTTCCTGAGATGCGGATCACCTTGTCGTCATCCGACGACGAGCGGTGCATCCACGCATATACTCCCCCGCCTAAAATGGCAAGCAGCACAATTACGATGATCGGTTTTTTCATTGAATGATCCTATGAATAGCGCCCATGGCCGTGGCCAGTTCAATGCGCGCCAGGTTATGTTGATAAAGCGCGGCGATTCTGTTGTCACGCGCCCGTTCCAGACGCGTCTGCGCGTCGGTCACTTCCACGCTTGACGCAACGCCCGCCTGGTAGCGGCGTCGCGCCTGAGCCAGTTCCTGCTCGGAAAGTTTCAGCCCTTCTTCCGCGACTCTTGCCTGCCCCGCGGCCGATTCCAGGCTCTCCATCGCCAGCCGGATCTCCAACTCCACCTGCTTCTGGAAGTCGGCGGTCTTGATTTCGTCTGTCTTTAATAACGACAGTGCTTCCGAACGTCGCGCGTCTCGCCGCCCGCCATCGAAAATGGGCAGTTTCATTGTCACGGCAAAAGTTCTGGTCGGCAGCGTGTTGCCGACTTCCAGCCCCGAAGTACCGTAGTCGGCATAGCCGCCGATGGAAGGCAGCCGTTCAAACTTCGTTGCCTCATAGTTCAGCTTGCTTACGCCCGTGCGCCGCGCCTGCACCTTCCAATCAGCTCGCATCTCTTTCGCTGTGGCCAGCGCCTGTTCCGCAGTCACCGGTTCGGGCTGCTGAAAGGCCAACTTGTCAGTCAGCACCACTTTGGTGCTCATGGGCAGTCCGATTACGCGCAGCAGTTGCAGCACCGCACGTTCGCGGTCCGTGCCCGCAACAAGTAACCGCTGCTTCTCATTGGCCAATTGAACCTGCGCTCTAATGACCTCGATGCCAGTTCCCGTACCGGCTGTCTTCTGCTGCTCGGCCAGCTTAAGCAGCGCCTGCGCCAACTCTAAGTTCGATACCGCCACGGCCCTCGCTTCATCGGCGCGAACGGCCATCAGATACGCACGCGCGGCATCGGTTGCTACCTGATTGTCGGTACTCTCTTTTTCCGCCTTCGCCAGTTCCATGCCTGCTTTGGAAGCCTGCCAGCGACGGATCGCGCTGAAGTCAAAAACAGTCTGCGTCAAGGTGCCGCGAACGTCGAACACACTCAAAGGCCCAACGATGTCGGGAAACTTCAGCAATGGGGAAGGGGACTGGATGCCGAACGTCTGCAGGTTGCGCGTGAAGTTCTGCTCGCTGACCGATCCATCCACATTCGGCAGCAGTGCAGCTTTCGATTGCGCTGTGCGCGTCTGAGCCTGGCGTATGTACTGATCGGCCAGCTTCATGCGCGTGTTGCCATCGGGCGAAACCGCCAGATCCACCGCCCGTTTTAAACTCAGATTCATTGGTTCTTGCGCCAGTGCTGTTGCCGCCAGCGCCAACCATAGGGTTAGTTTCATGCTTTAGGAACCTCTGCCCGCAGTCCAGCTGCGGCGAATGCCACCAGTTGCCGCTCCACCTGCGTCATGTCTTGCGTATCGCACTCTCCGCCTGAGAGCAAGTCCAACAGCGTGCCCGCAGCCAGTGTGTGCGCCATGGATCCGATCATAAAGTGCATTCTCCACATCACTACTTCCGCAGGAAGCTGCGGAATGGCTCGCGCAATGGCGGAGTGAAAGGCCTTCACCGTCTCGCGAAAATTCTCGTCGAATAACTTAGAGGTGAACTCTTGCGGAGAGGTGTAGAGTCTTCCCATCAGGCATTTCACGGCCATGCCGTTTTCCGACAAGTGTCGCGAGCCCGTTTGCAGAACAGGACGGAAAAACGCCGTCAGGATCGGTTCCAACTCCAGCGGTCCGTCGTCAGCGCCAGCCAGATACTCATCGAGCAGTGCTTTTCTCTGTTCCGCCACCGGCTTCAGGTGTCGCGCAAACAGCTCGAGGATCAGCGATTCCTTGCTCTTAAAGTGGTAGTTCACCGCCGCTAGATTGACATCTGCTTCCGTCGTAATCGTACGCAGCGATGTGCCGTCAAACCCATCCCGGGCAAAAAGCCGTTCCGCCGCGTCAAGTATCTTATCTTTAGTGGACATTCAAGCGTTCGTTTCAAACAACTGTTTGTATGATGCCGAAATCTTGAAAAATTGTCAAGCGAAAAAATCAGGGCTCGGCCCACTATCAGTTTTGAAGACACACTTTACTTACGATCGCGTCTTGAAGGATCTGTTCCAGACGGATAACCCCACCTTGTTGGAGCAATTGACTGGCGGCCTCCACGTCAAGGAATTTCTCAACGTCGAGTTTCCCTGCGTAATGGAGCGCCGCGCCGATCTGGTCGCCCGCCTGGAGGATGGCAGCATTGTCCACTTCGAATTCCAGGGCCGAAACGATGGGAAGATCGGCTACCGTCAGGGCATCTACTGCCTGCTGATCGCGGAAAAATATGAACGCCCAGTCCATCAAGTGGTACTCTATCTGGGCAATGCGCCGATGCGTATGAAGTCGGCCCTCGATGCCGGCAGCGCAAAAGTGAAATTCCGGTTGATGGATATCCGCGAGATTGCGGCCAATCAACTCATGCAAAGCAGCCGCGCCTCCGACTGGGCTTTGGCTCTACTTGCCGCCGGTGGCGAGCAGAAGATGTCTGAGATCATGCGCCGCATCTGCAGTTTGAACACTCATGCCCGCATCAAGGCTCTAACACAGGTGATTGTCTTATCGGGCTTGCGCGGCTACGCCGAAAGATTGAGAATGGAGTTAAGCGATATGGGATCCCTGAATTTCGACATCCGCGACAATGTGATCCTCTGGGAGATGTACCAGAAGGTTCTGATCGAAGGTAAGGCCGAAGGCAAAGCCATAGGCAAAGCCGAAGGTAAAGCCGAAGGTAAAGCCATAGGCAAAGCCGAAGGTAAAGCCGAAGGTAAAGTCGAAGGTAAAGCTATTGGTGAGGCCAGAGGAGAAGCCAAAGGCAAAGCCCTCGGCGAGACCTTTGGCATGGCGAAGATGCTCAGCGGCCAGTTGGAAACCAAATTCGGCAAAGTGCCGAAGTGGGCTCAGGCTCGACTGCAAACAGCGAAGAAAGTGCAGCTCGGGCGTTGGTCCAGGAAGATCATCACCGCCGAAACTCTGGAAGCGGTTATTGGGAAACGCTGACCGCCGCCTCCTCGGAAACGACAAACTTAGCCCCGCCGGTAAACTCCAGTCCGGTCGCGAAATCCATGCCTGATCGCACGCAATAACGCACGCAGGCGGACGCCTTGAATCCAATTTTATCCAAGCGCAAACACAGGTAACTGCGCGGCTCAACTCTGTACGGTAACATCAAGCGAAAGCCCGATTCCGAAACGTCTGTGATCTTGCCCACGCATTCGCGCGAAGTGCCGTTCGGCGTCTGCCAAGCAACCCGCAGTTTGCCATCCAAACGGCGTCGCGGATGCCTGCGCAACTCTTTCTTCGGTTCCATCTGCAGGGCTTATCGGCAGGGAACCTATGAAAGTGAGCGCCTACCTGAGCACGCGGACCATCTGGCCTTCGATTGCGGCCTCTACTTGGGCATAAACCTCATTGGGCGGCAATTCGCCTTCAATGCGGTGATAGTTCCCGTTGTGGTAATGTTCCAGCACAGGATGCGTCCACGATTGATACGCTTCTAACCTGCTGTTGACCACGTTGGGATGATCGTCGCGCCGCCTAATCAAAAACTCGCCGTCCTCATTGCACTGGTTTTTCTTGATAGGCGGGTCCTTGAGCAGGTTGTAAATGTGTCCGCATTTCGGACACTGGCGGCGGGCGGCAATGCGACGTTTTAGATCGCCCAACGGAACATCTAAGTGTAATACCAGCGGTTGCGCCAACCCGGCCGAATCCAGATGCTTCTCCAGAAAACGCGCCTGCGATAGAGTTCGCGGATAGCCATCAAGCAGAAAGCCATTGCGGCAGTCGTCACGCGCAATTCGCCTTGTCAAAATGCGATTGACAAGCTCGTCATTAACCAGACCTCCGGCAGACAGGATCGAAGTGATCTCGCGCCCGAGTTCCGACCCACTTGCTACTTCTTCTCGCAGCATCTCCCCCGTAGAGATACCCGGAATACCCAGCCAGCGCGTAATGCGCACAGATTGGGTCCCTTTCCCGCATCCGGGCGGTCCGAACAACAGAAGGTTCAACGTTTCCTCCGCGGTTCTTCAGCTATGCCAGCCACTGTCAGACATTGACAGGATAGTCTTCACCTGACTAGAAGCATAACCAACTGAAACGGGCCGGTCAAGGCCCGATTTCTATTTTAAGTAAGCATACAGCGCTGTAATAAGGCCAATCATGCACGCAAGGAAGATGCTGTGGCGCAAAGTGAACCGGAATAGCTTCGACTGGTCGCTTTCGGCCATTCCCGTGGCTGCCGCGGCAACGGCGATACTTTGCAAACTGATCATCTTTCCCATTACGCCGCCGCTGGAATTCGCCGCGGCCATCAGCACCGGATCCAGACCCAGCTTTGTTGCGGTCACCACCTGCAAGTTCCCAAACAGCGCATTGGCCGAAGTGTCGCTGCCGGTGAGGAACACGCCCAACCATCCCAACAGTGCGCTGAAGAACGGGAACAGCACGCCCGTGGCGGCAAAAGCCAGACCAAGCGTCGCGGTTGCGCCGCTATAATTCATCAAAAAAGCCAGCCCCAATACGGTAGCAATCGTGAGCATCGGGAATGCGAGCTGTTTGCAGGTGTCACCGAAAATACGCGCGAACTTGCCCGGCGAAACACCAAGCAACAAAGCCGCAACAAGGCTTGCAAACAGGCAGGACGTGCCGGCAGCAGAAAGCCAGTTGAACGCGTACATCGCCGCGTAAGGCGAAGCCTTCGCCGCCACCGGAGGCATTCGTTGAATCAGGTTATGCAATCCCGGCCACGCCACATTAATCGTGAACTTGTTGAGTTCCGCCTTGATCCCTTCCTGGCCCCACAGCAACACGAACACCACCAGCAGGAAATAGGGCATCCACGCCATGAGAATCTCGCCGGTAGGATGGTGCTTTACCACTTGCGCTTTATGGTCGCCTTCCAGCACAAACACGTCCTTGGGCTTCCATACTTTGATCAGCACAACCATGCAGCCGATGGCCGAAAGTGAACTCAAGATATCAACCAAAAGCGGGCCATGATAATTCGAAACCAGAAACTGTACGCCTCCAAAAACGACTCCGCACAAGATCGCAGCCGGAGCGACGCCGCGCCATGCTTTGAATCCGCCCATCACCAAGATCAAGTAGGACGGAACGCACACCGACAGCGGAGCGCAGATGCGGCCCACAGCGCCGCTCAGCGCATTGGCAGAAAGACCTGTAATTCCGGCCAGCGTTGTCACGGGGATCCCAATTGACCCAAACGCCACCGGCGCGGTGTTTGCAAGCAGGCAGATGCCGGCCGCGTAGAAGGGCGAAAAGCCAAGTCCAGTGAGCATTGCCGCCGCAACGGCGACTGGGCTTCCGAAGCCGGCCGCACCTTCAATGAATGCGCCGAATGCGAAGGCGATCAGCAATGCTTGCAATCGCCGGTCAGGCGTCAAACTGCCGATGGAATCTTTGACGATTTCAAACTTTCCCGTCTCAACCGTCAACCTGTAAAGGAGAATGGCAGAGAACACAATCCATCCGATGGGCCATAATCCAAACGCTGCGCCATAAGCGATGGAACTCACCGCCGTGTTCAGCGGCATCCCATACGCGAATAGCGCAACGGCAGTGGCGGTGGCCAGGCCGCAAATCGCCGCGAACCATGCAGGCTTGCGCAGAACGCCTAATAAAAAGAGCAGAGTGAAAATCGGTAGCGCCGCGACCGTCGCTGACAGGGCAAGGCTATCGGACAAGGGAACGTAATTTTGCTGCCACATAGATGGAGAGTTATTGATATAAGATCTCGGGGGTCCATGTCAAGCTAAGCTAGTAGATTATGACGCGACGTGACTACCTGATTGCATCTCTTGGCGCGGCGGCCAAGCCGCTGTTCGCCGGCGAGCCTTGGGGCGTGCCCGTATTCGATATCCACCTGCATCCGCGAGGTGAATCCACCGAGCTTGCGCACATGGAAGGCAGCGGCGTGGATCGAGCCGTTCTGCTGGGCGGGGCGATCGGTCTGGAAGACCATAGCCGCAAGACCGCGCAAGCCGACCCAAAACACTTTGTGCGCTTCGCCCGTATCGATATCATGGCGCAAGACGCCGTTCGCCAACTCACCGCCGCGCTCAAAGGCGGAGCGATCGGAATCGGCGAAATGAAGTATGCCGTCGATGTCGATGGCCCCGAGATGCGTCGCGTTTATGCCGTTGCCGCCGAGTTCCGCGTTCCGGTTCTGTTTCACCTGGAAGAAGGAAACTTCAATACGGGAATTCGCCGCCTACCTGCATTGCTGAAAGCGTTTCCCAAGACCACCTTCATCGGGCATGGCCAGACCTGGTGGGCGCATGTGAGCAGCGAGCCGGGCAATGAGAAGGGCTATCCAACAGGTCCGGTGAAAGCGGGAGGTTTGACCGACAGGTTGCTCGCCGATTACGAAAACATGTACGGCGATCTGTCGGCGGGCTCTGGCCGCAACGCAGTTTCACGCGACAAGGATTTCACGACGCCATTTCTCACGCGCCACCGTGCCAAGTTGATGTTCGGCAGCGATTGCCCATGTTCCGATGGCCGTGGCGGTGGCGTAAAGGCCGGCAACTGCATTGCGCGCCAGACGCTGGCAGTGCTGAAGGAATTAGCCTCTCCGGAACTGATGCGGCAGATCACTTGGGAAAATACCGTGAAGCTGCTCCGCTTGGGACATTAAGGCGCTACAGTCCGAAACAGAGGATCATCGGCCCGGCGGCTACTGCCACGAACTGGTGCCCGCCCATCATGAACGTCATGGGCGAGCCCTTCATGCGGACGTTGGTAGGGAACTGCCACAGCACCTTGCCGGTCTTCTGGTCCACCGCAGTGAAGCCGCCATTGGGCTGGCCATAGAACACCAATCCGCCAGCTGTAGCCAGCACGCCCGACCACGTCTTTGCACGTGCAGGCCCTGGCTGCGGCACCTCCCATTCAATGGCGCCGGTGTCGATGTTGATTGCCCGAAGATAACGCTGGCCGGTCTGATTCGGATAGCCGGTCGGCTTGCCAGTGCACTCTTCGAGGGCAATCAAATAGTATTGCCGCGTAGTTGGCGAATAGGCGGTGGAATCCCAATTGGCTGCATCGGCGGGGCATCCTTTCGGATCAATCACGACGGGCCTTCCATCCGCGCCGATCTCCTTCGCCCAGTCGACGCGCTTAATGAATGGCTTTGCCATCAGCACTTTTCCAGTCGTGCGATCGAGCACATAGAAGAAGCCGTTGCGATCGGCGTGCAGCAGCAGCTTCATGGGCTTTCCGCCATATGTTGTGTCTACCAGCACGTTCGGCTCAGTTGCGTCGCGATCCTTCAAGTCATGCGGCGTGAACTGGTAATACCATTTCTGATTGCCCGTCTTTACATCCAATGCGATCACACTGTTGGTGTACAAATTGTCGCCCGGGCGGTCGCGGTCATCGCTATCCGGCCACGGATTGCCCGTTGCCCAATACAAGGTGCTGGTCGATGCATCGTAGGAACCGGTGAGCCATGTTGCTCCGCCTCCGCCAACAGGCTCGCTGCCCTTCCACGTCTCAATGCCCGGCTCGCCCTTGGCAGGAACGGTCCAATGTTTCCACGCCAGTTCACCGGTGTCTGCATGGTATGCCGAAAGGAAGCCGCGAATTCCATGATCGCCTCCGGCAATCCCCACGATTACCATATCGTCCACAATCAGCGGTGCCACGGTTCCGCCGTATGGCGGCTGATGGCGCTCGGCCAGTTCTTTCTCCCACAGCAGTTTGCCCGTTGCGCGATCGAGCGCAAGCAGATGTGCGTTGTCGGTTTCAAAGAAGACCTTGTTCTTGCGAAGAGCCACGCCTTTGTTGGTTCCCAGTTTTGCATCGCCCGCCAGTCCCTGCGTCTGCGGCCGCGAATAGTGCCACAACGGATTGCCGTTGGTGGCATCCAGCGCATACACCTGGTTCGGACCCGTCACATACAGCACGCCGTCGGCTGCCAGAGGAGTTGCCTCGAGGCCAAAGTGTGCAATGGGAAATACCCACTTTAGCTTCAACCCGACCACATTCGAAGTGCGAATTTCTTTGTGCGGGCTGTAGCGGTTGCCGCTCATGTCGCCGTTGTAGGTGACCCAATCTCCCGGACCAGGTTCGGGCCACGACGACTTGTTGATGCCCGGCTCCATTGCTGTCACTGGACCAACGATCGTGTCGTTATTGATCCGCTTCAGATAGCCCGTCAGTGCCTTCATATCAGCGGCGGAAAGATCCGAGAATGAGGGCATGCCCGCACCAGGATTGCCCTGCTGAAGGTACGCGCTCATTTCGTCGGCGCTTTTCTCCGCCACGCGCGGATTCATCGCCAGGCCCGGACCCTGCGCGCTGCCGCGCCCGCCTTCACCGTGACATGCAACGCACGATTTCGTGAACGCAGCGGGTTGTTGTGCAAGCACTGGAAGCGCGGAAAGTAAGAGGAAGAGTTTGGTCATACGTTTAGAAACGATATTATCAGCACCAATCTGAAAAGTGATAGAGTTTCTCAGGAGATTCCAATGATTCGAACCACTCAGGCCCGCGCAACGTTGCTCCTCCTCATTTCCGCGCCTCTCAGCGCGCAGTTCAACAGCAGTCTGCAAGGTACCGTTCAGGACCAGCAAAGTGCGCCCATCGTGGCCGCTATGGTCCAACTCAAGAGTCTGGCTACCAGTGTTATGAAAACCGCCACCACCGGCGATTCCGGCGTCTATCATTTCAGTAGCCTCGCCCCGGGCGACTACGAGCTGTCCGGCAGGCACGCCGGCTTCGATGGCAAAGTGATCACCGTGAAATTGCTGGCTGGACAGACCACTGCCGCAGATATAACGATGCAGGTTTCCGGCGCAACACAACGAGTGGATGTCTCGGCAGAGGTGACGGCGGTGGAACAGTCAGACGTCAAATTGATGGGTCGCTTCACTGCCGACGAGATCTTCGACCTGCCGCTGCAGGGCCACGACGCGTTGAGCCTTGCTACGATGGCCCCCGGAGTAACCGGCATCGGCGACTTCGGCAACTCCAACTCGCGCGACAACTACGCCAACGAACGTCAGATCGACTACAGCGCCAACGGCCGCAACATGAGCGGCAACAATTATTCAACCGACGGGCTCAGCACCAACAGCAATATTCTGCAGGGAACTACGAACCTCTCGCCGAATTCCGATACTATTCAGGAGATTGCCATCCAAGTGAACGGCTTCTCTGCGGAGCAGTCGAAAGGCAGCGGCGTGCGTGTGCAGTTGGTTACCAAGAGCGGCTCCAATCAATTTCATGGCTCCGGCAACTATACATTCACAAATCAGGAACTCTATTCGCGCACAGTCTTCACCACTAAGTACGCGCCGTTCCGCAAGCATCTGCTCACCGGCACGCTCGGCGGCCCGGTGCTGAAAGACAAGCTGTTCTTCTTCGCCTCGGCCGAAACGTTACGCTCGAACATCTCGCAGCAGACGGGCATCAACACTTACGAAGCGCCTGAATTCATTGCCTGGGCAGAGAAGACTTTGCCGAACACGCTTGGAACGAAGGTAACAGTTCAGGTACCTTGGTCGAATTAGCTGGACAAAACCAGCCTGATCGTTTATCGTAGGGTGGATGAGTGCGGAGCCAACTCGCGGCAGA
>CAIRSA010000401.1 GCA_903881085.1 uncultured Acidobacteriia bacterium
GCGGACAGTGCGGGCTGTCCCCTTCATGCCCTCTTACGCGTTATACAGCTCTTCGGCCTTAGCCCAGTTCACAACATTCCAGAACGCCGCAATATAATCCGGACGGCGATTCTGATACTTCAAATAATACGCATGCTCCCAAACATCCAAGCCAAGAACGACCGTCTTGCCTTCCATCACAGGCGTGTCCTGGTTCGGCGAAGAAGTAATCGCCACGGTGCCGTCGCTATTCTTCACCAGCCAGGCCCAGCCCGATCCGAACCGGCCAACGCCAGCTGCGGCGAACTTTTCCTTGAACGCATCGTACGAACCGAACGCGGCCGTGATCGCTGCGCCCAGGTTGCCCGTGGGAACGCCGCCGCCTGTGGGCGACATCAATTCCCAGAAGAGCGAGTGGTTCGCATGGCCGCCGCCATTGTTGCGCACAGGTCCTTTGATGGCATCCGGCACGATGGCCAGGTTGTCGGCCAGCATTTCGGCCAGGCTCTTGTCAGCCAGTTCCGGTGCTGCTTCCAGCGCCTTGTTCAGATTGGTCACGTAAGCATTGTGATGCTTGCCATGGTGGATTTCCATGGTTGCTTTGTCGATGTGCGGTTCCAACGCATCGGTTGCGTAGGGAAGTGCGGGTAATGTAAATGCCATAATCTGTGGTTCTCCTTAAACGGCGAATCCGCCGGCTTGTTCAAACGCGTGGGCGAGTTGGAACATCTTCTCCTCGCCAAAATGCTTCGTCAAAATCTGCATGCCAACGGGCAGTCCCTCGCCCGTCACGCCGCACGGCACGCTCATGCAGGGAACACCTGCCAGCGAACCGGTAATTGTATAGATGTCGGAGAGATACATTTGGATTGGATCACTTGTCTTCTCTCCTATCCTGAATGCTGGAAACGGAGAAACAGGGGTGACAATGGCATCCACCTGTTCAAAGGCGTTGGCGAAATCCTTCGCAATCAGGCTGCGTACGCGCTGCGCCTTGATGTAGTAGGCGTCGTAGTAGCCGGAACTCAGAACGTAGGTGCCAAGCATGATGCGGCGCTTGCACTCGTCGCCGAAGCCTTCTCCGCGCGACTTCGTATACATGTCGGAAAGTGTCGCGCTGTTGGCAGACCGCGTTGTGTAACGCACGCCATCGTAACGCGCCAGATTTGCGCTCGCCTCGGCCGTCGCGATGATGTAATAAGTGGCGATGGCATAGCTGGTGTGCGGCATGCTGATCTCATGCACTTCGCAACCCTGCTGTTCCAGCAGCGCTACGCCAGCGCGAATGCGGTCGCCGGTCTCGCTCGCCAGACCTTCGAAGTACTCCTTCGGAAGTCCGATCTTCATGCCCTTAACGGGCTTGCCAAAGCTGGCCGCATAATCAGGCACTGGTGCAGCGGCGGAGGTCATATCCATCGCATCGCGCCCCGCCATCACCTGTAGCAGTGTCGCCGCATCGGACACATTGCGCGCGAACGGCCCGATGTGATCGAGCGAACTGGCAAAGGCCACCAATCCGTAGCGTGACACGCGTCCATAGGTAGGAGTCACGCCGACTACGCCGCAAAAACTCGCCGGTTGCCGAATCGATCCGCCCGTGTCCGAGCCCAACGAAACTACTGCCGTACCCTGCGCCACAACCGCGCCGGAACCGCCGCTGGAGCCGCCGGGAACGCGGTCCAAAGCTACAGGATTCCGAACAGGTCCATACGCCGAATTCTCATTCGACGAGCCCATGGCGAACTCATCGCAATTGGTCTTGCCGATGATCACGCCGCCCGCCGCTTCAATCCGCTGGACCGCCGTGGCATCGTAAGGCGGAATGTAGTGTTCCAAAAGCTTTGAGCCGCAGGTGGTGCGCACGCCCTTGGTGACGATCACGTCTTTCACCGCGATCGGCACGCCCGCCAGAGGGCCAAGCGTTTCGCCGCGCGCGATCTGTGCGTCCACGGCCTGCGCCGCGGCAACTGCCCGCTCATCGCTGAACAGCAGGTAGGCGTTGGTCTTTGGGTTCTCTTCTTTGGCGAAGCGCAAGGCTTCCTGCGCCAGTTCGACTGCGCTGATCTCTTTTTCGGCGAGGCTCTTTTTCACTGCGCCAATAGTGAGTGCGGGAATGTTCATCGCTCGATCACCTTCGGCACCTTGAAATAGCCACCGCTGGTCAGCGGAGCGTTGGCCACGGCAACGGCGTTCGCCAGCGGCGCGCGCTCTTCGTCTTCGCGCAACGCATCGGTTTCGCCGCCTTCAAACAACACCTGAGCCATCGGCTCCACACCGCTGGTATCCAGCTCATTCAGCTTGTCCATGTGCGAAAGAATGTCATCCAGGTCGTGTGCGAATTTCAAAATCTCTTCCTGGGATAGAGACAGGTTAGCGAGTCCGGCAACATACCGGACCTCTTTTTCGGTTATTTTCACGCGGAAGCCCTTCTGCGGGATGCAATGTAAATCTTACGGAACGACGGGTCTTGGATGCCATCGCCTTCATCGAACAGCGGCGAAGGCTTCTCCACTTTCTGCGGCCGCCGGCGCATGACACCGATGCGAAACTCCAGCTTTTGGATGGCTCCCGAGCCCAGCAACATTTCGATCTTAGCCAGGATCTGGCCGCTCATGGGAGTTAGTTGTGATTGCCAGATCGCGTCCTCAACGTCTACCACCATGGTTGTGCCATAGAGCGTGACGCGGCCCGTGCGGTCAGCCAGGCGCTTGCCGACTGCCGCAGGCCAAGCCGCCTGCGCCATCTGTTCAGGCGTAGTGACTTTGCTCGAGACTTTCAATTTTCCGATCAGACGGCCAGCGCGTTCCATGTGGGGAACCCTTATTGTACCAACGTCTAGATCTCGTGGCGCGCCAGGCGGCGAACAAAGTCGGTATCGCCGTCCAGAAAATCGTATTCGGTGAGCCGCTCGGCCTTTTCCCACAGGATCTGTTCAAAGGCGCGGTTCACGGGCTCGCCGGTGAACGAGTTGACCCGGCAAAAAATCAGCAGGATGAGCGTGCCGTTGGGGTAGAGGTGTTCGTAGCGCAGTATTTCCGGGCCGATTTCCGCAGTGATATTGAGTTCTTCCTTCAATTCGCGGGCCAGTGCGGCTTTGGGATCCTCGTCCTGTTCCACCTTGCCGCCGGGAAATTCCCACTTGAAAGCGTGGCGGTCACCGCGCTTGCGCTGGCCGATGAGGATCTGTCCGTCGCGTTCAATTAATCCCGCGACCACCAGTACAACTGTCCTCTTTCTATATTTGGAAGGTGTCAAAATTATCCGCCAGATGGAATGCGATTCATTGTATCCCAATCGTGGGGCCGATTGGCAGTCCAATGCCACTCGGCTTTTCCAATGAGCAATGGCGGGGAATATCTAAAAGACATTTTTCGCAAGCGCATTACCCGCCTCACCCTTCGACAAATCGGATGTCCATGGGTGGCGCAGGCGATTCGCCCAATGTCACTAAGCAGTCTCTTCGAAAGATTTCGCTGGTTGACCGGCCAATCTTCGCCGAGTTTTATGGGATTCGCCCGTGAATCCTCTTCAGGCGACAAACAACGCTCTTCATTAGTATGACCCGTCTACCAAACATGTCAACTGAAAATAAAAGTCTTGAGGTCTCAATGTCTTGCGGGTGCTAAATTCTACCCAAATGCCAGCTGAAACAAAATGAAACACGCCGACTGGACGACTGCAGATTAGCCGGATTGGCCGGTTATCCGCTGGACAAATCGCGATCCTCCGTGTAACATACATTGAATGCGTTTAAAAATCGGCATATAGAGACAGTCGACTCTGGCGATAACGAGCGGTGGAAGGACTTGAACGCACCTTTCGAGCGATATCAGCAAATCGTTACTCAGGAGCGCGTAAACCAGATGTTAAAGGGGCATTCTGCGTTCTCCCAGAGTGGGCCTCTGAACGCGCGGGCTTTAATCTGGCTGATGATTTATCAGCGTTTGCATCCCAAGGGTACTCTTTCGATAGCGGTTCAAGAGAGCCGGCGTGGAGCCATACAAGCATTTGTCGGACTGGTTAAAGGCAAGAAGCTGTCGCCCAATACCAGTGCCTATTCACAGGCCCGGACACGTTTGCCTCTGGAGGTGGCTGAAGCGGTGAGTGACCTGATCTTCGAATCCGTGCGTGCGCAGCCCAAGATGCTGCCCGGCATAGAACGAACGGTGTTCTTGCTGGATGGTTCCTCTATCGGCACTTCGCACAGCGAGGATTTAGCAAAGGCCTATCCCCCTACAGCCAACCAGCATTGCGAGTCGCACTGGCCTATGATGCGAGTGGTGGTGGCGCACGATGTGGTCAGCGGGTTGGCTACGCGACCCAGCTTCGGACCGATGTACGGCGATCAGCCGGTAAGCGAACAAGCACTGGCCAAACAAATCATTCCCCGCCTGCCGGAAAATTCGGTGGTTCTGGGGGACCGGAACTTTGGCGTATTCTCGATGGCGTACCATGCGCACCACAACAAGCATGCGTCGCTTTTCCGGCTCACCGATATGCGGGCGAGCAAATTAAATGGGGGCGTGCTGCCTCCTGCAGGGACCGACCGAGTGGTCCATTGGAAGCCTTCTCGGGATGATCTACGCAAAAATCGGGAAATCCAGGCCGAGGCCGTTGTTCAAGGCCGGCTGCTAGCCTTCAAGATCGCTGACAAGGGAGGACAGTTCATGAAGCTATACCTGTTCACGACGCTGGCTCTGCCTGCGGCCAAGGTTCTGGAGTTGTACGGGTACAGGTGGAATATAGAAACCGACTTGCGGGCCTTGAAGGGGGAGGTTCGCTTAAAAACCTTGAATGTCCAGTCCAAGGCGATGGCGGAAAAAGAACTGGTGCTCGCAGTGGCCGCATATAATCTCACTCGCGACGCAATGAACACAGCAGCCAGGAAGCTCAGTATCAATCCACGCGAGCTAAGTTTCTCACGGTCGCAAGACATCATCAATGCCTATCTGCCGGCCTTCGACAAGGCCAAGACCACTAAAGAACGCCAACAACTCATGGACGAAATGCTCGAAGACTTTGCGCACGTGAAAATTCCACGCAGAAAGAAACCAAGAAGCTATCCGCGCGAAACCTGGCCCAGGCGTAATCAATTTCCGAAACGGAAAAGCACCTCCTAGCGATCCCTCGTAGTTAAAATCCAGGAAAGATGGAGGTGCTTAGTGACATTGGGCGATTCGCCTGTGCAAATACTAACTCAAAGAACAGCCGAATGTAGAAACCGAGTGGTATTGGATTGGCACTCCGTCGAATCCGCCTCCCCAGATTCTTTAGTTAGCCGGCTGGTTCATGGTATGGTAATCGGTATGGCGACTGTTAAAATCACCATCACCCTCGAGGACCAGCAACTTCAGGAAATCCGTGCCTTAGTTGCTGCCGGCCAGACCGCTAATACCTCAGCATTCATCAAACACGCCGTCGGAATCGCCCTTTCCGACGCCGCCGGCTGGAAAGATATGCTTCAGGAGGCACTTGCGCAGACTGGAGGCCCGCTCACCAAGAAGGAGCGCGATTGGGCAGACGGGATTCTCGCTGCGCCCAAACGTCGAGGCGTCCGCAACGGCAAGGCCGCGTGAAGGGCGTCACCTTCGATGCAGGCGGACTGATCGCCCTTGATCGCAATGACCGCCGGGTAATCGCTTTGCTCGCCCGCATACAGGAGAGCGGTATGCGAATAACGATTCCAACCACTGCGCTGTCGCAAGCCATGCGTAGTCCAGCCAGGCAAGCTCGTTTGTCGCGGCTGATCCGCCAGCCCAACACGGACTTGGTCCCACTCGATGGCCCCGCTGCCACGGCAGTAGGCCTTCTCCTCGCCCGGACCGGTACTTCCGATAGCGTCGATGCCCACGTCGCCCTATGCGCACAGCGGAAAGAGCAAGCCGTGGTTACCAGCGATCCAGACGATATCCAGAGAATTGCCCCTGGACTTCGGTTAGTAACAATTTAGTCAATTGACTCAAAAACTACTTGCCGCCTGCGACAGCAAATCGGCATCATGGCGGCTGGACTGGATTGACGAGGTCTCAATGGGCCCCGCGTTTTCCAGCGCCGCAAGATCGGGAATCACAATCCGCCCACGCAGAATCTCAATCAGCTTTTGCCTGCAAAGCGCATTCAGCGTGGCGGAGGTGGTTTCCCGTGTGACCCCGGCAAAGCTCGCCAACTCACTTTGCTTTAGCGGTATGATAAACGATCCATTCGGCTGCAGCGGAAAACTGCATTCTCGAATCAGGTGCGGTAGCAGCGCACGGATCCGCTGTTTGGCGTCGGCCAGTCCCATGATCTCCAGCCGTTTTTCCAGCGACTCGCGCTGCTTAGCCTCCTGCTGGGCAAGCCAGCGCCAGATGCGGAAATCGGAACGTAATAGATGGTCAAATTTCGCTGCCGGGATCTCCCGCACCACGCCGCTGGTGATCATCTGTGCCGAACTCCTGATCTGTGACCGTCCGTCCAATACGGAATAGCCTAGAATCGAGCCTGGCCCATCACAGCGAAAGATCGTCTCGCGCTGATCCGGGGCTATCGTCACAATTTTGGAGTAGCCCTCCTCCAAAACATAAACTGGGCCGCCATGGTTGTTCGAACTGAACAACATGGCTCCTCGTAACTTCTGTTTAGGCTCGGATGACTTGCTGAATTCGATCAGGATCTCTTCCATGCGTTTTTCCCCAGGTGGGTGTTAACAAGCCCACATAACTAATAGCGCAATCTGTAGGGAAAGGTGCCAAAAAAGTTTAAGAAAACTATCAAAAAGGTGAGTATTTAGTTTCGTTACTGTCAGAATGAATCTGAAGGCTTGACCGGCGACCTGTCCGCCGAAGCTTTAGCGAAGGAGGATCCGCCTGCCCTTAAGCGCTACGTTGACATTTCGTTTTCTGGAATTCCTTCGTTTTCAGTGTCATCTCTCAGCCGATGTGGGGCAGATTTGCAATTCAATGCCACTTGTTTTTCGCGTTTAGGTTCCGGCTTCGAGGTTTTGCCGTGAATGGAATGGTCGCGCTTAAACATGTGTTCCGTTTCTTATCCGCGTCCATCCGAGTGGATCCGTGGCCAAATTTCTTAAGCATTACAGTTGGGAAAGACTTCAAGACGAATTCGCCACGGATCCATTCGGATGGACACGGATTGAACCGAGGATGTCACTTGGATTCTTCTTGGTAATCGGCCAGTCCGACGAAGCTATAGCGAAGAGCCCAAATCAGTTGCTGGGAACTGCTTTCGCCAATTCCCCAAGCAAAGCCTGCTCACGCTGATTGTAGCGGTTGCGAAATTCATCGGAATTCATGCGTGCACGCCTCTCTGGATCGGAGAGTCCTTGCATCTTCTGCACTTCGGTACGCAGCGCACCCTGGCGCTCAGCAGGGAAGTTGTTAAATCGTTGGTACAACCGGCGCAGATGAGCCTGTTGTTCAGGAGAGAGACCGTGGATCTTATCTTTTTGTGTGGCCGAAAGTCTCTCATACTGCCGCAATCGCTCTTCCAACTGCTTGCGCCGCTCGGGCGGGAGTTTTTGCAGGGCCTTCTTCCTGTCCTCGGGCGTCATGGCCATCAGCCGCTGCACGGCCGGTGCCCCGATTCCGTTCGCTGCAGCCGGCCTTGGCGCCTGGATGCGCGGAGCCACCGGCGCGCTCTGGTTCTTCGTAGCCGGTGCCGGTTTCGGTTTGGCCGGCCCATCGGCAAAACCAGGCATCGCAGCCAGTGCCACGCAGACAATCGGGATGTAGACCCTGTACGTCATGGACAGTAATTCGAATCTAAAGTGTATGTTCTTCTTGCTTCATATCTGAGGACATGGCCACAACGCCCAACTTGTGGAGCATGTCCATATCTTCCAATGCCCGCTCCGCCTGCTCCAACTCGGCCGCTTCAATCCTGACCGAAGGATCGAAAGAGTCCGATACCGGGACCATCGGTCCACGCAGCATCAAAGCAAAAACTACTGTAGCGCAAGCCGCTCCCAACGTAAATGCCGGACGGAATTGAATGCCGCTCGTAAAACCCATCAGCCGCGACCACCAGCCTGTACCACGCTGCTCTATGCGCTCGTACAGCCGGCGATCGAAGTCGGCCGAGACCGGCGCGGCTTCCCACTCATCCAGTGCATCCCAAACCGCCATCTGAGAAGTCGCGACGGCCTTGCACTCCTGGCACGATTCCAGATGCAATTCCACCATCAGCGTCGATTCCTCCGACAGCCGGTGTGAACAGTAGTCCAACAAAATCTCCGAATTGTTATTCTCTAATGGACAGTTCATATTCCAACTCCCACTTACTAAATCTAGGCCATATGCGCCAGTCGCGAACGCAGCGTCTCATACGCGCGAAACAATAACGACTTCACTGCGGACTCGGAACACTCTAAAACGCCTGCAATCTGCGTGTATTCCATCTCCTCGTACTTGTGCATGAGCACCGCCGAGCGTTGTTTCTCAGGCAGCGACTGAATCGCTCTCCGCACCTCTTCCATGCGAGCATTGCGGATCATCTGCTGCTCCGTCGTCGGCTGACGGTCTGAAACCTGCCTTACCTGGCCATCGTCTGTCGCCTGGTCCAGACTCTCCTGGCCACGCTCGTTCTTGCCATCTCGAATCCAGTTCAGTGCCAGATGATTGGCGATACGGAACAACCAGGTAGTGAATTTCGCGGTTGGCTCGTAGGTCGACCTTGAGCGGTAGACGCGAAGGAATGCCTCCTGCGCCAGTTCTTCCGCCACAGCCTGATTTTGCACCATCCGATACAGAAAATGAACTAGCGGACCCCGATGCTTTTCTAACAGAATCGCGAAGCAAGAGTCGTCACCGGCTCGAACCCTTAACATCAGTTCGGCATCGCGTTCGAGTGCGGCAACGGCCGTCATATCTTTGTTAACACGGTCCATAACGGAAGGTTGCGGGAGATTTTACTCCCCTTTTAACGAGCGCTCCATTAACTCCCGAATTGCTTCACGGGGCGTCTTGCCATGGCGGAAAATTGCATCCATTTGCTCCGCTATAGGTAACTCCACGCCCTGTTTTTTCGCCAGATCCACCGCCGCGTATGTCGTCTGAACCCCTTCGGCCACCATCTTCATGCCGCTCACAATCTCGTCCAACTTCCGCCCCTTGGCCAACTCCGTGCCAACCGTACGATTCCGGCTCAGCTCTCCGGTACATGTTAGTACCAGATCGCCCAATCCTGCTAACCCAGCCATTGTCAATGGCTTACCGCCAAGCGACACGGCCAGCCGGGTGATCTCCGCCAAGCCTCGCGTGATCAATGCCGCCATGCTGTTACTACCCAGTCCCAACCCCGCGCAAACACCGGCACCGATTGCAATTACGTTCTTTAGTGCGGCGCCTATTTCAACGCCAATCGGGTCTGCATTCGTATATAGCCGGAATACAGGACCGGAAAACCCTGATTGTACCCTACTTGCCAGTACTAAATCCTCAGACGCCACTACTAGCGCGGTCGGCTCGCCTCTGGCAACCTCCCTGGCAAAGGTTGGCCCCGAAAGCACCGCCACTGGATACCCCGTAACCTGTTGAATTACTTCGGACATCCGCAACAGACTAGAGGTCTCCAGGCCCTTTGTTGCGCTCACCAGCGTCATGGAAGGCCGCAAATAAGGCAAGGCTTCCGTGTACACCCGCCGCGCATGATGGCTTGGCATCACGCCGAGCACAAAATCTGCTCCATCTATCGAATCGGCAATACTACTGACAAACGCCACGTTTTCTGGAATGCGGAAACCGGGAAGAAATACATCGTTTTCGCGCGTTGCGCGCATCCGTTCAGCCAGATCCTGTTCATAAACCCACAGCCGTACCGAATCAAACCGCGGCGAAAGCGCCATCGCTAGAGCGGTTCCCCAACTCCCCGCTCCCAATACACAAAGCATGCTCAACGCTTTCCTCCAAACCGGAAAACATTCTCCGTCCCTGCCAGCAACCGCCCGATATTCTCATGATGCCGCCAGATCACCAGCGTGCTGCATGCCGCCGCGCTCAAAATCGCCGGCGCCCCGGGGTGTGAAATCAGCCACACAGCGAACGGGAAGGCCGCCGCACCCAAAATAGAACCCAAAGATATAAAACGAGTTGCGGCGACTACCGCAATAAAGATCAGCAGCGTCGCCAGCACTGGCACGGGCTGCAGGCAAAGGAACGCTCCGACGAAACTAGCCACGGCTTTTCCGCCCTGGAACTTCAGCACAGCCGGGAACGCATGGCCAACCACCACGGCGGCAGCCGCGGCGCTCATCCACAGCTCCGAGCCGTTCAGGAAGTGGGCTGCCAGCCACACCGCCAGATAGCCCTTGCCGCCATCCAGCAGCAGCGTGACCACCCCCGCCATACGGCCTCTGGTACGCAGCACGTTTGTGGCGCCGATGTTGCCGCTCCCCATGGCGCGCACATCGCGGCCAGTTTTCCACTTCACCAACAGGTAGCCGAACGGGATTCCGCCAATAAGGTAAGCGGCGAGTAACACTAGGATGACTGTCATGGAATTAGGGAAAAGTCCGCGAGCTTCGTATAAATGGTTCCGCGTTGTGCTGGCTCGCTCACATAGAGATGATATCGCGATGCGCTGAAGCTTCCAAGCTCCAACGGCTCCAACTCCTTTACGGCCTGCCGCAGCGCATCGAGAGGTTGCTGGCCGCGGATGCGCGCCAGCGTCAAATGAGGCGTGTACGGCTTGCTCTCCAGCTCTACGCCTAGCGCATTGGCGGCCTGATCGGTGGCCTTCGCCAGCACATACAAAGCCGGCGGCGCTTCTGCACCCACATAGAAGCTGTGCGGCGTGCCGCCCTTGGCAAACCAGCCCACTCCGCGCATGCGGATTTCTATGGGGCCAACCGGCGGGATTGCCCGCAGCGAGGCCTGCAACTCCTCCAACCGCGCCTCCGGCCACGCCCCGATGAACTTGGTTGTAATGTGCAGGTTCGAAGAGGGGCTCCATTGAATCGGGGCAGTTGGTTTCAACCTCGCCTGTAACTCCTCGATGTTGGCGCGCACTTCATCCGATAGATCGATCGCCGTAAACAGCCGCATGCTCTCAGCGACAGGTTATCATGAATCGGAATGCCGATACTGCCTCGCGAATTCTATGCCCGCGATACCGTTACCGTTGCCCGCGAACTGTTGGGCAAAGTGCTCGTCCACGGCGCGACTGCCGGGCGCATCGTTGAGGTGGAAGCCTACCTTTCGGAAGGCGATCTGGCTGCACATTCCGCCCGCGGCATTACGCCGCGAACGAAGGTGATCTTCGGTCCGCCAGGCCATGCCTATGTCTATCTCATCTACGGCATGTACCGATGTCTGAACATCGTCGCCGAGGCGGAAGGCCGCGCCGGCTGCGTGCTGCTGCGCGCGCTGGAGCCGGTGGCTGGCGAGGACGTCATACGCCAACGGAGGCGTGGCAAGGGCCTGACCAACGGGCCCGGCAAATTGACGCTGGCACTTGGCATCGGCAGCGAACACTATGGCGCGGATATAACCAGCGGCGAACTCCGTGTCGAAGACTGGCCGGTCGAGCCCTTCGAAATCGCCGTCTCGCCGCGCATTGGTATCACGCTCAGCAAGGACTTGCCGCTGCGGTTCTACATCAATGGCAATCCGCATGTCAGCGGATGAAAACTGGACAGGCGAATCGCCCGTCCTACCCACGAACAGACCGCGCGGACCGGGGTAGCACAGGCGATCCTCCTGTCCCTAAGCAAGGACTTGCCGCTGCGCTTCTATATCAAAGGCAATCCGCATATCAGCGGATGAAAACTGGACAGGCGAATCGGCTGTCCTACCCACGAACAGACCGCGCGGACCGGGGTAGCACAGGCGATCCGCCTGTCTCTAAGCAAGGACTTGCCGCTGCGGTTCTACATCAATGGCAATCCGCATGTCAGCGGATGAAA
>CAIRSA010000402.1 GCA_903881085.1 uncultured Acidobacteriia bacterium
AGATGGATCGCGAGCTACAATCTAACTAACCATGAACCCAGAGCGGTGGCGCAGAATCGAGGAGTTGTACAACGCGGCGCAGGAGCGTGAACCGGAGGAGCGTGGTGCCTTTCTCGCTGGCGCTTGCCGCGGCGACGACGAATTGAAGCGCGAGATCGAGCGCCTGCTTGCCAAGGATTCCGGCGGCAAAATCCTCGATTCTCCGGTGGCACAACTCTTGGCTTCCCGCCCGCTGTCACCCGGAGACAAGCTCGGCCCCTATGAAATCGTTTCGCGCATCGGCGCGGGCGGCATGGGCGCTGTCTTCAAGGCCCGCGATCCGCGGGTCGGCCGCATTGTGGCGATCAAGGTGCCCTCGGCGCAGTTCTCTGAGCGCTTTGAGCGCGAGGCCCGCGCCGTCGCCGCGCTCAACCATCCGAACATCTGTACTCTGTACGACGTCGGCCGCCAGGACGGCGTGGACTTCATCGTGATGGAGTTCGTCGCCGGCAAAACGCTGGGCCAGTTGATCTCGCCCAAGGGAATGCCGCTGGGCGACACGTTGCAGATTGCCGTCCAAATCGCCGACGCGTTGGCCCGGGCGCATGCGGCGGGCATCGTCCACCGCGATCTTAAGCCCGCCAACGTAATGGTGGATGACCACGGCCTGGCAAAGGTGCTCGATTTCGGCCTGGCCAAGCTGGTGCCCCACTTCGATAGCGAGCAATCCACGCAGACCGAAGCCGGGGCAATCCTCGGCACATTGTCCTACATGTCTCCCGAGCAGGCCGAAGGGAAGCCCGTCGACGTCCGCTCCGACATCTTCAGCTTCGGTGCGGTGCTGTATGAAATGACCACCGGGCAGCGCGCGTTTCGCGGGGAGACTGCCATGTCGACCATCTCTGCGATTCTGCGCGACGAGCCGAAACCGGTCAGTCAGCTTGCCTCGGGCATTCCGGCGGATCTGGAGAAGATTGTCACGCGCTGCCTGCGCAAGGATCCGCCGCGCCGGACGCAGAGCATGGCCGATGTGCGCGTGGCCCTGTTGGAAGTGAAAGACTCATCCGAATCCGGACGCGGGCCCGGCAAACCGATAGCGCCACTGGTTCGCAAGCGTACATGGTTGTGGGCGGGCGCAGCCGCGATTTTCTTCTCCTTGCTGAGTGCGGGGTTGTGGCTGATGAAAGATCGAGTTTCGCAGCTTCCCCAGCCGTTGCTTGTGCCGGTAACCACTGATCCAGGCTACCAGTCGAATCCGAGTTTCTCGCCGGATGGCAAGCAGATCGCATATAGTTGGTTTGGCCGGAAAGATGACAAACAAAGCATCTATGTGAAGCTGGTTGGCGAGACCCAGGCGTTGCGGCTCACTACATCGCCCACTGCCGATGGTTGCCCGGTATGGACCCCGGATGGCAAGCGGATCGCATTTCGGCGTTTTGGCAAGGAAGGCGGCATTTACACTGTTTCCGCTCTGGGCGGGACGGAGCGGAAGGTGGCCGGGCTTGCTGCAATCTGCCGCATGTCTTGGTCGCCGGATGGAAAGTGGCTCGCAATATCGCTCGTTGATCAAAATGATCGCGGGATTCTGCTCGTTCCGGCGTCTGGCGGCGAGCCTCGCCGAATTTCGAATCCCAAATCTCCGGCGGAGGATCGGTCCCCGGTGTTCTCTCCGGACGGACACAGCCTGGCCTACGCAGGTTGTACGTCCGGAATCTCCTGCGATGTCCACATCCAGGACCTGGATGCCGGATATTCTCCACGGGGGAGTCCGCGGCAAATTATGCGCCAGGGTACTGCCATTTGGGGCTTGACGTGGAGCCGCGACGGAAACTCACTGATCTACTCGGCGTCACAAACCGCCGGCACGATTCCGTATCTATGGCGAACAGGAATCAACGGCCGCCAACCGCCGCTGCGACTGGAAATTGCCGGTCCGGGCGCATCCGACCCGGCAGTTTCTCCTTCAGGCAACCGCCTGGTGTTTTCAAGGAACAATCCCGATGCCGATATCTGGCGATACCACCTAAGCGGTGGCATGGAGCCCTTAGTCGTCTCGTCGCTCGCCGATTATAATCCCCAGTATTCTCCCGATGGCTCCAAAATACTTTTTCAGTCCAGCCGTTCCGGAGACGATGAAATCTGGGTAGCGCAGGCAGACGGTTCCCAACCGGTTCAACTGACAATTCGAGTCGGCCGCCATCAGGGGGCGGCCAAATGGTCGCCGGACGGCCGCTGGATAGCATTTCATTCCCAGAGCCAGGATGGCCGCATGAGCATATTCGTGATGGACACGGCCGGAGGCCAACCTCGCAAAATTACGACCGGACCTGCGGACGAGGAGCTGCCCAACTGGTCCCGCGATGGGAAATGGCTCTATTCCCGCTCAACTCGCACCGGGACCTCCCAAATATGGCGAGTCCCTTTCGCTGGTGGCACGCCTGAGCAAGTTACTACGAACGGAGGATATATAGCCTTCGAATCGGTCGATGGTCAAACGCTGTTTTATACCAAAGCAATATCGGGGCCGCTTTTTTCCAGACCTTTGTCCGGTGGGGCGGAACGTCAGGTACTGCCGTACTTAAACCTCGTATCGTTTGCCCCGGTGAAGGAAGGCATCTATTACGTCGGTCGTCCAGGCGCCGAATCTTTTCCCCTAATGTTTTTCCAGTTCTCGACCCAAACCAGCCGGGTGCTGACAAAGATAGAGGGGCGGACCTGGCCAGGCCTGTGCGTTTCGCCGGACGGGAAGACCGTCCTGTTCATCAAGCTTGCCAACTTCGGTGCTCACCTCATGATGATTGAGAACGTTCAGTGACGCCCCATCTGCTAGTCTAATTCTTGATCGGCGGGGGGCGGAACTCGTGTTACTAGATGAGATGGATCGCGAGCTACAATCTAACTAACCATGAACCCAGAGCGGTGGCGCAGAATCGAGGAGTTGTACAACGCGGCGCAGGAGCGTGAACCGGAGGAGCGTGGCGCCTTTCTTGCTGACGCCTGCCGCGGCGACGACGAATTGAAGCGCGAGATCGAGCGCCTGCTTGCCCATGATTCCGCCGGCAAAATCCTGGACACCCCTGCAGCCCAACTGCTGAATACTCCCGCCAAAGCCAAGCCGCTCACCGCAGGTGACAAACTCGGCCCCTACGAAATCGTCGCGCGCATTGGCGCAGGCGGCATGGGGGAAGTGTACAAAGCCCGCGACACGCGGTTGGGGCGCGAAGTCGCCATCAAGACGACCCACGCGGAGTTCATCGGGAGGTTCCAGCACGAGGCCCGCGCGATTTCGGCCCTCAATCATCCGAACATCTGCACGCTATATGACGTCGGTCCGAACTACCTGGTGATGGAACTGGTGGAAGGCCCAGACCTCGCCGGACCCGTCCCCATCGCGACCGCCATCGGCTACGCCCGGCAGATTGCGGCCGGCCTGGAAGCGGCGCACGAAAAGGGGATTATCCACCGTGACCTCAAGCCCGCCAACATCAAGGTCACGCCCGAAGGCACCGTAAAGATCCTCGATTTCGGGCTGGCCAAAGCCACCGCAGTACCCGCCACCTCTGACGCCGTCACATCCCCCGCGTTCACGATGACGGAGCGGGGAATGATTCTCGGCACGGCAGCCTATATGTCCCCCGAACAGGCCCGCGGGGAGCAGGTGGATAAGCGCGCAGACATCTGGGCCTTTGGCGTGGTGCTCTACGAACTGCTGACCGGCAAGATGCTGTTCGGCGGCAGCGGAAACATCTCCGACCGGCTCGCCGCCGTGCTCACCAGCGAGCCCGATTTCTCCGTCCTCCCCAAGGACACTCCACCGCGCGTGTGCCGCCTGCTGGAACTCTGCCTCCGCAAAGACCCCAAGCAGCGGCTGCGCGATATCGGCGACGTCCGCATCCGGCTGGATGAACCCGAAGCAGAGGGGCCCAAGCCGGCCGCGCCCTCCCACCGCTGGTTGTGGGCCGCTGGCCTGTCCACGTTAGCGGTGCTGGCGGCGGTGGCGTGGTACCGCTGGCCGGCGGAGCGCCCGGCAGGGCCATTTCAGCGAATTCAAATCAATAAGTTGACCGACTCCGGGAAGGCCACCGTGGCAGCGATCTCGCCCGATGGCAAGTATGTGCTTCATGTCATCCGGGACGAGGGGAAAGGCAGTCTCTGGCTGCTCCACGCTGCTTCTGGCAGCAACGTTCAGATCCTGCCCCCATCCCAGGGCGGGTTAAGCAATCTAAAGTTTTCACAGGACGGCAATTCTCTCTATTTCATGGCATCCTCGGGAAAGAGCCTACCGGCGCTGTACACGATGCCCGTCCTGGGAGGCAATGCCAGGAAGTTGGGGGAGTTCCGCGGCTTAGTAGGGATTGCGGCCTTCTCGCCCGACGAAAAGCATCTAGCATTCATTAGAAACGCCGATCGCGTTAGCGGCTTGTTCATCGCCAACCTGGACGGCAGCGGCGAGCAGCAACTGGCGGCGCGGAAGTCGCCGGATGCTATCACAGGTCTGACATGGTCTCCTAATGGCAAGACCATAGCGTTTGGCGCGGTCTCACGGCGTGGCGGAAATTTCAGCAACTTGGCGGCCATACCGGTGGAGGGCGGCCCTGAGACGCGCATCGCCTCACAGATACCGAACTTTATCACCGCTCTGAATTGGCTGCCGGACGGGCACGGACTAATTGCCACCTCCAACACGCAGTATCCATTCTTTCAAGTCGCCTATATCTCTTTTCCGGAGGGCCAGGTGCGTAAGATTACGCCCGAATTGAACAACTATGCAGGGCTGAGCCTCACCGCGGATGCCGGCGCGATGGTTACCGTCCAGTATGAAAGAACTTCTCACCTCTGGGAGGTTGCGACAGGCGACTCCGGAAGTGCGCGACAGATCAGTACAGGGCGTCTGGACGGCTTGGGTGGGACGGCGTGGGCCGGCAATGGCAACATCTATTTCGAAGCGCCTGACAGCAGAGGCGACACGCAGATCTGGATCACCGATGCGAACGGCACGGGCCGGCGGCAGATCACGACGGAACAGCTCACCGGGGAACCGGCCCCCTGTGGCGATGGCCGCCATCTGGTGTTCTTGTCCTTCCGGGCGGGGACTCCGCACATTTTCCGGTCAGATCTGGACGGAGGCAATATTCGCCAGTTGACCAACGGTGAGACCGAATATTATCCGTCATGTTCCCCGGACGGCTCCTTTTTGACGTATAGTTCACAAGAGGCGAGGAACCTCGGCGTATGGAGATTGCCGATTGATGGTGGCACCCCCGTGCGGATCTGGGATCATCGATCCCTCATGACGAGCATATCCCCAGACGGGAAGTCGGTGCTGATAAAAGATGATGAGGCGCTCAGGATCATCCCGTCTGGCGGAGGGCAACCCATCCGAAGCTTTGACAGAAGCTCTGGACCGGGCTCAAGCCTGGTAGTGCAGTGGTCGGCGGACGGCGCATCGTTGCTATACGTGCAAACCAGCGGCGGCGGGTCCAACGTCTGGCGCTTCCCCCTCGAAGGCAGTGACCCGAAACCGGTGACCGCCTTCACCAGCCAACGCATTACCAGCATCGCGGTAGCCCCGGACGGCAAGGGCCTGGTGCTGGCCCGCGGTACGATCAGCAGCGATGTGGTGCTGATTAGAGATCTGAAGTGAAGCGCAAACTACTGGTCGAAAAGGAATGGCGGATCTCTGCCCGCGCGATTCCCGTATGACGCCGATCGATAATGTGGTCTGGGATTGGATAGTCGGCCATCCGGAAGTTATGTTCCGCACCACGACCGTGACGGCGGTTCGCCGCGTCCCCCCGCATTGCGCGTTCGAAAACTGGCCAAAGAACGTGCTACAGGGTTCTTGACCATCATTAGGCCCCGCCACCAGCCGCTATCGTTGTGCCGGCCAATGCAAAGCCTTTGCCGCCCTGGCCTGTATTCTTGGGCACAACCCAAGGGCCGAGCGGCGGTCCGGGTATGCGCGAAATGTTGGGCTTGACCGGGGCGATTGGTGGATGCGGGCTTTACGAGGCGATTGCCCAACTGACCGATGGACCCGGCCAGCGGAGGCGCCGGTACTTCCAAGTTTTGATTGCTCGCGGGTCCATGAGAGACTTGATTGGAATGCTCTCGCCAGAAGAAATCGTCAACCATCCTACCTTCAACATCCAGTGGTATCACAGCATTGAACTTTCACCGGGCATTGTGACCGGGGGTTGTGATTTCGACAACCTCGTAGTGGGCCGGCATCTGCTCAACGGCGTAGATGTTCGGGGGCAGCGATGCCTGGATGTTGGCGCCATGGATGGACTGGCGACATTCCTAATGGAACGGCGTGGCGCTTCGCGGGTGGTCGCTTACGATCGAAATTTCAGGCCGTATCGCCCCATTACAAACGGTGATCGCTTTCGCTTTGCTCATCGCGCCCTGGGCTCCGCGGCCGAGTATATTTGGGATGTCCCCATGGGGAAGATTCAGCAAAAGTCTCAGGAAATTGGCATTCGCACCTACGATGTCATCTTCTTTTCGGGCGTTCTCTATCACATGTTTGATCCCGTGGCGGGCCTGGCGAGGATGCGCAACCTGGTTCGCGACGGCGGCATCGTGGTGGTTGAAACAGGCGCCACGCTCGACGCCAGCCTCTCCATGCACGCCAATGCTCATGGACGGTTCTATCCGGCGGATGACTATTGGCTGCCGTCGGTCAGTGTTCTGGAATACTGGCTGCGCTTCCTGCACCTCGACCCGATCGATGTCAGCTTTCTCCACCATCGGATCGTCGATGGCCTGCCGGTTATCCGCGCGGCGATTGTCTGCCGCGCAATACCCACATTCCGCGCCACGCATGAAGACACTTGGATGAAGCAACAGAGTCAGGGCACGTTCTTTGCGGATTTTAACGATGAGATCGATTGGAAGGCCCTGGGCAGCACTCTGCCGGATGTTCCCTACAGGCATTCCGGATCGCATCTGGTTAATCATCCTGGAAACGACGTGCTCGACGTGTTCAGTTCCATGACCTCCAACTCGGCAATGCAGGCGAGTCTGCGGCCTGAGTTGTTGAGGCTCATGCTGGCTGACAAATAACCGGTCACTCGAACTGCGGGTTCATTGTTGTTCCAAGCATCATGGATCGGATTCGCGAGTGGTGGGTCTAGACGCTTGCATGTTCTTTCAGCAGTTCCGGGATAGCCGCCATATCCGCGATTCCATGCCCGAGTCGGGGTAGCGTTCTTTGCGTTTTAGCGACTTGGCGAGAGAATATGAAAGTTGCCATGACCGAGAATGCCTTCGCCAAGCAGATCGTGGACGCAGCCTTTCACATCCACACCACCCTCGGGCCAGGATTGCTGGAATCTGTATATCACGCCGTGCTGGCTTATGAACTTGGTGAGCGAGGACTCCGGACGGTGAGCCAACAGCCCATCCCGGTGGTTTACGGGACAATCCGGATTGATACCGGATTCCGGGCGGACCTGATTGTAGAGGATAAAGTGATTGTCGAGATCAAATCAGTCGAGGCGTTGGCACTGGTTCACAGAAAGCAACTTTTGACTTATCTCCGTTTGGCTAACAAGCGGCTTGGGCTGCTGATCAACTTCAACGCGGCTCTGATCAAGGATGGCATTTGCCGTATCGTCAATGGATTGGAAGAAGAGGCTCACGCCAAGCCGCAAGGACGCCAAGAAAACCACTGAAGTCAGGGAGTTCTAAATCTTGCTGGTTTGAGGTCGAGGATCTCGCTGGTCTGAGAGCGCGCACTCGCTTTATTTGGATGCAGGGAGGCGGCGCAGGGTGCTTTCGGCCTCGCGCCGCTTGAGGTCTGCATAAATGCGATCCAGGCTGTAGCCATGCTCCGCGGCATAGGCGTCGCGTTGCGCGTAGACCTCTTCGAGAATTTCATCTACATAGGGCTGGTCTGTCATTTGCCCTCGGGTATTGCGGCGAAGAGTTGTTCCAGACTGATCTCGTGATCGCCTGCGGTGAGGGAAACGGTCACGCGGGTGGGCTCCGCGTTGGCGTGGTATTCCCAGGCGGTGCGCTTCATGGGATCAATGACCCAGCAGTAGGGGACGCCCCAGGCATGATACTCCTCGCATTTCGCGAGCATGGTTCCGAGACGATCCTCAGGGGAGAGAATCTCGCAGCATAGTAAAACTGGTTTGGTTGGATATGGGCTCTCCAAAATTGGCGCGGCTACCACGTCAGGTACAAGATACTTGGTGGGAGATATCCTGACCGTGACCTCTGGCGCGGCTTGAAGGCCTAGCTTGCTCAGCATTGCTGCCACGGTGAATTCAAGCAGACCATGAACAGTCGTTGGGAGTGGCTTGGGGTAGAGTGCGCCATCGCGATATTCGCAGTTCGGCTTACCGGAGTAGCGGAGGTACTCTTCGACTGGAATGATGGCAGGGGCAGTCATGTTCGTATTTTATCTCAAGCACAATTTGGCGGAACTTTTCTTTGGCTGATGTATATCTATTACAGGTGACGGACTTCAGCACGCTGTACAAAAAATACGCGCAGGATGTTTACCGCTTCGCACTGTATCTTTCAGGCGAGCGCGGGCAGGCGGAGGACATCACGTCCGAGACGTTTGTTCGGGCGTGGGCGTCGCCGGAGCCGATTGAGGCTGCCACGGTGAAGAGTTATCTGTTCACGATTGCGCGCAACCTGTTTTTGCAAGGGATACGCAAGCAATCGAGGCAGGTGGCGCTCGATCATGACTTTAGCGACGGGCGGGCCGGTCCGTATTCGCAAGCGGAGCAAAAAGAGAAGCTGGGCGCAGTGATGGCGGAGTTGCAGAAGCTTCCCGAGTTGAGCCGGGCAGCTCTGCTGATGCATGCGGTGGATGAGATGCCGTATGAAGAGATTGCAAGGGTGTTGGAGATTTCGTTGGCGGCGGTGAAAGGGAAGATCTTCCGGGCGCGGATGGCGCTGGCGGGACTTAAGGAGAACTGAAATGACTGTGACACGTGAAGTGATTCTGGATTTGATGCCGCTTTACCTGGCGGGCGAGGCGAGCCCCGCGTCGCGGGTACTGGTGGAAGAGTACATGAAAGGCGATGCCGAGTTGGCGCAAGCGATCCGGTCAAAATGGGCAGAAAACCTGAGCAAAGTGACTAATGGCGGGGTACCGGCCGAACTGGAGTTGCAATCGCTGCGGCGTGCGAAGCAGGTGATCGCCTGGCAGAAGTGGCTGTTTGGGTGCGGCATATTCTTTACGGCCAGCGCATTTTCCTTCGTCGCCGAAATTCGCAACTGGCAGGTGGAAGAGTTCCATTTCCTGATGGAGAAGTCTCCCCTGACGATGGCGACCTTTGTTGCGCTGGGTGTTGGCTGTTGGCTTGGTTACGGGCGGTTGCGGAATCAACTGCGCTAAGCGAAAGTCAGTTTGCCATGCGCGCGGACGGTCTCGCCGGGCTTGCAATCGGGGATCAGCGGATCGCAGTGCATGCAGGGGATTTTCGGATTTCCCCAGGTACGGCCGGCGTTTTCCCATTCGATGGTGACGGAATGCCCGGCGTCGGAGACGCGGGCGTAGGTCTTGGTCAGTTCCTTGTTGGCGGCGGTCAGTTCGTTCAAGCCCTTGGCCCACTTGAGCAGGATGCAGCTCATCAGGCGGAGCTGGGTGAACGTCTCGTTGCTCTTGTTTGTGATCCAGAGTTCCAGGTCGATGGCGTTGTTGGCGGCGGGTGTGACGCGGGCGCCGTAGTCGAGCGTATCGGGCATGATCCACTTCGATTCGAGCGCTTCGCCATTGCGGATCCAATCGCGGTCCTCGATGACCATGTTGCGCTCGTCCCAGATGCTGGGCTGATCTGTGTGCGACATGTGCAGAATGCGCCTGCCGCTGAAGATCACTTCGGGCACGTCGATGATGACGAATGAATCAGGGTCCCACGGCAGAAATGCCATGGCCTTGGTGCCGCGGCGCGGGGCGATGGCTCCCTCTTGAAAGCCAACGCGCGGATGTTCAAGGCCGGGGAATGGCGCCACGCGGAATTCGCGGCCGGTCACCATGGGGATGGGGTGGGCCTGGGCGTAGGGCAGGGCGAGCTTGCCGTCCTTGGGCGCGGGGTAGCGGACTTTACGCATCGGGTCGGCTGCGAGCGTCTGGGCAACGGGCTGCAGATCGCGCATGGCGATGCCGCAGAAGCCTCGGGCCTTGAGCAGGCGCATGTACTTTTCGAACATCTCCGGCGGAGTGTGGACCCAGGGGTGGGCGACATCGGGCACGCCGTGGAATTGCAGGACGACTACGCGGCCGGGGGCGGACTGGGCAATTACTTTTTCGAAATGCTCGACGGTCCACTTGGGATAGGCGTCTCCGGTGGTGGGGATGAGCAGGCGGTCGTGTTTTGCGGGGTCGTAGGCCGGGCCGACCTGGATTTCGCCGTAGGGTAGTTCGGGCTGCATGCCGCGGCGGGCGTATTTGTAGCCTAGGCGTTCGAGTTCGGCGAGCGCTTCGGGTGAGAAGGCGTTGCCGCACCAGGCGAAGGATTCTGGCTTGGGCACGGCGACCTTTTTCAGTTCGCGATCAACTAGGGCGAGTTCGGCTTCGAGGCGGGCGGCGGCTTTCGGTGTAGAGAAGCCGGCGTGGGTCCAGGAGTGGTTGCCGATTTCGAAACCCATCTTGTGGAGCTCGGCGACGTCCTTCCAGGTTAGGAAGTGCTCGGCGTCGTTCATCCAGTTGTGGGTGATGAAGAAGGTGGCGTTGAAGCCGAGCTCCTTCAACAGGGGGGCTACTACGGTTAGATGAGATTTTACGGCATCGTCGAAGGTTAGGACGACCGTTTTGTCTTCGGCGCCTAGGGCGGCGGCGGTTGGGAGGAGTGAGATTAAGTTGCGACGGGTTAGCATTTTTTAGTTAGTTGAGGGGGCGAGTGCCACTCGCCCGCAGATTACCAATCCAATGTCGCTTACATTGCGCTGACGAGGCGAGCTTCCGATTTGGTGAGCGATTCATTGGGGGCATTGCGGTGGAGGGCAATTGGGGTCAGACAGCCCATTTTCGGCCGAAAACGGCCGAAAAAAGGTGTCAGACCCCAAATGCGACGCGTCGTTCTAATCAATGTAAGCGACATTGGATTACCAATCTGCCCCAGATCGTTACATCATGGCCGTGGGCGGAGCCGGGTCGTCGGGGTTGCCGGCGTTGGCGATGGGGGTGAAGACCATCTGCGCGCCGAGCATACAGAGGACAACGAAGCCGAGGCCGTAGCTGGGGTCCTTGAAGATTTCGGGCATGGGTAGGTCGTAGAACTTGAATGTTGCGTCGACCAGGCCCATTAAGGCTTCGCCGGCGATCAATCCAGATGCAGTGAGCACACCGACGTTTTCGCAGCGGGCCTTCTGGGCCTCGTTGAAGCCTTTGCCGTCGGCGATGACGTCTGTCACCCAGCGGATGAGGCCTCCCACGAAGATGGAAAATGTTGTGGCAAGCGGCAGATACATGCCGACGGAAACAAGCATCGGGCTTTTGATTTGCAGCAGGATCATGCCGATGCCCATCATGATGCCCATGCATACGAGCGGCCAGGGCATGTTGCCTTCGACGATGCCCTTCGACAGCGTGGCCATCAGGCCGGCCTGCGGCGCGGCGAGTTTGTCGTCGCCAAAGCCAATGCCGCCCGCCTTGATATTACCCGCGTGCAGCACCAGCAGCGGGAAGTACATGACCAGCGAGCTGACAACGACCGCGATCAGCTCCGTAATTTGAATGCTGCGCGGCGTACCGCCGAGGATATAGCCGACTTTGAAGTCCTGCAGAAGTTCGCCCGCCACAGCGCTCGAAACGCAGACCACGGCGGCGACTCCGAGGACGGCGAGGACTCCATTCGCGCCTGTGACGCCGAGTGAAACCATTAGTAGAGCGGCGATGAGGACGGTTGAGATTGTGAGGCCGGAGATGGGATTGTTCGATGAGCCGATCATGCCGACCAGGCTGCCGGATACCGTGGCAAAAAAGAATCCGGCGATCAGCATCACCACTGCGGCGACGCCTCCAGCGAGCGGTCCGCCGGCGAGATAGGAATAGAGAACAACCATCACGGCGAAGACGAGACCAATCAAGCCGAAGACCGTTTTCGAACTCATGTAGCGTTCGTGGCGCGGCAGGTCTTCCATTTTGGTGGTGGAGCCCAGTTCCTTAAATGCGCGGCCGAGTCCGGCGGAGAGGTTCTTGCGCATCTTGAACAAAGTGTAAGCCGCACCGACGAGCATGCCGCCAACTGCGATGGGACGCACGATTGAGAACCACACGGCGTTAGCGAGGGTCGACCAGTCTTTTTCGGTTGCGCCGGCCGGCAAATGATCTTTCAGTTGAGGACCAAGAAAGTAAGTCAGCAGTGGAACCATCAGGCCCCAGGCAAGCACTCCGCCAGAGAAGTTGAGTGCGGCCAGCTTCGGTCCGATCACGTAGCCGACGCCGAGATAGGCCGGGCTGATGGAAGGCGCGCTGACGGCCGTGGTGGCTCCGACGGAAACCGGGAACGGAGCGATGCCGCCGCGCGTGGCCAGCGTCACGGAACTGGAACCGAGGGTGCCCATGGAGAGGAAGAATTTCTTATCGGTGGCGAAGACCTGGAAGGCGCCCATCAGATAGATGACCGCGCCAACCCCCATATTAATAAAGAGGTGCTTGGCCGCTTCGCCGCCCTGTTGGCCGGCTTTGTGGATTTCCGCGGCGGCGACGGATTCGGGGAACGGCAGTTCGGGATCTTCCACCATCACGCGGCGCACGAGCGATACGAACAGGACGCCAAGTACGCCGCCGGTGAGCATGAGGGCGGTGGATTTCCAATAGGCCTGTTCAAAATCGAAGGAGGCCCAGGAGTGCGAAATGATAAACGCAGGCAGCGTGAAGATGGCGCCGGCGGCGATGGATTCTCCGATCGACCCGGCCGTTCGGGCGATGTTCTCTTCGAGCACCGAGGCGCGGAAGATGCGCAGGACGGCCATTCCGATGACTGCTGCCGGATACGTTGCGGCGATGGTGACTCCGGCTTTCAGGCCGAGATAGGCGTTGGCGGCGCCGAGGACGACGCTCATTATGAGACCGATGGCCACGGCTCGAAACGTGAACTCGGTCATCTGCACGTTGGCTGGTACGAACGGTTTGTATTTTTGATCGCTCATGAAAATCCCTTGAGAAACTGGATTTGAAATAAGGTTCATCATAGCAATCGGCGGGTGCGCACGCTACAATGTGGGTGAAATCATAGCAGGAGTCTTTTAATGTTTACTCGAAGAGAGATGTTGCTGGCAGCTGCTGCACCCGCTCTGCTGGCAAAGAAGGCGGGATTCAAAATCGGAGTTACGGATTGGAATCTCCAGTTATCCGGTAAGGTGGACGCCGTAGCCCTTGCGTCGAAGCTGGGCTTTGAAGGCGTCGAGGTCAGCCTTGGCCGAAAGCCGGTAGACGGCAAACTTCCGCTCGACAACGCGGAGTTGCATGCGCAGTATCTGGCAGCTGCAAAGCAGCACAATATCCGGCTGGCCGGAACCTGCCTCGATATTCTGCATGTGAACTATTTGAAGAACGACAAGCTGGGTCAGAAGTGGATCGCCGATGGGATTTCGATCACGAAGAAGCTGAATGCCCGAGTGATGCTGATGCCGTTTTTCGGCAAGGGTGCGATGGAGACGCCACAGGAGATGGACTACGTAGCCGACGTGCTGAAGGAACTGGCGCCGGAGGCGGAGAAGGCCGGGATCATGCTCGGATTGGAAGACACGATTTCGGCGGCGGACAATGTGCGGATCATGGAGCGGGTGAAGAGCAAGGCGCTGTTGGTCTATTACGATGTCGGCAATTCCACGAACAACGGCTTCGACGTGGTGCGCGAGATCCGGTGGTTGGGGGCGAAGCGGATTTGCCAGATTCATCTGAAGGACAAGGGCTACCTAGGCGAAGGGGCGATCGATTTTGAGCGGGTCATCAGAACCATTGATGACTCAGGATACAAGGGCTTCGCCAATTTCGAGACGTCATCGCCGTCGAAGAATATTGAAGGAGACATGAAACGCAATCTGGCCTTCGTGCGTAAAGTGATGGCTTCGGCTGGATAACGTACAGGCTTGTCCAGGATAGGAGGTGGACAGCGAAGCGCTTTGTCGAGTTTCAATTACATGACAACCACCTTGAGTTGGTGTATTCCGGGAGATACTAAGTATCTGAAATATCAGGGATCAGAAAATGGAATATGATTTTCCATAGGATGTGCGACCGGTAAGATCTTAGTTTATAAGGGCCGAAGACGATATTTTGTTGACAGACTTTTTACTTCAGCTTAATATTCTCTTACGTAACGTTTACTTCGGTAGACAACTCCCAAGAGGTGTACAGGACGACATGACTTTCCAAGTTGGAGAAAAAGTCGTATATCCCAACCATGGTGTGGGGACAATCGAAAACATCAGCAGCCGTTCTTTCGGTACGCAGTTCGAACGGTTTTACCTGCTGAAACTGGCATACAACAGCATGACTGTGATGGTGCCCTTTAGCCATGTCGATGATGTCGGCTTACGCAAAGTGACGAAGAATGGAGAAGTTGCCCGAGTTCTCCTGTTCCTTGGTACCGGCAAGTGTAAGTTCAATCAAGACTGGAAAAACCGCTTCAAAGAAAATACTGAGAAGATGCGCGTCGGCGGATTGCTGGCCGTTGCGGAAGTTTTCAAAGCTCTGTTGATTCTGCAGGCGGATAAGCCCCTTTCGTTCCGTGAGAAGAAGATGCTGGAGCGTGCACGCCAGATGTTGATCGCGGAAGTTTCCATTTCCCGCGGCGTACGTGAACCCGAAGCTGTTGATGTATTGCAGAAAGCCTTGGCGAAAGCAAACCTGTCCATGCCGATGGCGTTGTAGATTTTTCGATTTCTCCTAGTTGTCAAATTGAGCCCGTGGCGCGGATGATTCCGTGGCCACGGGCTTTTTGCTTTTGTTTGACACTTCGCTCCATGTTGTGGAAATTTTTGTTGACCTGGTATAGACTATGGAAAGTCCAACAGACCGTATAGGGGGATTCCATGAGAACTCAGTTGTTCCGATTGGGAGTGCTGTGCCTTGCTGCAAGCGCTTCCGTCTTCGGCCAGACCCTGGGCGAAGTGACCGGGCAGATTACCGATGCCAGCGGCGCCTCCATTGCAGGCGCGGCCGTTACCATCACAAGCACCACCACCAATGCCGTCAGAAATGCGGTCAGCACCGATGCCGGCGTTTACGTTTTTCCATCGCTAGCGCCTGGCACTTACAACCTGAAAGTTGAGAAGCCCGGGTTCAAAGCAGCAACCAGTAAAGCAGTAGAGGTTCAGGTTCAGCAGACGGTGCGTTTAGATATCGCACTGGCGGTGGGCCAGGTTTCGGAGTCAGTGGAGGTATCCGCGGCGGCCACGCAGCTGCAGGCGGAGAATGCCACGGTTGGAACGGTTATTGACAACAAGCGCATCGTAGAGCTGCCGCTTAACGGGCGCAACTATCTGCAGCTGGTTTCGCTTTCGCCCAACGTGACCACGGCGTCGCCTTCGGCGGGGCAGGCTGGTTCACGGCAGGGCGGCGACCGGGCTGGCCAATCGATGGCAGTTGCCGGGCAGCGCACCATGTACAATCACTTTACGCTGGATGGCGTGGAGAACACGGACCCGAACTTCAACACCTATGTGATTCTGCCATCGATTGATGCACTGCAGGAGTTCAAGGTGCAGACCGGTATTTATCCGGCCGAGTTCGGACGCAACGCGACGCAGATCAACGTGCTGACCAAGGCTGGGGGCAACGAATATCACGGCACGCTGTTTGAGTTTTTGCGTAACGATAAGCTTGACGCGAAGAACTATGCCTTCACGACCGCGCGCCCGCCCAAGGACCCGTTCAAGTGGAACCAGTACGGCGGTACGTTTGGCGGTCCGGTGATCATCCCGAAACTGTTTAACGGCAAGGACAAGCTGTTTTTCATGGCCAACTATGAAGCGTTCCGCCAACGGCGCGGCGTACAGGCAGTTTACTCCGTGCCTACCGTGGCTATGCAGGGCGGCGATTTCAGTGCAGGGCTGACCAACCCGATCTTCGATCCTTCGTCGCGCAAGACCGGAGCCGATGGCAACGTGGCCGCTACCCTGTTTCCCGGCGGCATTATTCCAAAGAGCCGTATTGACCCGATTTCTACGAAGTTCCTGAACTACTATCCGGCGGCCAATTTGCAGACGGCGCGACTGGCGAGCAACTTTCAGGAATCGCAGGGACGCCCGCTGAATAAGGACCAGTTTATTCTGCGTATGGATTATGTGGAGTCCACGAAATCGTCATGGTTTGGCCGATATAGCTGGGGCGATGAGAATCAGTTGAGCGAAGGACTGCGACTGGATGGCTCGAAGATTCTGACCAATGTGGAGCAGTATGTTGGTTCAAACACGCGCGTGATTTCTCCGAACGTGGTTACGGAAACTCGTTTCGGCATGACTCGTTTCTATAACTCCATCGGCCGTCTGCTGGCGTTCGAACGGAACGTGGTGAAGGAAGTTGGCATTCCCGGTTTGCCGGAAGGACAGCCCGTGCAGTGGGGCATTCCGAACATCTCGCTGATCGGCTACAGCGGTTTTGGTGACGATACGGAAGGCCCGTATGAGAACCAGAACAAGTCCATGCAGTTTCTGAACAACACGTCAGTGATTCGCGGCAAGCACACCTTCCGTTTCGGTGGGGAGATTCGGCGCGATCAGTACAACCAGGTGGGCAACCAGTTTGCGCGCGGCCAATGGACCTTTGATCAACAGGCCACACAGAACCCGGCTGACCAGAAGTTGATCAAGCCGGCACCGGCACAGGGCGATGCGTTTGCCAACTTCCTGTTGGGCCAGTTGTATCAGGCGGAGGCGGCGGTGGCGATTGCCAGCGCGCAGTTCCGTTCCACCAGCTTTGCTCTATACGTTGATGACACCTGGAAGGTGACGCAGAAATTGACCCTTTCGCTGGGTCTGCGTTACGAGCGTACGCCACCATGGACTGACCAGACCGGCAAGTTGTTTGGCATGAAGATTCCGTTCATGGACAGCACGCCGAACGTGGCCGATAAGAGCCGTTACCCGTCGTTCATTCGGCAGGGCTCCAACTGTTCCGATCCGTATGCAGGCGTGCCGATCCGCTGGCCGAACATCAGCGTGATTTGCGATGGTTCGATGGGCAACGCTCTGGTTCAGACCGATAACAAGAACTTTGCGCCGCGCGTGGGCGTGAGCTATTCGCCGAATTCGAAGTGGGTGGTGCGCATGGGTTCAGGCATGTTCTATAACCAGGACACGGGCAACCCTCGCTTCGATATGGCGCGAAACCTTTCCGGACGCGTGCGGTTCAACCCTTCCACTCCGGATTTCCCGAACCTGAATTGGAACAACGCGCTTTCCAGCTTCTCAGGCGCGGTGGCTCAGGTTCCCACGCCGTATGCGTTCGCCAACAAGTATGAACGCGTTACGCCGTACACGCTGCAGTATATGATCAACATCCAGCGCGAGATTGGCAAGGACCTGGTCTTCGAAGGCGGCTACCTGGGTTCTACCAGCCGTCACCTGGAGTTTCTGCGGGCAGCGAACGAGTCAATACCTGGCACGGTTGGTTCCGTCCTGAGCCGCGCTCCGTACCCGACCATCGGGCGTATTCAGTTGGTGGACAACAGCGGCCGAGGCAACTACAATTCGTTGAGTGCGAAGGTGACCAAGCGTTACAAATCGGGCTTGACGATTCTTTCGTCTTATACCTACGCCAAATCGATTGACGAAACCAGCGGCATCCGTGTGCAGGGCGACGATACGCTGTTCCCGCAGAACAGCTACTGCGTGCGCTGCGAAAGGGGGCTTTCGGCATTCGATACGCGGCAGCGCTTTGTGACCTCGGGCCTGTGGAATCTTCCCATTGGCAAAGGCAGAAAGCTGAACGTAACGAACCCCGTGCTGAACACGATTGTTGGCGATTGGCAGGTGGGTTCGATCTTTACTGCGCAAACGGGCTTCCCGATTACGCCGAACGTTGGCGGCTCGGATCGCTCCGGCACTGGCGGTGGATATGACCGTCCAAATGCAACCGGAGTGAGCCCTTATCTGGACAACCCCGTGCCCACCAAGTGGTTCAACATTGCGGCCTTCACGCCGAACGTTCCCGGAACGTTTGGCACGGCGGGACGCAACTCCATTGTTGGCCCGCACATGGTGACGTGGGACTTTTCTACGCACAAGGACTTCCGCATGCCGCACTCTGAGAAGAACCGGCTGGAATTCCGCTGGGAGATGTTCAATGCGGGCAACCATCCGGTTTGGGCAACTCCAAATACGAACGCGAATAGCCCGAGCCAGTTTGGCACTATCACTGGCACTCGCGTGAGCATGCGCCAGATGCAGTTGGCTTTGAAGTACGTGTTTTAAGCTGTCCGATGGAGGGCCCTGCGCTCAGGCGTGGGGCTCCTCTTCTTTTTGCAGTGCCTGCCTGATTTTATCCCGCACCTTTACCGCGATTCGCGGATCCTTTCCTCCGGTTGATACAGCGATGTGGACGTCCTGCGCCCGATAGCGCGCGGGCACGAGGAACGTGCATTCTTCGGGTGCGTCGGCAATGTTGGCGGGGATGCCCAGTTTGGTCGCGGCCTGGGCCAGCCGCTGGTTGGTTTCGCGATGATTGGTTGCCGCGAATACCAGAGACTTGCCTTTCACATCGGCCGGGCGGGCCTTGCGAGCGAGGTAGCGGACGTCGAGCGCGGCGAAGGCGGTGTCGGTTTCGGGGGCAATAACGGTGACCACCGCGCCGGCTTCCAGCAGTGATTTTGTCTTGCGCAGCGCGACCTTGCCGGCGCCTGCCACCAGAACCTTGCGGCCGCGTAAATCGAGGAAGATAGGGTACCAGGTCATGTGGATGCTATCATTGATGATACATGGCAGAGTCGGATGGTCTACCTACGATTGTGATTGTGGGCAGACCCAACGTTGGGAAATCCACGCTTTTTAACGCATTAACGGGCACGCGGCGATCGATCGTCGGCGATGAACCTGGTATTACGCGTGACCGCATCCACGGCACAGCCGTGCATCGCGGACGTCATTTTGAGCTGATCGACACCGGCGGAATCATCCCCGACGATCAGGCACTCATCCCTACGCAGATCCTGAAACAGGCGAAATTTGCCCTTGATAAGGCGATGCACATCATCTTCCTGATCAACGGGCGCACGGAAATCACAGGCGTGGACCGGGATCTGGCGCGCATGCTGTTGCGCACGGGAAAACCGATTACGCTGGCGGTGAACAAGATCGATACGCCGAAGAGCGACAATCTGATCAACGAGTTTTTCGGTCTGGGAATTAAGGATGTGTTCGCCGTTTCGGCAGAGCATCGCGTAGGCATCGAAGAGTTGTTGGAACACGTGACCGCAGAGATTGAGGGCGTTAACCCACCGGAAGAGGACGTCAAAGTCGAGAAGCCGACGAAGATCAAAATTGCGATCATCGGGCGGCCGAACGTCGGCAAATCGACGTTGTTGAATGCGCTGGTCGGCGAGGATCGGGCGATTGTTTCGCCGATCGCTGGAACCACGCGCGACGCCGTTGACGAGACGGTTGAGAAAGACGGCGTAGAGTTCGTGTTCGTCGATACGGCGGGCATTCGGCGCAAGGGCAAGACGACGGAGATGGCCGAAAAGCTGAGCGTGGTGATGGCACGGCGCCACATCCGCATGGCACACGTAGTGTTGATCGTGGTGGATTCCACAGAGGGCATGGTGGGGTCTGATGCCACGGTGGCCGGCTACGCTCACGAAGAAGGCCGGGCGATTATCATCTGCGTTAACAAGTGGGACGCGGCGCCAGATAAGAACAAGGCGAAGTTCACGCAGGAAGTTCGCGACAACATGAAGTTCCTGGAGTACGCGCAGGTGGCCTTCATGTCGGCCAAGACGGGCATCGGCGTGAAGAACCTCTACGGGATGGTTTTAAGCGCTTACACCGAGGCTTCGAAGCGCATCGGCACTGGCGCGTTGAACCGCTTTGCGGCAACGCTGAACTTCGAACCGGAAGTGAAGGTGAAGTACATGACGCAGGCGAGCATTCGCCCGCCCATGTTTGTCATCTTTACAGACAAGAAGAAGGACATGCACTTCTCACTGGAGCGCAACCTGATGAACCGGATCCGCAAGGAGTTCGGCTTCGCGGGTACTCCGATCGTCGTCAAGACGAAGGCGCGCGATCCAAAGAAGCGGACGTAGGACCTTCAGCGCCTGGACTGGCGGTGTGCTCCACCGCCAAGCCCACCCATATCAACCACTACGGCCAGAAGCAGCCAGATCAAATTGGACCCCGATAAGGCCATGCCGCTATTGATTTCCCACGCATAGACAAGCATCGTGAGCGGCAGAAACAGGAAGCCGATAATCGGCACCAGCATGCCCTCAGGGAAGGCGCGTTGCAGGTAGTTGGATGAGAACCACGTCAGCACAATGGCAACGCGGGGAAACGCAAGCACGATCAATAGCAGCAGGCAGGGCATTTTGCATCTACCTCCAGTGGCCTTCTACCAGAACATAACCGCCACCGCGTCGCACGTAATGGTGAGCTACCCAGCGGCCGTGCGGGCGCGGAGGCTGTTCCCATCTGCCGCCGTTCCACGCATAGGCGTTCCCGTCCCAGCGCTGATAGCCAGACACCCAAACATGCTGGCGACTGGGCCTCGCGTCACGGTGCTCCATAACAACGCGTGGCGGGCGGATACGGATCACGATTTCGGCCGATAGAGAACTCAAGGTAAGCGCACCCAGGAAGACAAGTCCCAGGCATCGATTGAAAATCATTGTAACTCCTTGCAGATGCTTTTATCCAGACTGTTGCGCTTTGAAGATGCAGTTGGATGGCCCACAAAAAGGCGCGTATTTCAGCAATAACCCGTGCCGCTTTGACCTTTGCCGGTCAGCAGACCATACGTGGTCATTTCTTCTGTTTCGCGCGGAGGACAGCTTCCGCCAGATAAGGTTGTCCCAAATCTACCGCAGCGCTTCCTTCAGCCACTGCCGCACTTCGCGCCGCTCGGGAATATCGCGCAGCGTCCAGGCGTCGTTGTGGTTACGGAATTCCAAGGTGCGGAAGGTGAACCGGCCTTGGATGCCAACCTCGGTCAGGTACTGGTTGGTTGCCTGCACCGAATTCTCGTGAATGATGAACTGCGGGCGGCCGTTCAGGCGCTTGAGGCGAGCGAGGGCAGATGCGCTATCGCTGTCAGGATACGGCCAGGTGCGGACGCCGTCGTAATGGCTATAGGGAATGAACGCCCGCCACAGTTTGGCGATCTGGTCATCGTGCAGGCCGATGAAATTACATGCGATGGCGCCGCGTGAAAAGCCTGCCAGCACGATGCGCTGCGGGTCGCCGCCGAAACGATCGATCACCATGGCGACGGCGTCCTTCGCATATTGGACAGTCGCGTCGACATCGCCCCACCAGATCTCCTGATTCCGTTTTTCGGCACTATTAACATAGGGCAGGCAGAGCCAGATGAACTCGCGGCCGCCGCTGATGCCGTAGCCGAGCCGGCTGCCCTCAACCGTACCTTCTGAAACATCGCCGTAATCGTTCTTGAAGTTGCCGTTGCCTGCGTATTCAACGATCACTGGATAATTGCGGCCGGGCTTCCAATCGGTGGGCAGATAGAGCAGGTGATGTACGCGGGTGCCGCTGTACTGCGGCAATGCTTGACTGACGCGCTTACCAGCGGCAGGCGCGGAATTTACGACGGGCGGAATCTGCAGGTCGGGCGCAATGCTCGCGATGTCGGGGTACTTCGCAGGCAGCCAGCGTTTGGCGATGACAAGCGCCATCGATCCTGCCACAGTGACCACTTCATACTTGCCCTGCGCGCCGATCAACTGATGCGCAGCCCACGGCTCCAGGCCGTATTCGGTGGTGAGCCAGCGCACCATATCGGTTGTCGCCATTTGCAAAGCGCGGTCGAGCGAGCTGACGAACTCGGGCTGCGCTCCAACGCTGATGATCGAATCCGCCGTCACCACGCGTGGTCCGCTGACAGCGGCCTTCTTGACCACACGAACGGAGAACTCCACATCCATCGAGGTCTCAACGCCGGTGCCAGTCGGCTCGCCATCGGCTTGCAGCGCGTGGCCGTCGCCCATGAAGAGGTAGGCGCCCTCGTGCGAGACGGGCAGGATGACCGTGGCGCCTTCGCCGATGCGGTTGTAGTCGAGATTGCCGCCATAGCTACCGGCAGGCGTTGAGGTGGGCGCGAAGTCTCCGGCGGGTGCGACACCCACGCAGCCCAACATCGGTCGAACGGGAAATTCGAGTTTCGTCTTGGCGCTGTTAGGCTCGCGCAGTCGCACGGTGTTGCGCTCCAGATCGATGTCCCACGGGATGATTGACGAGCTGCCTTTGCGAATAATGTCGGGCTTGTATTTGTTGGGGTAGAGGCCTTCGATGGATTCAGGAGTTTGCGAGAACAGGCCGAGGCGATACGCACTGTAGCCCCAATTGCGATTGAGGCGCATGCGATGAAATGTCACTTCGATGGCGTCGCCGCGCTGAGCCCCTTCGATGAAGAAGGGGCCATTGAGCGGGTTGCCTGGTTCGGGGTGGCGATGCTCGCTCTTTTCGTCCTGGCCGCCGGAATCGAGCGTGCGAGTGAACACATGCTGGCCCGGTTGGATGCGCTTCAGAATCGGATGCGCGTGCGAGAACATGCGGTAATAGACGTCCGGCTTCACATCGATCGGTTGGGCGTGTAGGCCGCTGGAAAGCAGCAGGACGAGCAGCGCCGGCTTCATAGTTAGTTACCTGCCTGGGCCGCCTTCATCTGCGCGATGCGTTCCTGCATGTGGCGCGTCAGGTGGGGCGTTTGGCCAAGGATGCGCTCAATCAGCATGAGCTGGCCGCGATGATGCATCTCGTGCTCTTTGGCCGACATCACCATTTCGAAGCGCGACTTCGACGGGGGCACCATGCCTGCCGGATATTCCACGCGCTCAGCGAGGAACTCTTCCGATGCGCCTTCAAGCAGGGCAGCGAACTTTTCGCCGCTGTCGCGCAGCATCTGGATCAGTTCCGCTTTCGTGCGCGGCTTGGCTTCCTCGGCCATAACGCCGCCCATGAAGGCGAAGAAATCGAAGCCCACCAGCGTGGTGAGCCGTTGTTCGAACTGCACCAGTTCCGCCACGCGCGAGCCAAGCGCTATGTGAGCCAGCGTGGCGGCGACGGTGCGCGATTCGGGCGAGGCCTGGAAGCCGTAATGGTCTTCGGGGATCTCTTCGGCGATTTTGATAGTATTTTCACGAACGGTGCGGAACGACGCCGCGAGCTCTTTGGCTCCGTAATAAGTCATAGTAGTGCTCCTAAAGTTTTATTTGGTGGGACTTGCCCATTTTAACTTGGATGCGGTTGAAACGGTTTTCGATCCGATTTTGTTACCCTGAGGAGGTCTTGCTTTTTGTTTCGGAGGAGAGCGAAAACTTTGCAGAGTTGGCACCGTAAGCCATCCTATTTAATTTTGTTGGCGTTGCCCGTTATTGGGCCGTTTTGTTGGTCGCAGGACGCCGCGGGGTGCAAGGATTCACCCTTGATCCAGCGCTTTCCCGGTAGCGTAATCACTTTTTGCAAGGACCAGGCGGACGACAAGTTCGTCTTCACTTTGGACAAGTCACCAAGCAAGGCCGTTGCTGGGGAACACCATAGGATTGAATACACCTTTCCGAATACAGCGAGCAAGGCGCAGGTGGTGCGCAATCTCAACACGGGGCTGCGCAGGGCCGGGTACAAGATGGTTTATGATTCCGGCGACTACGACGATTTCACCGGACGCATGGGCAAGACCTGGATCCAGATCGAAAGCAGCAGCAGCGGCAAGATTCGCGAAACAATCGTCGTAGAGACGGCGCTTTCGCAGGACGTGGTTGCAAATGCTGCGGATCTTTCTGGTGGGCTGACGACTGCGGGGCATACTGTTGTGAATGGAATTCTTTTCGACACCGGCAAGTCCGAGGTAAAGCCCGAATCCGCAGCCGCACTGGATGAGGTTTCGAAGCTGCTAAAAGCGGATGCCAAGCTCAAGCTGTATGTGGTCGGCCATACCGACAATGTGGGCGCACTGGCGGGCAAGCTGGAGCTTTCCAAACAGCGGGCGGCAGCGGTGATTCAGATGTTGGTAACCAGGTATGGAGTGAGCGCGGAGCGCTTGTCGCCGTTTGGAAATGTGCCTTATGCGCCCATGACTTCCAATGAGAGCGAAGATGGGCGGACGCAGAATCGGCGGGTTGAACTGGTGCAGCAGTAGGCGGGGGCGGGCTCGTTGTTTCGAGGTTGATACTGGCCAAGGAGCAACTGATAAGCATAAACTGGGACTGGAAGGACAAACTTATGGACAAAGCATACGTCGATTGGACATCGTGCCCATTGGTGGAAGTAGATCCAAAGCGTGTTGGAGGCCGGCCCGTGCTCAAAGGAACACGCATGCCTGCCGACGACATTCTGGCCAACTACGATTACGGCGTCTCCATTGCGGAAATCGCCGAGCAATTTCGAATCGAGCCTGCGATTCTGCGAGAGCTGCTTAGCTACGCGGAAAGGCTCTACCCGGCTGCACATACTGTTTGATAAGAACGTGCCCTACGGTGTGGCGCGATTCCTGCGCGAACACGATATCGAGATGGCCGAGGATCGGGGTTGGGCTCGCATTGTAAATGGAGAACTGATCAAGGCCGCCGAAGAGGCCGGATTCGAGCTGGTCGTAACGGCAGATCAGAACATCGTCTATCAGCAGAATATGAAGAACCGGAGGGTCGCGCTCATCGTACTTGGTTCTAATATTTGGCCAATCGTGCGGGATCATGGAACGCGGATATTGGAAAGCATTCAAGCTGCCTCCAGCGGGAGCTACGCCTTCATTGAAATGAAAGTGCCGCCGAAATCGCGGAAATAAGCGCCATCCGAAATTTTGACTTTCCGACGCAAGGCATTTCGAATCGCCGAACGATCAAATCAGTTGAACTTGGGAAGGCTCTCAGCCCTAAAAATACAGCTTCGCGCCCAACTGCATGATGCGCGGATTACCCGCCGCGGTGAACGATCCGAAGCTGGCATTCACCTGATTTCCACTCGTATCGAAGCGAGCCGTCGTATCCAGCCCGGTGAACTGCGTGTGGTTGAACGCGTTGTAGAACTCAAACCGCAGCTGCAAATGCACCGGCTCCTTGATCGGGAAGTTCTTGAACACCGCGACATCGAAGTTGTTGATGCCGGGTCCACGAATCTCAGTCTTCGCCGCATTCCCCACCGTGCCGATAGCAGGCAACTTGAACACGCTGGTGTTGAAGTTCTGCGAGAAGGTGCGGTCGCTCTTGGCCAGAATCGGATTGCCGGTCACCACGATGCGCGGGCCGTCCGTCGGAGATCCGGTGATGTCGGTTGCCGTCACCTGCGAGAAGCCGACACCCAGCGGCGTGCCGCTGACAAAGCTGGTGATGCCTGAAAGCTGCCATCCGGTGGTCGCAATGCGTGCCAGCGTGGACTTCGAGCGCAAGCCTGGAATATCCCACAAGTAATTGATCTTGGCGACGTGCGTGCGGTCGTAAGAGGCCAGCCCGTAATTCCAGATTCGTGCGGGAATCAGCGAACTGACATTAACGAAATCGGTATCGTTGTAGTCCAGGGCTTTGGACCAAGTCCAAGATCCGCCGAACTGCATGCCCTTGGCGAAGCGCCGGTTCACACTGGTCTGCAGCGAATGATACGTGGAACTGCTGCCCCATTCGCGCATACTGACATCGGTGTATCCAGGGTAGGGCCGTAAAAACGCTGAGGGCAATGGCACCTTCGTATTCGTCGGGTCGGCATTGGCCGCCGCAAAATCGGCGCCAAATGGAACCGATGCGAGGTTGCGTTGCCACGGCAGATGACGGCCGAGTGCGCCGGCGTAGCCTACATCGACCACAGTACCCCAGCCGATATTGCGCTGGATCGAGAAGCTCATGTTCATCACCATCGGCGCACGGCTGTTCTTGTCGAGCCCGATGATGCTTTGCGGGAATTGGAAGCCGGGGGCGGCGAGCAACTGGTTGAGGTTTCCGAATGCGATGGTGGGCGTGGAAACAAACGGTGCCTGCGCCGCAAGCAATCGCATCAATTGGAAATCCTGGAGGTTGTAGAACATGCCGAAACCGCCGCGAATCGCGGTCTTGCCGTTGCCGAACGGATCATAGGCGAAGCCCAGGCGCGGGCCCCATTGCAGGCCCGGACTGTTGGTTAGTCCGCGCGGCACGGACTTATCCGTGGCAACCTGCAGTCCGTTATAAATACTGCCTGCGCCCGGAGCACTGGCGCCAATGAGCGACGCGGCGTAGGTTGTGCCTGTGCGCGGATCGATGCCGATGCGTTTGCCTCCAACGATAGTAGGCATGATCAGGTGCACGGCTTGTTTCGGATCGTACAACGACGGCGAAAAACTGGAAGCCTGGCCGTTGATTTCATACATGGGCTCAATCAGCGTGAAACGAATACCGGCATCGATGGTCAGCTTCTTCGATACCTTCCAGTTGTCTTGTACAAACCATTCCACATCGTTGATATTCACTTTCTCATATGGCCGGGAGGTGGCTTCGGTATATGAGTTGAACACGCCCAGAGCCGCGTTGCCGAAGGCGTAGCCGCTATCGAGCGGATTGTTCGCATTGGTGCCGAAATCGATAGCGCCATTGAACGTGATTGGCACCTGCGCGCCGCGCTGGCTGCGGTTGATGAACACACCGGCCTTGATGATGTGGGAGCCTGCAATCTTTGTGATGTTATCGACGAAATTGGCGATGTTGAGGTTTTGGTCGAGCGGCGTCCGCCCGTCCATATTGAGGTTGACAGCGCCCGTTACGCCGCCGAAAGTGACATTCGGAATCAGGCCCAGCGGGTTGGCGCTGGGATAGAGTTGGCCAAGCTTGAAGCCCACGTTATTGCGCTGGTTGCTCAACAAGTCGGCATTCGAAATGATTTCGTTCTCCGGCCGCCGGGTAAGTCCAACGGTAAATTCATTGATCAGAGTCGGTGAGATGATTTTCTGATAGTGCCCCACCAACACCGTTCCAATGGTGGAATACGTACGAGTCAATTGCGGCCAGTTTGCGTTTGATGTCGGCAGTCCCAAGGCGCCGGTCTCATTGTCATGGTGGCGCGAGAAGGTGAAGCTCACAAGGTCTTTTGATGTGACGGCATAGTCGATTTTCAAGGTGTGCATCAACTGAGGAGTTGTTGTGATGCTTTGGTTCACGAAGTTATAGCGGCCGGATGATACGGTCCGGTTGAGGAAGTTCGGCAGCGGGAAAAAATTGAGGAGGGCAATTCCATTGGGGTCGATGCGACTGGCCGGAATCACGTTTCCGGCAAAGGGCGTCCCGTTGGTTGGGTCCTTCACTGGTATCTGCTTGTTGTTGAGGTCGACGCTTTGAGAAAAATCCCCTTTGCGCTCCAGCGCTGTGGGAACGGTAACCTGGTTCACCGGTTGTGAGGTTTTTTCAGGCCAATACTCCTGCGACCAGAAGAAGAACAGCTTGTTGCGCAGGCTGGGCATTACTTTGGGAATGAAAACGGGACCGCCGATGGTGTAGTCGAGCGTGTTGAAGCGGTACAGCGGCCGCGCAATGCCCACGCGATTGCTGAAGAAGTTGTTGGCGTTGTAGTCTTCATTGCGGTTGAAGTAGGAGCCGGAGCCGTGAAACTGCTTGCCGCCTGACTTGGTAATCAGTTCAACCGTGCCCCCGGACATGCGGCCATATTCAGCCTGGTAGTTGCTGACCAGCACTTTTACTTCTGACACGGCGTCCATGCTGACGCTGATGGCGCTCGATGTGTTGTTGCCGATATCAGAGATCGCCATGCCGTCAACAGTGAGGTTGGCCGTATTGTTGCGGCCGCCCATGATGTTCGGCGTCCAGGTGCGGCTTATGGCGTCGGAACTGCTGGTGGTCACGACACCGGGTACCAGTTGCAAGAGATCGGAGACGTTTCGCCCCTTCACCAACAGGTTCTCCACCTGGCTGCTGGTGATGTTCGCTGAGCGTTCTGAACTTGCCGTCTGCACGGTTGCCCCCTGCGCCATAATGGTCACGCTCTGCGAGACGTTGCCTACTTCCAGGCGCAGATTGCCAAGCGACAGAGTTTCCGATGCGCTTAGCGTGAGGGCATCGATCTGAATTCCTTTGAACCCTGAGGATTGAACCTGGACCTTATATTGGCCAGGCTCTATCGTGGCGAAACTGAATGCGCCATTGGGTGCGGTTTTCGTCGAGCGTTTGATGCCCGTCGAAATCTGGGTAATGGAAACGTCGGCGCCGGAGACGGAGAGTCCCCCTGGATCCTCGACAGCGCCAAGGATAGTGCCGGTGATGGACTGTGCGCTCAAAGTCTGCGACAGTGCAAATGCGAATAGCGAGAGGCGAAGCAACATGGCCGAATGTCCCTTTTTACAAAATTCGAGTTTCGGTCACTATATCACCGTTTCGGCTGCTCGTGCGAAAATCGAATCCTGCCGTCCTTGAACTGAATCACATAAGCAAACTCCAAGGAGAGAAAATGTCACTACGCATCAACGACGAAGCACCCAACTTTACCGCCCAAACAACGCAGGGCGAGATCGATTTCCACAATTGGATTGGCGATAGCTGGGCCATCCTCTTTTCACACCCCAAAGACTTCACCCCGGTCTGCACTACCGAACTGGGTTACGTAGCGAAGCTCGAGCCCGACTTCGCGGCACGCAATTGCAAGGTGATCGGCCTCAGTGTCGACCCCGTGGATAGCCATGGAAAGTGGGCCGCCGATATCGAGGAGACGCAAGGCGCGAAGGTCAACTTTCCGATGATTGGCGACCCGGAACTGAAAGTGGCAAAGCTTTATAACATGCTGCCGGCCGAGGCAGGCACAACGTCGGAAGGCCGCACCGCCGCCAACAACGCCACAGTGCGCACCGTCTTCATCATCGGACCCGACAAGAAAATCAAGTTGATGCTCGCTTACCCGATGACCACCGGGCGCAACTTCGATGAGATCCTGCGCGTGCTCGATTCCATGCAATTGACGGCGAAACACAAAGTCGCCACGCCGGTGAACTGGAAGAACGGCGACGATGTGATTATTGTACCGGCCGTCTCGGATGAAGAAGCGAAGCAGAAGTATCCGGCAGGCTTCAAGACAGTAAAGCCGTATCTGCGCATCGTTGCGCAGCCCGAATAACACTTCCGTTGCCACTCGTTGTTCAATTCGGATATTTTTGAAGTTAGTTTTCGCACAGGCAAATTGCCTGCGCCACCCACGGACATCCACTGTGTCGAAGGGTGGGGTAGGCAATTTGCCTGCCCTGACTAACTTTAAAGTCACCTCGCCCTCACTGACGCGGCTGCTAAATGCTGCGAAACTGGCGAGACAACTCGAATATCTTGTTCTTCTCGCAAAAACTATGTGCCATTCGGCAATTCGCCTGCCCGCTCGTTTGCGAGTTGTACGCAACAACACTACCCGCCGCAGGCGCGGGGGCGATATGATGAGACCATGCTCACCCGTCGTGATCTCTTCAAAGCCGCCGCGTTTGCCGGCGCCAGCCTGGAAGCTGCCTCATATACCAAGCCGCTTGGCGTTCAACTCTACACTGTGCGCAGTGTGATGCCGAAGGATCCGGCCGCCACCCTGAAAGCGATTGCCGCCATCGGCTTCGCTGAAGCGGAAATGACCTGGGATGGCGTGGAAAAGACTCTGCCCATGGTAAAGGATGCCAAGCTGAACCCTGTCAGCATCCACCTTCCCACTCCAATTCTGAACGGCAATTGGGGCAAGGCCAAACCCGTCACGTGGGCCGAAGCAATCGACGTTTCCCACAAAGCCGGCATGAAATTTATGGTCATTCCCTACATCGCCATCCCCGAGCGCGGCAAAACACTGGATGACTTCCGCACCATGGCCGACAAAATGAACAAGGCCGGCGAGCAGGTGAAGAAGGCCGGTATGCAGCTCTGCTATCACAATCACGCGTTTGAATTCGCGGCCATGGAAGGCTCGCGCCCCATCGACGTGTTGCTGGAAAAGACCGATGCCAAGCTGGTGGGCATTGAGCTCGACGTGTTCTGGGTGAGCGTGACGGGTAACGATCCGGTGGCGATGCTAAAGAAAATGCCCGGCCGGTTCCCTCTGGTGCATCTAAAAGACAAGAAGACCGGCGCCGCGGTAAGGTTCGACGAAAAGGTGGAGCGCGATACATTTAAGGAAGTGGGCAATGGCTCGCTCGACTTCAAAGCGCTTCTCGCCGCCGCCAAGCAGAGTGGCGTGAAACATTACTTTGTGGAGCAGGATCAGACGCCCGGCGATCCGCTGGAAAGTCTGAAAACTTCCTACACGAACGTCCGTGCATTGAAATGGTAAAATAGTTTTACCCAATGAAGATAGCTTTAGCCGCCGATCACGCGGGTTTTGAGCTGAAAGACAGTCTATGCTCGGAGCTCGAAAAAGCCGGACATGAAGTAGTGGATTTCGGCACCGATTCGGCGCAGTCGGTGGACTACCCTGATTTTGCAGGTAAAGTCGCGCACTACGTTGCTGCGGGTGATTCGGACTGCGGCATTCTGGTCTGCTCCACCGGCGTCGGCATGTCGATGGCGGCAAACAAAGTGGACGGCATTCGCGCAGCGCTGGCCACGATACCTGACGAAGTGGAATTGACGCGCAAGCATAACGACGCGAATGTACTGACGCTAGGTGCACGCTATTTTGACACGCCGAAGGCCATGGAACTGGTGAATATTTTTCTGGCCACGGAATTCGAAGGCGGACGCCACGCGCGGCGCGTCGCCAAGATCGCAGAACTCGAGAAAAGCGGAAATTAATTAATGGCAAATCGAAATTTTTCACGGCCTCTGGCCGAAGTCGACCCCGAAGTATTTAATGCCATCCGGCACGAAGTGGAGCGCCAGAATTCGCGCCTGGAATTGATTGCCAGCGAGAATTTTGTTTCGGAAGCAATTCTGGAAGCCGCCGGCAGCGTGTTCACCAACAAGTACGCTGAAGGCTATCCGGGCAAGCGTTATTACGGCGGCTGCGAATACGCCGATATCGTGGAGAATCTGGCTCGCGACCGGGCTAAGAAGCTTTTCAACGCAGAGTATGCGAACGTGCAACCACATTCCGGTTCGTCGGCCAACCAGGCCGCCTACGCAGCAGTGTTGCAACCTGGCGATACGATTCTGGGCATGAACCTGGCACACGGCGGCCACCTGACGCACGGGCATGCGCTGAATTTTTCCGGCAAGACCTACAAGATCGTCCCCTACGGCGTAAGCAAAGAAGACGAACGGATCGATTACGTCGAACTGGCGAGGCTGGCCGAAGAGCACAAGCCAAAGATGATCATCGCCGGGGCCAGCGCTTATCCCCGCATTATCGATTTCAAGAAGTTCCGCGAAGTGGCCGATTCGGTGGGCGCATTGTTCCTGGTTGACATGGCGCATTTCTCCGGCCTCGTGGCAGCGGGAATTTATCCAAACCCGTGCGAGTACGCCGATATCGTCACCTCTACCACTCATAAAACATTGCGAGGACCCCGCTCCGGCGTAATTCTGGCGAAAGAAAAGTACGGTCCGGCCATCGACAAAATGGTGTTCCCAGGCCTGCAGGGCGGCCCGCTGGTACATATTGTTGCCGCCAAGGCCACCTGCTTCCTGGAAGCAGCCAGCGAAGAGTTCCGCGCGTATCAAAAGCAGGTTGTTCTGAATGCAGCGGCGCTCGCGGGCGGCTTGAGCGAAGCGGGCTTCCGGGTGGTTTCAGGCGGCACTGACACGCACCTGGCACTGATCGATGTGTTTGCCAAAGGTGTCCGCGGCAAAGAAGCGGAAAAGGGACTGGACGAAGCCTACATCACGGCGAACAAGAACGCCATTCCGTTTGACGTCAATCCTCCATTAAACCCCAGCGGCATCCGGCTGGGCAGCCCGGCGGTGACAACACGTGGCTTCGGCGAAGCAGAAATGCGCAAGATCGCCGGGTTGATCGCGGAGACGGTCGACGCGATTGCGGCCAAGGGCCTGGAAGGCGCCTCCGAAGCAATTCATGGTGTCCGCAAGGGCGTGGCTGAACTGACAGACGCCTTTCCGCTGTACGACTGGAAATCCTAACCAATGGCCCTGCGTATCGTAATCGATGTCCGCCACCTGAAGGACTTCGGTTTCGGTACGTACATACGCAATCTGATTCGGGCGCTGGCAGCACAGCAGAGCGAAAATCACTACCAGTTAGTGGCGCTCAAGAAGGATCTGCACGATCTGGCGGGGCTGTCGGCGAACTTTCAGATTGTCACCTACGATCGTTCAGACACCGACTGGCGTGAGCAGATCACCTTTCCCCTATTCCTGCGCAAACTGCGCGCCGACCTGTATCACATTCCACTGAACAACGTGCCGATCATGATGCCGAAGCCCTATGTGGTAACGGTCCACGATTTAAGCAGCATTATGTTCGATCACCCGCAGGACGCGCGCAACAGCTACCATCTGTATCGCTTCAGGCGGGGCCTGCTGCGGGCCGACCGCATCATCGCCGTATCCGGAGCGACGAAACGCGACTTGCAGTCGCTGCTGAATATACCGGCGTCGCGCATCCGCAAAATCTACAACGCCATCGATTCGAAGTTCATGGACGACGCGGCGGCGGCCGACGCCCGCGCCGCTGGGCCTGAAGCAGCCGAGCTGGAGCGGCGGCGAATCCTGGAGCGGTATCAGATCAACTACCCGTTCCTGCTTTATGCAGGCACCATCCGCCCGCAGAAAAATGTGGCGAGGCTGGTGGAGGCGTTCGCTTATATTCGCGAAGAGCTGGAACACCACGAACGCTACAAAAACCTGCGCCTGCTGATCATCGGAGACGATCTTTCGAAGTATCCGGCGGTGCGCCGGGCAGTGATTCAGACGCGCAGCGAGCAATCGGTACGATTCCTGGGCTTTGTGCCGCTCGATACTCTGCGCATTTTCTATTCTTCAGCCGAAGCATTTGTCTTCCCCTCACTTTATGAGGGGTTCGGCTTGCCGCCGCTGGAGGCGATGGCCTCCGGAACAGCCGTTATCACCTCCAGCGTCAGTTCTCTGCCTGAAGTGGTGGACAACGCGGCCATGATCGTGAACCCGGAGAACGTCTTCGACATTGCGCGCGGCATTCGCGAAGTACTGCTCGACGATGAATTGAGGAAGTCCCTGATTGAGAAGGGCTTTGAGCGGCTGAAGTTCTTTCGCTGGGAGCAGACGGCCAAAGAAGTTTTAGAAACCTACCATGACGCGGCCTACAAGCCGGGCAACTAATTTTTGAGAATATTTCTTTCGCCCGCCACTACTAGTGTGCATGTCCATGGATATTTTGCTGATGGAAGAGCTATTGAAGGATACGCTGGTAGCCCTGACATTGCGTATTCAACCCGGCGAACGCGAGGCGTCATTCAGGCTGGGACAAGTGCTGGCGGACGGACTGATGCGGTATCTGATCCTGTCGTCACGGCCGGAGTGCGAAAAGTTAGAGGACTTTGACTTATTGCTGGAGTCCGTGGAATTCTGGGCAGGATTGCACGGTTATCCAAAACGGAAACAACCCCAAAAGCAAAACGGACTGGTTCGAGCAACTCGCGCGGCAAATGCAGCGGGGTGAACTCCAGTCCGTTATGCGATTGGATAAAGCAGTGTATGAACGCTACGGTCAATTGTCAGCATTTGAGTGGACTCGCTTAGGCAGTCACCCCCCAAACGCGGGGCGGGTTTAGGTACCCCAAACGGCAGATGGGTCACCGGCTTTGAGTTTGGACTTCGTCTTCAATTGAGTATCTCCTTTATAAATTGGGTGGTCGTGCTTCAAGAAAACAGTGGCCTGGATAGGCCAGATCTTTTAAGGGACGAACTAGGTGCCCCAAACGGCAGATGGGTCGCCAGCTTTCATTTTCGATTTGATTTTCATGACTGCTCCTTTCCTCGTTGTTTGGTTTTGCAGACACAATCTACGTTGCATTCCCTATGCCAATCTAGGTAGAACACCCTAGCCGAACGCAAACTGATGTAAACAAGACCAATCAAGGGGGGGGGCATTAAATAGCCCTTGCAATCTTCTAACCTTTTGGATATACTTTACTATCCAACAAGGTAGACATTTGTTAGTGAGGGCGGGACCGAGGGTTTAAGGCTTAGACGACACGCAAAGATCAGTACCAGAACGACCAAAGTACCGGGACCTTCGGTTGATGTTTGGAAGAAAATCTTGAGTATACTTCGATCACGGGCGCGATATGCGGGCAACAAGAGAAATGCACCAGACTGTGCATGACCAGCGTCTGAATTCCTTTAGGTAATAAAGAGCAGAAATGTCAGCAAAACTGGAAATCATTGCAGGGCCGAGAAAAGGTGAGCTCATCCAACTGGAAGATCAGACCTTCACCATCGGCAGGGACCCATCGAACACGCTATTTATTTTGGATTCGGCGCTTTCAAGGCACCATTGTCTGATAGAGTGGCGCAATGAATCGTACGAAATCCGCGATCTGAAGAGCCGCAATGGTATGTTGTTGAATGGCACGCCATTGCGGGAAAAGATGTTGCGCGATGGCGATGAAATCATAATCGGCGAGTCCAAATTTGTATTTCATTTTAGTTCCGTTGGCGTCCATAGCAGTCCCGATTACGCCAGCGATCCAACCATCGTCCTGCACAAAGAATCCGCGATGTATTTGAACGCTGCGACTGTGTTGACATCGCAGCCGCCAACAGAAAGGGCTATGCGGGATCTGAACGCACTGCTGCAAATCGGCCAGGCGATCAATAGCGTCCACCACATTGAGGAATTGGAGCAGCAGATTCTGGAGGCGATCTTCGAAGTGTCGGAGGCGGACCGGGCGGCCATTCTTTTTACCAACAGCCGCACGGGCGAAATTGACGCGGCCACCAACTGGGACAGGTATCTGGGTCCACTGAAATCCATGCAGGTCAGCACAACAGTGGTCAACCGGGTGATCAAAGATGGCGTAGCATTGGTGGGTAACGATTTGGCCAATGACGAAGCACTCGCCTCGTCCGAAAGCCTGGCCGTACAGCAGATCAACAACGTGCTTGCGGTGCCGATTGAGTTTTATGGAAAAATGAGCGGCGTAATTTACCTGGAATCCGCCAACCCACAAGCCAAATTCGACGCCCCTTTGCTGGAACTGATGGCCGCTATTGGCAGCATGGCGGCAGTGGCATTTGAGAATACACGGCGCATTGAGTGGCTGGAAGTGGAAAACAAGAGGCTCAAGGACGAAAGCGGCATTGAGCACAAGATGATTGGCGAGAGCAGCCAAATGCAGGCCGTGTACAAGTTCATCTCTAAAGTTGCCGAGCAGGATACAACGGTGCTGGTGTACGGCGAAAGCGGCACCGGCAAGGAACTGGTAGCGCGGGCCATTCACGAAAACAGCACGCGGAAATACAAGCCCTGCGTGGCGTTCAATTGCGCGGCAATCAGCGAATCGCTGCTTGAAAGCGAACTGTTCGGGCACGAAAAAGGCGCGTTTACCGGGGCCCAGTCGCAGAAAAAAGGAAAGTTCGAATTTGCCGATGGAGGCACGATATTCCTAGACGAGGTTGGCGAGTTATCGACCGCAATGCAGGCCAAACTGCTGCGCGTCCTGCAGGAGCGGGAATTTGAACGGGTGGGCGGCAATAAGACCATCCACACCGACGTTCGAGTGATTGCGGCCACCAACCGCGATCTGAAGGATATGGTGAAGCAGGGCAAATTCCGCGAGGACCTCTACTACCGCCTGAATGTAGTCTCCATTCGCATGCCCGCACTGCGTGAGCGGCCCGACGACATTCCCCTATTGGCCACGCACTTTGCCACGAAGTTTGCGGCGAGAACCGGGCATCAGATCGAAGGCATCAGTCCGGAAGCACTCCGCTATCTGCTGCAATACGCCTGGCCAGGAAATGTGCGCGAGCTGGAAAATGCCCTGGAGCGAGCTGTGGTACTGAGTTCGGGAGGAACGTTGTACCCGGAGGACCTCCCGGAGAATGTGCTGGAGACCGCTCCACCTGCCGAGGTCGCCAACGGCAGTTTCCACGGCGAATTACAGGGAACTAAAAAGCAAATGGTGGTGCGCGCACTCGATCAGTCGAAGGGGAATGTCACGGAGGCAGCAAAGATACTGGGCGTGCATCCAAATTATCTGCATCGGCTGATGAACAACCTGGGCATCGAGAAGAAGCGCCGCGGCACCAGCAGCTCAGGCGGGTAGGGTGGGCATTCGCACAGGCGAATCATCGACGCTAAACTCGACACCGATGTTCTTTCAAGGTTGGGGCGGGCAATTTGCCTGCCCTGACCAACTTTAAAGCTACCCCGCCCTCACTGACAACGAGTGGTATTGGACTACCAATCTGCCCCACAATGTAGAAACTCAGGGGACAGACGAAGCGATCCGCCGGCCCCCTTCCAAACTCAGACATCCTGACCTCCACGGAAATTAGCATTGGCCCAAACCGCGCACTGACGTGGGCGGCTCGGCTAGCGGTTGCCTGCTACTAACCGAGCCGCACACGTCATTAAGCGGTCTTTCGAGATCAATCGAATTTCCACTTCGCGGCAACATTCCCCGCCGAGGTCAGGATGTCTGAGACTGGCTAGAAGCTCAACCTCACGGCAAATTGCACCGCGCGAGCGTCAATCGACGTGGACGAAACCCGCCCCATGGTCGAAGGACTGTTCAAGCTCGCCGAAGGATTGCTGAAGCTGGCATGATTCGGCAAGTTAAAGGCATCCGCCCGGAACTGCAACGTGGCCCGTTCCAAAATCCGGAAGTCCTTCATCAAGCTGGCATCCACCTTCATAAAGCCCGGTCCAAACAACAGATTGCGCGCGCTGTTGCCAAACGTGAATGGCGCCGGCGCCTTAAACGCAGCCGGGTTGAACCACTGCGTGATTCCCGCGGTGGTGACATTGGGGTCGCCCACATAATCGGCACGCGTGGAATACCAACCGGCTGTCGGCGGCGCGTAGGTGACGCTGAACGGGAAGCCTGATTTGATCGCCGTCAGGCTGGAAAGATTCCAGCCGCTGATGAATGTGCTAAACCAGCCGGAATTGTTGAGGAATTTGCGATTCTTCCCGAACGGCAGCTTATACACGCCGGAGAGATTCAGCACCAACTGGCGCACACCATCGGCGTTGCCTTTGTCGGCCCTGGAATTGTAAGGATTCTGCGGGCCGCCAACTACTGGCGTGTTGTCGAGCGATTTGTTCCAGGTGAAATTGCTGAGGATGAACAGATCCGATGTCACGCGGCGATTCATTTCCACCTGCATCTGATGCGTCATGGAATGGCCATTGGTGTCGAGCGTATTGATGTCTGACCACGGCTGGAACGGCCGGTTTGACTGCACGGTGCCGGCCACCTGTGTCACAGGCAGATTGCGATTGTAGTTGTACCACGGCGCGTGCGTGACGGCGTTGCCAAGGTAAGTCAGCCGCAGACCCATGTTCTTCAGCAACTGGCGTTCAATAGTGAAGTTCCACTGCTGCGAAAGCGGGTTGCGAAGATTGCGATTCACAGCGGTAATCGCCGGGTTTGCGCTGATGGCTCCGCCGCCCGAGGGGAACGGATTGCCCAGCGTCAGGCTTGGCACCGTACCGGCCGTGGCGGTGAAATCCTCATGCAAAAAGAACGGACTGTTGTTCCACGAAAGCTGGCGGATGCCGATATAGGCCGGAATCGAGCTGAAATACCAGCCGTAGCCACCACGCACAACGGTCTTGTTATCGGCAAACGGACGCCATGCAAAACCGAGCCGGGGTGCGAAGTTGTTGTGGTCGCCGTTCATCATGTCCGAGCCCCAGCCGTGCTTTTCTGAGGTCTGATACGGATACGCCGCCAGAAGCCGGGCTATCGCGGTGCGCGGAAGCTGGCCATCCTGCGAGCGGATGACGAACGAGCCGGTGGCAAAGTCGAAGTTCGACCATGAGTTGTCGCGTTCCTGCATCACGGTCTGCAACATATAGCGCACACCCAGGTTCACCGTGAGGCGGTGAGTGACTTTCCAATCGTCTTGGAAATAGGCGCTGTAACGGGTCTGGTGCAACAGGTTCACCTGTGTAGGCGTTTCGCGCGCGCTCGAAACCGGGTAACCGAGCAGGAAGTCGCCGAAGCCGCTGCCCGTGTAGCGGGCGTTGAAGGAGAACGAACCGAACGAGGCGGAACTGACGCTAGGATTGCTGGCCAGCCGGATGCCGGCAATATCCGCGCCTGCCTTGAACGTATGGGCGCCGCGGATGAAGGTGTAATTTTCAATGAATTGCAGGGTGATCTGCGGGGCGCGCATGCCCCCGCCGTAATCAGTGATGCCGGTGGTTCCGGTGATGGAGATGTTCGGCAAACCGCCCACGGGCAGCGGCGTGAACAGGCCGGGGATGATCGTGGAAGGATCGAAATCCAGGTTCTGGCCGAGCCGCACGCTGGCATGGCTAAAGTAGGAGATCTTCATGTCGTTGATGGCGTTGTGCGGCATGGTGCGCGTCCAGGAGAGGCTGCCGCTCTTGGTGATGTAGCCTGCGTCTGACCAGTTGCCGTAGTTGTTCGGCGTGCCGCGCGCAACAAAATACGGGTCGCCAACGGAATAGCTGAGCGCCACAGCCAGCGAATCCACGTCAGTCAGCTTATGGTCGATCTTGGCGCTGCCGCGGTTGACATCGAATTTATTCAGCACGTTGGTGGCGTAGTTGAACCCCGGGATGGAGGCATTCGCAGTAGGCAGGTAGGCCAGCAGTTTCACCGAGCGCGGGTCGAAGCGCGAAATCGGAATTTGGTTGTTGGGAAACGCGGCCTGGTTGGCCAGCGGGTCAAGGATCTTGGTGTTGCCGAAGTTACCGGCGCGCTGGGCGTCCGTGGCCACGCTGAGGTTGGTGGCTTTGCCGGAGTTCTGGAATAGCCCTTCGTACGACAGCGAAAAGAAGGTCCGGTTCTTGATGATCGGCCCGCTGACGGCAGCACCCATCTCGTTGCGGTTGAACTGCGGCTTATCGAGCCCCGTCGCGAAGAAGTTTTTCGCCGTGAGCGCACGGTCGCGATGGTATTCGTAGAGCGTGATGCGCAGCTTATTCGTGCCCGCCTTGGTGATCATCGAAATGGCTGTGGAGCCCTCGTTTTCCGCGCGTGCGTTCATCGATTCCACTTTGATCTCCTGCACGGTGTCCACCGAAGGGGTGGTGGTGAGTTTGGTGGAATAGGAGTAGGAGGCCCCGCCGTTGCCGGTGTCGTTGAACGCCACGCCGTCGACGCTATAGTTGTTGCCGCCCCAGTAAAGACTGCCTGCAAGGCGCGGGTTCGACGCGCTGTCTGAGGTCATGCCGGGCGTAAAGGCGATCAGGTTATCGAGCGTGCGTCCATCGAGCGGCAGATTCTGCACGGCGTGCGAATCCACGATGCTGGAGATGGACGACGTTTCGGAATTGATCACAGGTGCTTCGGCAGTAACAGTGACCTCCTGCTCCAGGCGGCCGGTTTCCAGGTGCAAATCCTGGCGCACGGTTCCGCTAAGAGGAACTACAATGTGAGCCACGCTGATTTTCTTGAACCCTGCGGCCTCGACGTGGACTGCATAGATGGCGGGGGCGAGGTTGGGCGCAACGTAGTCGCCATTATTTCCTACAATCACATCGACGCTGATGTTGGTGTCTTCATTGACAACGCGTACTTTAGCACCTGGGACCGAAGACCCCGAAGCGTCTTTCACGGATCCCAGAATGGTTCCCGTGGTGGTTTGACCCCACACGGAAGAAGCGGCCAGTGCCGCAAGCAAGACGAGCGTTCGCATGTTCAGACTCCTGTTTTCAGACCGTAAAACTAATTTTGCTAGGGTAACATGCTTTCGGAGGAGATAGTTGTGAAACTTTACAGGAATAAGATTTGGCGAATCGCCGGGACAAAACCTACTTCAGCCCAGTCACCAGGAACAGATTCGACAAATCCCGCTGGAAGGAAAACACATAGGCCGCGCCATCGGGCGTGACCGTAACGCTACCCGATGTCACGTTCACGCCCACCGGATCCGGCGCGCGCAACGTCCGAACCAGCGTTTTTACGCCCGTTTTCACATTGGTGCGAAACAAATCGATGGTCGTCGAATTCAGCCGGCTGGAATAAAACGAATCGCCGCCGGTGTGCCAGCGAAAGGCTGTTTCATTGAGTGCGGCATCACCGACAGGGCGCGGTTCGCCGCCATGAAGCGGAAATAGTTTAAATTTTCCGCCATCGCTGATGATGATGTCTTTTTCATCAGGTGAAACGCAACATCCAGTGACGCCTTCCGGCGTAACGGGCGTTGGCTTGCCGCCGCGGGAATCCTGCCGGAAGACCCGCGGATCCCGGTCCTTCTCCGCGCCGACAAACAAGATCTGCGTGCCGCTGGGGAACCACTCGGCCGACTCATAGCTAATGCCGGGAGTTGTCAGCGGACGCGACTCCCCCGCCCCGCTGGGCAGCAGCAACAGTTGCGTTCCAGAAGCATCCAGGAACGTGCTGGCGACCCACTTGCCATCGGGCGAAAGCGAGGCCCGGGTGCCGTCACCCAGACGCACCGCGGGCGAGCCGTCGGTCTTGCGAATGTAGATGGCCGGATTGCGCCCATCGCCGTATGACAATTCAAGAAACAGCAGCACCTTACCATCGGGCGAGATGTCGCGTGCCTGCGAGGTATCCAGCCACGAGAGGTCCTTTTCCTCCTTCTGCCCTGGCAACAGCGCGCGCATGCCCATGCGGTTGCTGACTTCGGTGAGAAGAATCCGGCCGTCACGGCCCAGGTCGAACAGATTGAGCCACACCGGGGCCTGCGTTACAACACGCACAACGCCGGCCAGGTTGACCGCCCGCATCGCAGGGTCCCCGCCCGCAACCGCTGTATTGAACCAGACCTCCGAGCCATTGGCCGACCATGCCAGGCCGCAGGTACCCTTCCAGCCCCGGCTGAGGACCTGTCTCTTCCCATCCAAATCCACCGTGGCCACGGCATAGTCCTTCGTTTCAAGATCGAATTCATAAAAGGCCACGCGATCCCCACGCGGCGAAACCCTCAGCGCGTGCGGCGGCTTGCCACGGTTTTCATAGATCACTTTGCCGATAGGAAATTCCAGGCGAAATCGACCCTTCGCCTCGCGCACAATGGCGAGCGATTTGCCGTCAGGCGACCAGTCGGCCTCGGTCACATTTTCCAGTATCTGCCGCGGTTCGCCACCAGCCAATGGGACACGCGCCAGTGTTCCATTCGAATCATTCAGCAGAATGGCCAGTTCGCCTCCGGCGCTCACCGAAAGAAGTTGCGCCCCAGGAAGAAACAGCGGACGCGATTCGCGGCTGCCGGCCATGGTGGAAAAGATCTGGCTCGGTCCGCCATCCCATTCAGCGCTGTAAACGATGGTCTGGCCATCGGGGGCAAATCGGGCATTGCTGATGTCGCCCCGCCGGAACGTGATGCGCTGATATGCAGCCGGCTTGCGTTGTTCCATCCGCTGCCAGAGCAGTGTGCCCGCAAGCGCGGTAACCAGCACCCCAGCCAACGCAGGCCACACCCAGCGGTGCGAAGTAGCTGCCTTCGCCACTATGCCCAGCGGCGGGGCCGCCAGCAGGGCAGCGGCGTTCTCCGCCAACTCATCCAACTCGATTTTCACGTCTGACATCGTCTGCCAGCGGCGCTTGGGGTCTTTCTTCAGGCAGCGGCCGATAATGCGGTGAATCTCCGATTCGAGACGGTTTTTAGGTTGGACTAGCGCCGGCTCCTTATGCACGATGGCGCCGAGCAAGGCAAGACGTGTGTTGCCAGTAAAGGCGAGCTCGCCGGTGACCATCTCATAGAGCAGCGAGCCGAAGGAGAAGACGTCGGAACGCACGTCCACCTTCCTCGATTCAGCCTGCTCGGGCGACATATATCCAAGCGTGCCAACAATCATCCCCTTCTCGTGCAGCACCTCTTTCACGGCAAGAGTTTTTGTGTCGGCGAAGGCGTCCGCAGGCTCGATGACCTCGTCGACTTTTGCCAGGCCGAAGTCGAGCACCTTGGCCAGCCCGTCTTCGGTCACCATAATGTTTGACGGCTTCACGTCACGATGCACGATCCCGGCAGTATGGGCCGCCGCCAGTGCGCTGGCGATCTGTGCGCCGATGCCCAAAACCTCTTTCAGGGGCATGCCATGCTTGCCAATCAGGCGTTCCAGCGTTTTTCCCGCAATGTATTCCATGGCAATGAAATCCATGGATTCACCGTCGATTTGCGTGGAATCGATGTCGTAGATGGTAATGATATTGGGGTGGTTTAATGCCGAGGCCGTTCTTGCTTCCTGCACGAAACGCTTGCGCCTGGATGCGTCTTTCAACAGATCGGCCGGCAGCAGTTTGACCGCCACCGGACGGCCCAGGCGTGTATCAGTGGCGCGATAGACCACACCCATCCCGCCCTGTCCTAATTGGGACTCGATCCGATAGTGCTTGAGCGACTTTCCAATCATCCTAATTCTTTGGTATATCTGATAGCGATCATCTCATGAATTGGGGCAGATCCAAAAGTTTTTTCAACAAACTGCCGATGGTATGATCGAATTGACAGGTTTGTAATCTAACACTGCCAAATGGTATAGATGGAGCGATGCCAACGGGCACACGTCGACCCACATTCGTGTTCGCACCAGTGGTGGAGTGGCGCGCAAACCGGCTACAAGACCCCGTGGCGAAGCTGCGCTTTCTCAAGCAAGCCTCCCGCCGTCGCGCACAAGTCTATGATGCGATTAGACTTAAGGAGCCTTGGCAACTCCGGATCGTATTTATGGCGATCGCTCTACTGTTTTTCCCCAAGCATACCGTATCCGATGCCAACAGCGTTTATGCAGAACAGCTGGCCGCGCTGAATTTAAACGCAACGGAAAAATTCGCAATGGTGTGGATGGTCGACCGCAATAAAGGCTACGAAGTTTACAGCAATGGCCTGCGCGTCGAGACCAAATACGAAATGCCGGCGGAGGAAAAACACCAGGGAGTTTTCCGGCGCTACGAAAAAGAGACCCTGGCGCAGCAACAGATCGCCCACCCCGTAGGAATTATTTATCACACCACCGAAAGCCACATTCTTCCCTTTGAACAGGCGGAGACCAAACGGATGCAGTTGCTGGGCGAGAATCTCATCTATTACGTGCGCGGCAAACGGGCCTATCATTACGTCATCGACCGCTTTGGCCGCGTTTTCCGCGTGGTTCCTGAAAACGAAGAAGCCTATCACGCGGGATATTCCGTGTGGGCCAATGGCGACTCGGTTTACGTGAATTTGAATCAGAGTTTTCTGGCGGTGAGCTTTGAAGCCCAGACGCGCGATGCGGACGATCAGCCAACGGTGAGTCCGGCGCAGATCCATTCGGCGCGTGTGTTGACCGATATGCTACGGTCGAAGTATAGAATTTCCGGGTTGAACTGTGTGACCCACGCGCAGGTTTCGGTGAACCCTTCGAACATGTTGATTGGTGATCACACCGATTGGGCTGGCAACTTCCCGTTCGTCGAGATGGGGCTGCGCGACAATTACGAAATACCCACTGCGGGGCTTTACGCCTTTGGTCTGGAATATGACCAGCACTACATGAAGTCGACCGGCGTGCGGCTGTGGAAAGGTTTAGTGCTTGCCGAAGAGCAACTCCGGCAGGACGCTACGTCGCATGGCCTGCCACTGGCAACATACCGGAGATACCGGCAGAACAAATTGAGGGAGATGCTGGAGGCTCTGAAAGCGAAGGGCGCTCCGGAGGAGACTAATTAATGATTTATAGCGATCAGCAATCGGCGGTTGGCCTTGATATTGGCACGAGCCGCATCGTATCCGCGGTTCAAAACGGGGACATGTACGACTACAAATCGGAATTGAATTCGTTCATCACGCTGCCGATGTCGAAGATGACCGAGCAGGTCTTACGGCGCGAGAACGTTCCACACGCGGTGGTTGGAGCTACCATCATCGTGCATGGCAACGAATCGGAGCGGTTTGCCGATCTGTTGCAGATGGACACGCGCCGGCCGATGACGCGCGGAACCTTGAACGCCTCCGAACCGGAGAGCGTCAACATGATCCGGGCGATCGTCACCAGCATGGTCGGCCCTGCCAAGTATTCTGGCCAGAAACTCTGCTTCAGCGTGCCCGCCGCTCCAATTGGCGGTAGTGAAAACCTGACTTACCACGAAGCGACCATCAAGCAGATCCTTACGGAACTGGGCTACGACACGCGCAGCCTCAACGAAGGCATGGCCGTGATCTATGCCGAACTGGAATCGTCGAACTACACTGGCATCGGCATCAGTTGCGGCGGCGGTTTGTGCAACGTAGCGCTCTCGTACCTCGCCGTGCCCGTCGTGAATTTCAGCGTGGCCAAAGCCGGCGATTACATCGATGCCAGCGCCGCGGGGGTCACCGGCGACCTTTCGAACCACGTCCGCCTGATCAAGGAAGATTCCTTCCAGTTTGGCCCGGCGTACAAGGACAAGACGCAGCAGGTGCTCAGCGTCTACTACGAAGACATGATTCAATCGCTGGTGGCAGGGTTGAATGAGGCGTTTCAGAACACGCGCAGCCTGCCTCGCCTCGCCCGCCCGATTCCGCTGGTGTTGAGCGGCGGCAGCGCGATGCCCGCCGGTTTCCGAGACCGTTTTGAGACCACTCTGCGCGCCTCCGCCTTCCCCATCGCTATCTCTGAAATCCGCGTCGCCAGCCAGCCCATGTTCTCCACGGCGAAGGGCGCACTTGTATCCGCCCTGAGCGATATGTAAAATCGTCGGCATGAAAAGCCGACTCGGATTCACCACTCTCGCTGTTCTTACAAGCTTTGGCCTGGGGGCCGCCATCGGCCCCTGGATCATAACGCGCGCTCCCCAAACCGCACTCGCCATGGCTCCCGCCGCTGCTCAGGCCGTCCCGCCTGAGGACGGTAAACTACGCATCATCATCTTTGGCGCGCATCCCGATGACGCCGAGTATGCCGGCGCAGGCGTGGCCATGAAGTGGGCCAAGCAAGGCCACCACGTGAAACTGGTTTCAGCCACGAACGGCGACATCGGGCACTGGCAATCGGCAGGCGGTCCCCTGGCTGCACGGCGTTTGAAAGAAGTGCAGGAAGTGGCGCGGCGCTTGGGCGTGACCAACGAGGTACTCGACATCCACGATGGCGAAATCATGCCCACGCTCGAGAACCGGCGTACCTTCACCAAGCTGATCCGCCAGTGGAATGCCGATCTGGTGATTGGTCCGCGTCCCAACGATTATCATCCGGACCACCGCTATACTTCAGTTCTGGTGCAGGATTCAGCCTACATGGTAACCGTGCCGTTCTTTGGGCCGGATGTTCCATTCCTAAGGAAAAACCCCGTGTTTATGTACCGTTCCGACCGCTTTCAGCGCCCCAACCCATTCCGCGCTGACGTAGCTGTGGACATTGACGACGTGGTGGAACCGGCACTCGACGCCCTGCTCGTCATGGAATCCCAAATCCACGAAGGCGGCGCCAACGGGTATCTGGGCCTGATGCCGGAGGATGCGGCAGGCCAGCAGAAACGGCGCGCTGAAGTCCGTCGCGACTGGCAACGGCGCTATGCAGGAGCGGCAACTTCGTTCCGCGCGGCACTGGCAAAGAACTACGGCGAAGCCCGCGCCGCCAAAGTGAAACACGCCCAGGCCTTCGAAGTCTGCGAATACGGCTACCAACCCAAGCCCGACGAACTCAAAAAACTCTTCCCGTTCTAGGCCTGCACAGGTGAATCGTATACGCCAAACTCGACACCGCAGTTTTTTCAAGGGTGGGGCAGGCAGTTTGCCTGCCCTGACTAACTGTAAAGTAACCTCGCCCTCACAAACGCAGCCTACCAGATCGAAGAGCACACGTCTGAACTCCAGTCACATTACTCGAT
>CAIRSA010000403.1 GCA_903881085.1 uncultured Acidobacteriia bacterium
CCACTATCCGCTGTGATACAAACAAAGCATATGAAACTGGTCTTTCTGCTCCTGTTGAGCCTGCCCTATGTCTGCGCGCAAGGCCCGCAATTTAACGACGGCGAAGCACACGGCGATGCGCCATACCTGATCGAAAGCGGCTGGCGTCCGCTCCTGACCGGCAAAGACGTCAGCGGCTGGCACGCCGAAGGCAACAAGCCGCACGAATGGTTCGCCACCAAGGCCATCCGCTGGGAACGCCTGCTAGGCCCCACCCGCCTTTCCGGCGTGCGCGAGCCCGGCGACCGCATTCTGAATGGCCCCAACGGACGCACACTAAACATCGTCACCGACGAGAAGTTCGGCGACGTGGAACTGTACGTTGAATTCCTGGTGGCCAAGGGCTCCAACTCCGGCGTGTATCTACATGGGCTCTACGAAATCCAGATCTTCGACAGCTTCGGTTCCACGATGTCGATGAAGACCTCCGACTGCGGCGCGGTCTATCACCGCTGGATCAATAACGAAGGCATCGGCGGCTCCGCCCCGATGGTCAATGCCAGCCGCCGGCCCGGCGAATGGCAGAGCTTCCACATCTGGTTCCAGGGCCCGCGCTTCGACGCCAACGGCAAGAAGACGCAGAACGCAAAGTTCATCCGCGTGCTTCACAACGGCTTGCTCGTGCAGAAAGACGTGGAGGTCGAAGGCCCCACGCGCGCGGCGATGGAACACGCCGAAGCGCCTGAGAACCCCATCATGCTGCAAGGCGACCACGGCCCGGTATCGTTCCGGAACATCTACATCCGGCCGCTGCGCCGCATCATCAATCGATAACCATGCCAGGTTGGATCGATATTTCACTGCCCGTGCGGACGGGCATGGTGCGCTGGCCGGGAGATCCGGTTATTGAGGTCAACCGTATCGCAACCATCGGCCTGGATGACAGCGTCTGCAATGTGACCGCGATCTCAATGTGCGCCCACACCGGCACTCATATGGATGCGCCGCTGCACTTCATTGCGGGCGCGGCGTCGATGGAGTCATTGCCTCTTGATGCTGTGATGGGCCCGGCGCGCGTGATCGAAATCCATCATCCATCGAAAATCACGCGAGAAGAACTGCTCACGCATGACCTACAGCGCGGCGAACGAATTCTGTTCAAGACGGCCAACTCCGCGCGCTTGTGGAAGACCGATCAGTTCCTGGATGACTTCATCTACATCACGCCCGATGCCGCGGATTACCTGGCGGAATCCTGTATTCAAACCGTGGGTATCGATGCCTATTCCGTCGGCGGCTATCACGACAGGATGCAAGAAACCCACGTTTCACTGCTCTCCGCAGGCATCTGGATCATTGAAGGGCTGGCGCTCGAACACGTGGCTGCGGGCACCTACGAACTAGTACATTGACAACTTAATACAGAAGCATCATTATGGATGCATGAAGCAGACTGAATTGCGACTGAAAGAGTCTGACCGGGTCGCCTTGCGGATTTTCCGCAGCAAGGGAGTGCATCCCGCGCGAGAGGTCAACCGAG
>CAIRSA010000404.1 GCA_903881085.1 uncultured Acidobacteriia bacterium
CTCGGTTGACCTCTCGCGCGGGATGCACTCCCTTGCTGCGGAAAATCCGCAAGGCGACCCGGTCAGACTCTTTCAGTCGCAATTCAGTCTGCTTCATGCATCCATAATGATGCTTCTGTATTAAGTTGTCAATGTACTAGTACGAGGAAACGTTCAATGCCATATGTAACAGCCGCCAAGGAAAACTCAGGCAAGATAGACATCTATTACGAAGATTACGGGACCGGTGATCCGGTGGTTCTGATTCACGGGTATCCGTTGAGTGGAACATCCTGGGAACGGCAGATCGGAGTGCTGCTAGACGCCGGTCACCGCGTCATTACCTATGACCGCCGCGGCTTCGGCAAATCGAGCCAGCCGTTCGTTGGCTACAACTACGATACCTTTGCCGCCGACCTGCATCAGGTGGTAACGAAGCTTGCCTTGCGCAATTTGAAGCTGGTGGGATTTTCCATGGGTGGAGGCGAAGTGGCGCGCTACATAGGGAAATATGGAACGGAGAACGTGCGCAAAGCCGTGTTCATTTCGGCCGTTCCGCCATTCCTGATGAAGACGCCTGAGAATCCCGAGGGCGTTGACGGAGCCGTGTTCGACGGGATCAAGAAGGCAGTTGCGGCCGACCGCTATGCGTTCTTCACCGGATTTTTCAAGGATTTTTACAATGCCGATCTCTTTCTCGGCACCCGCATCAGCGAGCAGGCGATTCAGGCGAGTTGGAACATTGCGGCCGGGTCATCGTCAATCGCCACTCTGGCCTGCGTCTCAACCTGGTACGAAGATTTCCGCGAAGACCTGAAACGGATTGATGTCCCCACGCTGGTCATTCACGGCGATGCGGACCGCATCCTTCCAATGAGCGCGACAGGCGCGCGCACTGCGAAACTGATCCCCAATTCCCGCCTGGCGGTGATCAAAGATGGACCACACTGCATCACGTGGACTCATGCCGAAGAAGTGAACGCCGAACTGTTGAGCTTTCTCAAGTAAGAGGAGGCGCGGCAGGTTCGGGGGGAATCAGTTCCCGCACATGTTGCAGCGCCTGAGCCAGATTCGTCGAAAGACGGTCTGGCTTGGTACGTTCGAAGCGGGACATGGCTTTCGCCGTGTCCCCGGCAAATCCCCAGACGCAGACGATCACTTTCAATTTCGGGAAGCGGTCGCGGATCTGCTTGCACATCGCTCGTGCGGGCGCGAAGGCATAGGGAGGCAAGGCGGAGATGCAAACCAGATCGCTGCGGCCGGTTTCAAGCAGCGGCATCCAGTCCATGGGCGAGGCGCCCGCGACTGAGAAGGAAATAGCGGCGAGCCCTTGCTGCCCCAGAAGTTGAGCCAGCATGGCGGCAGTAATTTCATCCGCCTGATCATGAGCCGGAATGCACAGAACCCTTGTGTTTCCGGGCGTTACAGCGTCGGGCACAGGCTCGGCCACCTCATGCTGATACTCGGAGAATTCAACGATCATCTCGTTGATGGTGAGAAACAGAAACTCTTCCCGTGACGCATCGATCGCCCCTTTGTGGCGGTCGAGTTCGGCCAGTCCCAGGGCGGGAATGAGTACCGCATCGTAGAGTTCTACGAGCGGCCTTCCCTTTAGAAACTGGTCGACAATCGCCCGTGCTTCCAGGTGGTCCATCGCCAGCAACCGCTGGTACACCTGTGCTTCTGCCTGCAGCACCGGTTCATCTCCCAACAGGATGTGCAGAAACGAGAGCTGCGGCACATAGCGGCCCAGAACCACGACACACACACTCAACGGAGTGGAGAGAATCAAGCCTGCCGGTCCCCACAGCACCGTCCAGAATACGGAAGTAACAAGCAACGCCAGGGAGGATATGCCTACTTGCGCGCCATATAGCCAGGGTTCGATCACGTTGCCAATGATCAATTCCAGAACCGTCACTAAAGCGAATACGAGAAGCGGATTGAGCCAGCCATCGAAGACGGCAAGCGAAAGCGCGACCGGCAGCATGGCGGCTACCAGCGTTCCTACATAAGGCACGATCCGCAAGATGCCCGCCACCACTCCCCACAGTGCGGGATTCGGCACGCCGATCCAGTAGAGCCCAAGGCCAAAGAGCACGCCAAATGCGGCGTTGACCAAAAACTGCATGAGAATGTAGCGGCTGACGCGCCGCGCCGCATCGTCAAGCGCTTGTGTCATGAGGTTCAACTGGCTGAGGCCCGCCAGACGCAAGAGGCGGTTGCGCAGATCTTCGCGCTTCAACAACATGAAGACGGTGAAAAGAACGACGATGCCAGCCCGCCCCAGCGGCGCAAGCGCGGGCGTGCCAAGATCCAACATATCGGTCCATTCGCTGGTTGCAGGCGCAACCATGCGCACAGGTATGGGTGAAGCGGGCGTCGCCGGTTGCTTACGATTCTGGTTTTGCGCAGGAGCGGTGGGAACTACCGGGGCTGGCCTGGTTACTTCATTCACCACCTCTTTCACGCTCTGCGCGGCGTGACCTAACTGACCAGTGGCCGGCGTGTGCATCGCCTCAATCTTGTGGTGGATATTCTTGCGATACAAAGGGAGTTGATTGGCCACTTCAATCAATTGGTTGGCAATGATCCAGCCAATGCCGCCCGCCATCGCGAGCGATACCAACACCGTGATGGCAACGGATAGGACCCGGCCGGTGTGCATCCGTTGGAAGAGCGCCACCATGGGAGTCAACAGGAACGTCAATACCAATGCAAAGGCGAACGGGATGAGTATGTCGCGAGTGAAGTAGAGAGCGGCGATCGCTCCAATGAGAACAATCGCGCCCGAATCGCCGAGAAGTTTTGGTAGCGGTGGTAGCGCAACAGGCAGTGATTCGCGCTTCATTGCTCTACGAAGGATCTTTCCCGCGTGTAGCCTGGACGCCTTTCAGCAGCGCGAGTCCGCCCATGACAAGCGCCCCGACTACAATCCAGTGGGTTGCAACGTGAAGGATCGTCGCGCCATAAATCAAGCCGCCAATCATAATCAAGAAACCAACTACATAAATTCCAAATGACATGTCAATCCGCCCCCAGGTATTCAGACGGTACGTCGTCTTCCGGAACTTGTCTGGTGTGCACTTCCGATACATCGGCATCGGGGGCCGCTTCCACTCCGTCGATTGCATCTGCCTCAGCGTACTGACCCTCCTCAACGAGTTCCTCGACGCTTTCGTCCCCGGCCTCTGCTATATCGGACAATCCTTGCGTATCGCCGGATTGGCCGGCCGAGTTCGGGCCAGTTCCCTTCTCCGGAGGGTCCTGCAAATGGAAGGTTCGCGAGCCATAGTTGTTCATGAGGATCGATAGGCACGTGGGCTGCCAATGCCGGACCGCGATAACGGAAAGTCAGATCTCCTGATGTCATGCGGCGATTTTCGCTTTGCGTGGAATTCGGATTGAGCCCGGACAACCGCTCCCTTGGCGCAAGAGTTGAAAGCGCATTTCCGTTATAACGCCAGATGGTCAGGTGACCGCCGACGGTCATCTCCACCCCCCGGTCACTGCTGATTCCCCCATATACAGGCCATTTTCATCCTTGGGCCTACACATGCAATTGATTCGGCGTATGCATCTCATCCAATTTGCTAAGACCACTACCTGCTGCAGCGCGTTGCTGGTTGCTCTCGCGATAGCTTCAGGCGCAGCCTATTCGCAGGATGCGAACGCCAAGAGCGGCGGAGTGACCGCCGATCAACAGAAGATGAACGCCGCCGACCGCAAACTAACCGCGAGTATACGGCGCTCCGTCATGGCGGACAAAACACTCTCCCTGTATGCCCACAACGTCAAGATCATCAGTCAGGACGGAACGGTCACGCTAAGGGGACCAGTGCGATCGGACGATGAGGTGCGCTCGATTGTATCGAAGGCGACGGCCATCACTAGCAGTGCGGAGAAGGTCATCAATCAAATGACTGTCGAGCCGGCAACCAAACCCTAAAACAGCAGTTCACTGAGGAATAAGATCATGGCAGAAAAACATAAAGCGGTGTTCGGCATTTACCACACCAGAAATCAGGCGGAGCGCAGCGTGGACGACCTGCTGACATCCGGCTTTTCCAACGACGACATCTCCGTGTTGTTCACGGATTTGCAGAGTTCCAAGGAATTCGCCCACGAGAAGAACACCAAAGCACCGGAGGGCGCAACGGCTGGAGTAGCGGCCGGCGGCGCAATTGGTGGCACCTTGGGCCTGCTTGCAGGAATCGGGATGCTGGCGATACCCGGCCTTGGCCCATTCATTGCGGCGGGCCCGATTCTTGGCGGCCTGGCCGGACTCGGAGCCGGCGGCGCGGTCGGAGGATTGATCGGCGCGCTAGTTGGCATGGGAATCCCGGAGTACGAAGCGAAGCGTTATGAGGGGCACGTTAAGGCTGGCGGAGTTTTACTCTCCGTCCATTGCGGCACATCGGAGGAGATATCCCGCGCCAAGGATCTGCTGAAGCAGACCGGGGCGCAGGATATCGCGACGGCAAGCGAAGCCAATGCCGACATGGCGGCGCACGCTTAGGGCACCGTGGTGGCGCAGGCACTCATGCCTGCCGCGTCCCGGATCATCGGGACGCCTGCCTGGCTTGCTCCAAAACGCGTCTCGATGAGTCGGGACGCGGCAGAGTGAGACTCCGATGTCGCTTTCATTGCGTTTATGAGGCGAGCTTCCGATTTGGTGAGCGATTCATTGGGGCATTGCGGTGGAGGGCAATTGGGGTCAGACAGCCCATTTTCGGCATCCACCTTCGCTAACGCTACGGCGGACAAGAAAACGGCCGAAAAAAGGTGTCAGACCCCAAATGCGACGTGACGTTC
>CAIRSA010000405.1 GCA_903881085.1 uncultured Acidobacteriia bacterium
CCGAGCCGCGCACGTCAGTAAGCGCTTTGGGCTCATGCTAATTTCCGTGGAGGTCAGGATGTCTGAAATTACGCGGCTGCTTTCGGCTTGGGCAGGACACGAGCCTGCTCAACGCTTCGCCGGCAACAAACTACCCACCACAGCCCCCACCGGCGCGCTAAACGGATAAACATCCGGAGTCACAATCACCTCTGTGGTCATCACCAGCTGCGTCCCCGCCGTGCCCGGAAACGTCAACTCCACGAACGACGCCGTCCACCCCGTAGCAGGCTTCGGCACCGCTACATCGTAAATCCCACTCACCCCCGTAATCGGGGTACTCTTCCAGATCGGCCCAACCGCCTCCAACCGGAAATCCCGCGCATTCGGATTGGTGGCTTGCCACAACAGAACCTGCGACGGCTGATCGATCGTCCGAAGCCGTATCCGCCCCTCGGCCCGATTCACCCGCCAGTAGAACCGCGGCCGCGGATCGTTCGACGTCACCGCATGCAGCCAAGCAATCAGGTTAGTCGTGGCATCTGGCGACGACATGCCATGATCCATGTTCGGCACGTATCGCAGATACTTCTCGCCGGGCAGATCCGCGAAATAGAACTGCGATGAATCAGGCAGAAAGAACTGATCGCCGCTGGCGTAGGTCATGTACTTTGGCATTGTCAGGCGCTCGCGATACTGGTAAGGATCTTCAATCTCTAAAAGCGCCTGCATCTGCGGCGTGCCGAACCAGTTCATGATCCCCGCGTCCACGTAGTCCTTCACGGCCGGAGCCCAGAAGCCATAGGCCCGCCAGTGGTGGATGAAACACGAGTCCATGTTCAGCGTATCGATCGAAATCGGAGCGATCGCCACCACCCGCGGATCCACCGCCGCCGTGGTCCACGTGGTCCAGCCGCGCTTGGAGCCGCCTGCCACCACGAAGTTCTTCACCGCAAACCCGCCGTTCTGTGCCTGTGCGAGAAATGCCGACGCCGCGTCCATCGCTCGCACCGCCGCTTTGGTCATCGGAAGGCGTGCCGGCCAGCGCTCGTCTCCTGTCCGCAGAAACTTGTCCCACGTGTAAGCGATGATGGCGTCTTCGCTGCGCGTCTTGCTCTCGTCCGCGAATTTCAAAGGTTCGTTGGGAACCTGCCCCAGGTTTACGACCACCATATTCGCAGCGCCGGCCACCAGCGTCATGAGGGGGTCGGGAGCATCTGGCGTAGTGCGATAGGAACCGCCGTTGATGAATAATAGCGCGGTGTTATTCGCGGGCTTATCCGGCTTGATGATGGTGACCCAGTGCCGCCAGACCGGCTGGTCCACCTCGGCCGTGGTGAGCCACGTCTGTGACACCATATCCAGTTGATAGATGGTTGCCCCCGCCACTGGAATCGTGCGGTTCAGCGTGTACTTGAATGACGCATCCGGCGCCGCAACGTACCGGTCGAGCGCGGTTTCATCGGCGGCATGGAGGCTGGGGATGAGCAGGAGTGCAAGAGTTAGGAGTCGCATCGGATATTAAGACCACCAACTCCAGTGTACTCGCCCTCGGGGTGGGCTGTAATTTGGTCAGGTGGTATGATGATCCAGGTGCGGATAACCATCTTAGCGATGCTTCTGCTTGCCTCCGCGATAGACGCGATTCCGCAGGGGCAGGTGAAATTGCATAGAGGCACGATCACGGCCAAAGAGTATCTGGATATGGCTCCAGGCGCCCAGAAATCCTATGTCATTGGGCTGATGGACGGCCTGTTTCTCGCGCCTATGTTCGGCGCACCCGCTGACAACAAGTGGCGCATTGCGATTCAGGCGTGTGTGGAAGGGCGGTCTGTGTCGCAGCTGATGTCGATTATTGGGAAGTACATCAAAGACAATCCCCAATACTGGCAGACGGACGCGCATTTCCAGGCTTACAATGCGCTGAGCAGGGCTTGTCCGGCGAAGTGAGATAGACAAATTGACAAAATACTCACTTCGACATTAACTGATTATCAGCCTGACTGGCTTGCCGGCACGGCTGAGCATTTCCACCAGAGTATCGATGGTGAACTTGGCCGTTTTCTGATTGACAACATCCGACACACGTGGACGCGAGACCATCAATATCTCGGCGGCCTCAGCCTGCTTAAGGTCATGTTTCGCGATCCAGCCTGACAACTCTCCCATCAGTTGCTTCTTAAGAAGTCGAGTGTCGTTGATCTGTTTCCGCGAGGCAGCCTGTAGTCGTTTGGCTTCGTCTGGCGTAAACCCCAGTTCCAGGAAGAGGTTCGCCCCCGGCTTTGTTACATGGCGAATTTCGGTGTCGATCTTCATTTCTTTTCCTTTCTCGCGTTGACCACGGCGCGATAGCGCGCTCCGGCAATAGCTTTGTCCTGCGTGCTGGTCGCCTGAGTCTTCTTCTGAAAACAATGCAAGACGTAGATGGCCTCTTCGAACTTGGTAACGTACCTCGCGCGATAACCGCCGCTCGCGTCCCTGACGCGAATCTCTCTTGTACCGGCGCCTACATTTTCGAATGGCTTCCAGTCGGCCGGCTCAAGTCCGTTCTGGACCTTCCCCAATTCGAAGCCCACTTCTTTCCTTTCGTCTTTCGGGAATGCCAGCAGATCGTCGTAGGCAGAACCTACCCAACGGATCTGTTTTTCATCGTTCATAGAGCCAGCATGTACAAAATTTTATACGCGCCTGTTTCTGCAAGTCAAGCTGCTAGGTAAACGACGATCAACGGGGTAGTGCGTCGCTGTCAACAGTAAAATGCCGAAGTCGGAAAGTGGTATTCCTGGGGGCCCAAGAATTTGGCTCCCCATTCTGGACGCATTTCGAACTTTTGATGCGTGCCTTGCAATCAATCGGTGAAAAATGCAGCTCTCAGTTGCGACTCTAGAACAAAGCGGCAAGCTTGGCGATAAAGGGCTTGCAATGTGCCACGATCAATCTCGCCATGATTCGGAACGGTTAAGCTTTGCGTTCGGCCGTCCTTCAATACGCGCCGGACTTTGATGTGACTTCCCCGTTGAGCAAAAGAGACAAATCCGAATCCACCCAGGATTTTCAATACTTCGCTTCCGGAGAGAACCCGCAACTTCGGCATCAGGCGACAGCTTCTAGTTCCATGGTTGCCAGGATGGTCGGGTTACTTGCAAATCCCAGATCAGCCAAGTCTTCGCCTTCAAGATGGAGCCCGATTGCCTCGCGAATGTTGACTGCCAATTCATCCAGCGTAGCGGCTTGGGTAACCACCGGCAGGTCCAGGCATTCCGCAACAAAGTAGCGGTCTCCCCTGCTGATACGTACCTGAATCGTTCGTTTCATCGGTGTACTTGCCTCAGATTCCAGTATGCACCAATAGCGGGATTGTCTGCGCGGGTAGGCGGTAGCACTGAATCCATACCGTGGATTCGAACCGAAATTGATCACGCGTCGGCCGATTCCATGGGACAAGCGCAGTAATACATCAGGAAGTTCGCCGCGTCCAGCAGCGCCAGGCGGAGAAGCGGAATCACCACGCATCGATTTCCATGAAGTGCAATGCGGTTGATCTCTAACCTTCGCCCTATTTCTCCGTCATGACCTTCCAGACCGGTGGGACCTCATGATCTCCGCACCGTGGGCTTCCGGGGACAAGAAAGGCGAGCTCGCATATCTCAGTGTCAAAATTAAAGCTGATTTGGGACCTGCCAGCCTAACGCAGTTGTCACGAATTGTGCTTATCAACGCGGTGGAAGATTGACTGCAGAATCTAAACCGCGCTGTTCACCTCAAACATGGCGCGCTTGAATTCCGGGACAGGACTTTCTTTGGCTTGCCAATTAAGCAACGCTAGTACATTGACAACTTAATACAGAAGCATCATTATGGATGCATGAAGCAGACTGAATTGCGACTGAAAGAGTCTGACCGGGTCGCCTTGCGGATTTTCCGCAGCAAGGGAGTGCATCCCGCGCGAGAGGTCAACCGA
>CAIRSA010000406.1 GCA_903881085.1 uncultured Acidobacteriia bacterium
CAGCCCGCATGATTCCGGCAAAAGACGCCGGAAACATGTAGGCAGTCCCCAGTTTGCGCAGTCTCGCCACCCATCCGAATTTGCCGTCGACTGCTCTATTTAGGATTATCGAACTCAATAGCAATGTGGGGCGGGCTTCAGCGCGGACCCCCGCGAATCCGCGGGTAGGACTTGAATGTGCCCGGAGAACCGCTCCCTCAGAACGTGTGAAGGAATCGGTTTGACCGCAAATTGGACCGGCGAATCGCCTGTCCAATATCTAATTTTTCACACAACTGAGGGAGCGGTTCCTATCTTACAGAAACGAAACGGGGGCACAGATGAGAATCTTTGCGCCAATGGGAGAGACCAGGTTCTTGGGAATGATGTTGTTGGCAAACTGTGGATATGCGCTGTTGGCAGGCGCCACTATTTTGGTGTTGGTCCAGCCCGTACCGGAAGGGTTGGCGAGGTACTGCTGGAAGAGAAATACCTCATAAAACCTCCCAGGGCGAAGCGTTTCTCTGAGAGGAGGACTTGTATAACAAATGCAAGTTTACAATCGGAATCAGAATGGAGTTGGCAGTTGCTTGAGTATCGCATCCCAGCTTATCGCTGTGGTTTTCGGCACACTTCCTCCGTCCAACAACGTATGGGAGACCTGCTCTTTGTCGGCTACAACAATGCCTACGTTATTTTCAATAACGATATTATGGGGCCCTGTCTTTAGATACTTCATTCGTATCTGCAAGTCCCAACCAGGCGCGATCGCTTTCAGGTCCCCCAGATCGCCGACTTTGCGGACCTCCATTGTGTATTCCCACTTGCTGCCGCCAGGACGCCCGATCATTTTGTAAACGCTCTCATCGTCATCCAGAATTTTAAGTCCCAACCACTTTGCACTAGTCACTTCGGGTCTGTTCAGGAGTGCGCTTGAGGTTGCTTGCATAATGGCAATCGTCTTTTGTTCGCTGCCCAACTTCACTGTGCACGATGCAATTGCAGTGAATCCGTAATGCACGTCTCCACTCAGAATGACGAAATGCGAGTAGCCAGATTGCGCCAGCCTTTTTAGGAATTCCGCGAAGGCGCGCGGATTGTACGACCAGGCTTCCGGTTCATAGGCAGGGTCAATTTGTTTTGTCGAAGAACCAATATTGGCCAGCACTCCAATTCCGTCTTCAGGGTTTTTGTATCCGAAAAACGGTGCTGGCGACACAATAATTAAAGGCCTATCCTTAGGTACGCCGGAGGCGGCAATGGAGCTTGCCATGTCGTCAAACGCGGCGTCGTTCATCAAGCCAGGCGGTGGATTGAGGTACGCCGGAACAAATGCCCTTCCATCCGGCACTGTCATCACAAAGTCGCGTCGAGTTCGAGTATCCAAGAAGATGGTTGAAGGCGTAGTCGGTGCGGTGAAGTGCCAGGAATGGAAGTTGCGCATCGTTTGCTCAAACGGGCCGGGGTTCTTCCCGTTGTCCCCAAGGTAGGTTTCCACAGCGGATTTCACTGCGCTGTCGCGGTCGCCCGCATCATTGCCATAGGCCTGAAATGCCCAGTATGCACCCAACGCATTCGCGATTAGCCGCCTGCCCACGGAGTTGCGTGTGTCGCGCATTACTTTGGCATTCAGATTCCAATCATCCGTCACTTCGTGGTCGTCGCAAATCATGTAGCAGCAGATATTGGCGAGCACTTTCTGAGTAGCGGCTGAAGCATGATAGCTCGCTTGGGAAGTGAATGAAAGCGGCATGCGCAGGCCTTTCCACGTCCAGATTTCATAGGAATAGGCGAGAACATACATGGCGGCATAGTCGCCAAAGCCCAAGAGATGGTTGGCGGAGATGTCTGCGTCGGCGGTGAATCCGTATTGCCGCAGAAAGCCGCGTGTTCCCCTTGTATATTGGACAATACTCTTCTGGTTGTCCGATGGGAAGTGCTCGTCCCAACCAAGCATGACCTGGCCGAGATGAGCGATGCCTTCAATGATGTCCGGGTCTACGTCGTCGGCGTAAATCTGGTCTCCGGTCATGTGGAATGCGTAGGGGCGATCAATGGTCTTGGCCCTGGCAATCAGATCCTCTTCAAGATGGCGGATTGCATTGGTGCCAGGCGCATGGAACTTGCGGCAGGATCCATGCGCGATTCTGGCCCCAGTACGGCCGCTGGCTGGGACGTAAAAGGAAGGAAGATTGAAGCCCGGCAGGGCCAGATCATCCTGTTTGAATATATAGTCGCCTTCGAACCCAATAATCGATGGATCGTTGCCTACGCTGATATCGAAGTTGTAAGTGATTACGACATCGGGCGGGATGGAGGTAGAAACGGTAGCCAGATAGATGAAAAGATTCTTCCCCAGCGTACTTTTTTCCGCTGCCGCACTGCCAATAGGGGCAGAAGTAGACGCCCTGTACAGCGTACACACCATGTCAACGTCAACGCTAGCCGCAATCCAGATCTTGACCTGCGATAATTCCGCCCGTTTTACTATCGGGCCGGCCAGAATAATGGGCAACTCCTGCGGCACCTGCGCCACATTTGCAACCTGTTCGCCAGGGTTCGATGCCGCTCTCAGCCGGCTTCTGGTTAGCAGCTTTGCTTGAACCTGTGTAAGGTCGCCAATGCTGACCAGTTTGATGGTTCTGTTCATGCCTTGAGTTTCTCTCGCTTAGGAAATATTGTGAATCTCGTCCAGTTTCTTGACCGTTGCCGCATCGAGTTCTCCCGTTCGTTCAACCCCATTGGCGTCCTGGAATTCCCACAGGGAGTATTTCAGGGTGTCTTCGTCCGGAATCGTAGGGTCGGGGAAGTAGCCCAGGTTTGCCAGGCGTACGCGCGCACCCTCTTCGTCTGTATGGGGAGGGGGCGTTTCGATCTGAATATCCCATTCGTGCGTTCTCACCTTGAGTACACCTTTTGAGGCTTCCCACGAGATCTCTTTGCGCACTAAACCGTCGCCGCCGGTTCTGTCGGCATCAGTGGATACCAACTTCCCCTCTATCTCCAACGTATAAACTTCATTTGCGATTGGTTTGCCCTGCACGTCGCGCACGAAAATGCGTAAAAACCGCCGCCTTCCGGCCGGACTTTCGCACGGCGAATTGTGCGCGATGCGGTCGTAAAACCTGCAACCAAACGTATCCTTCACCAGCGGGAACACGCGATGCGCGGCGGCGGGTGAGCGGCGGTGGTCGCCATCGGAAAAGAAGCGCGGCTTGCAGCCGGAGGCATCGGCGGAAGCCAGCGGGCAGGGCCACTGCGCAGGGTCGAGCTTGATGTTGCCGCGGAAGAAATAAATGACGACGCGGCGGTTGGTCTGGTTTTGCGAATCGCGTTCCTGGTGGTTGGCGGGCTTGGAAAACTTCTGGTCCTCTTCCTTCGAAAAAACCATCACCGGATTCACCTTGCCGCAGCCCTGCATGTCGGCTTTGCCGCCTGCTTTGCCTTTGCCGAGAAAATCCGCGGCCTCCAGTTTTTGCGGACAGAGCAGGGCCATATAGGCGGCAATCAGCGCACTCACATCCGCCGGCGCGCTCTTGCCGACATGCTTGCGCATGGTGTCCACTACCTTCGCCTTCTTCCAGTCGTCGCCACCAAACGCAGCGTTGTACAGGCCCATCCAAATATCGGCGCGATGCGTCAGTAGACCATAGACAGCCGTGGCGCGCCTGCCGCTCAAGTGCTTGTTGTAATCCTCAGTGCCGGTGGGGTCGGCGTGGCCGAAGACGGACGCGAGCGGTAGTTGCCCGCTGGCTGTCACGTGGCGCTTGCGTAGGCCTGGGATGAGTTTGAGGACATCGGCTACGTCCACATCTTTCACGCGCGGCATGACAAACGAAGAATCGAATTCGAAGGCGATATCGTTTAGACTCACGCAGGCCACCGGCACCAGGTCCTGGCCCAGCACATTGAACACCGCCGTTGTAGTCGGCGCCACGCGAAACGGTTGCGGCGAGGCCACGGCATGGCTGGCGGCCGTGCCAACATCGGAGGCGTGTTGAACAACTTCATCGCTATCGGGCATATTGCTCCTTACGCTCCATGGGTCTCTTTGATCTTCGCCCGGGTCGCCTCGTCCAGTTGCCCCGTGACTTTCAATTTGAAGTCACACTGAAACTCTTCAATCGCGTTGTGAAGCAGATCCGAATCATTGCCATCGACCGCGCCGTTGTAGTAACCCAGATGGTTCAAACGCGCCTTCCAGCCGGAATCCTCCTCCACCGGATCGAGTGCTCCGATTTCGCACGGTAGTTCCAGGTCTAGGGAGGGGACCCGCAGCAATGCCTTCTTCGCGGTGCGCGGAATGGGGCAGCGGATCAGGCCGCTGCTGTCGCTCGTCAAATCGTGCGCTTCGCCATCGATCTCAAGCACGCAGGCGGCGTTGGCGATCGGCGTGTTGTCGAAGTCCTTCAGCACCACGCGCAGTTCCAGCGGCTTCAGGCAGACCTCAAAGATGTGTAGGCTACCCGTTGCGGCGGAGACCGTCTTTTCCACCGGGTCTGGTATGAATAAAGTGTCGCCGGGAAAGAGGACATGCGGGTCCTTGCGCTTCGCCTTCAGTGATGCGTTGTTCGCGTGGTTCCAGATGGTTTCAAAGTCTGCAAAGCCCGACTGCGCGGCAATTCCAGAGAGATGGTCGCCTTGTTGAATTGTATAATTCCTAGCCAGATCGCATCCTCCGTTACTGCGCGCGAATGCGCGGGTTCCTCTACTATTAGCGGATCCTGGCTCAACTTTCAAGTTCCGATAACTAGCCTTGACGCTTGCCGCGCAGAAGCGCTACTTTGAGAGGACTTCCGCCTATGCTGAAAATTGAAGACACCCAGATGCAGGCCCTCGCTGCGGCGTCCCCCGGCAAGCAGATGATTGCGCCATGCCCGAAACAGGCTACATGGATTGGTATTCAACTTGTCGATAAAGACGGCAAGCCTGTCGCCGGCGAAAAGTACCGCGTGGTGCTGCCCGATAGCAGCGTGATGGAGGGAGCCACCGACAAAGACGGCAAGGCCTCCTTCCAAAACATCATTGCCGGGCAAGCGAAGGTCTCGTTTCCTGGAATCGATGGCGGCGAATGGAAGCCGAAGTAGGCGCTCGCCCGAGTCCTCAAGATCCGGTCAACGCCCTGCCGTTAAAGGCGTATTGCTTAGTTCCCGCGCCATCTTCTGTTTCCGCCATGAAGCGATCGACTGCGCCAAACAACTGCGTGAGATCCGCCGTGCCGCAGGTTGGCAGGAAAGTTCGAAGAACCCGCGGATCGTAGTAGCGGAATAAGAGATTGCGCCCATCGGGGCCGCTGACGCGCAGAAACTTGCGGAAGTGTTTCCGTAACGTGTCCAAGGAACCGTTTGATGTGAAGAAAATCCCCCAGCTGTTTCCCCATCCTCGTTCGATGATAAATCTGGCGAGTCCGTCGCCCGGTTCCAGATGCACCAGGTGCGGCGCCACCTGGCGGACCTGATAGCTGAGTTCGCCGGCGAACAAACAGCATTTTTCGCGCCTCGATTTTTCAATCGCGCCAAGAATGCGTTCGTCGCGCGCGCAATCCAAAATTACCCAGGTCTTCGAAAACGGGGGCGCGTCCTTGGGCCACAGGGAAGCAATCACATCTTCCCGCTTCATCAGCGCTGACGGATCAGGCATTGGCCATACCTGCCTTCATGCACTCTTCGCAAAACGGAGTCCCGTTGGCCGAGGCGGACTTCAAAACGGTTGCGATGGCCGGTTCGTCGGCGTCCGCGTGCAGGAAGGCTTTTTCCGTAGGGGCCGCGGCTTTTTTCGGGGCAGACGTGGTTTGGACTGATCTTCGCGGCTGCGGCGCGCTGTCAGCCTGCGATTTGTTTTGGGACGAGCCTGATCCGGTCTGAAGGAAATAGAATTTGCGGCGATTGCGTGTCGAAGCACAGTGCACATGCATACGCCCCGTTTGCAGGGAACGCACCACTTCTTTAACTACTTGCTCTAGTGTCTGCCGGTAGACCGCTGGGGAGGAGAGCTCGCCTGCCACCAATTTGCGCAGCGCGTCTACTCTCAGATCTTCGGTTTTCAACAGCCGCAGCCAGTCGTGCGCCAACGTTCCATCGTCGAATTCCGCGACGGGCTCACAGCCTTCGGGGCAAATCGATCCGCCTCGCAATTCCCATTCCTTAGACTTTGGCCCGAACGGTACGATGATCATGATTTTTCCGGCTTGGCCAATTTTACCTCAGATTCCACTGGCCACGAAGCATGTGAATCTGCAAATAGGGGCCATAAAAAGAAAGCGTGAACGCCGCGGTTGCCAATCTTTTATAATGAAGGTTAGGCCCTTAACGCCATGCTGAACGCCCTTCCACGTCGCAGGCGCCGGTATTTGTCCGGTATCCCCAGCGAACTGGCGGGCTAAAGACACCATGGCAATTCGCGTTGCACTCCATCATAAGACGGTTTACAAGTACGACCGGCTAGTTACGCTTTCTCCGCAGATCATTCGCTTGCGCCCGGCGCCACATTGCCGCACCCCCATTGTCAGCTATTCGTTGAACGTCAGCCCGAAAGGCCATTTCCTCAACTGGCAGCAGGATCCGCAGGCTAACTACCTGGCACGCTTAGTCTTCCCTAAAAAGGTCGACCATTTTTCCGTTGAAGTTGATTTGGTAGTCGACCTGACGGTCATCAATCCGTTCGACTTCTTTCTCGACCCCAGCGCCGAGCATTTTCCTTTTGAATACGAGCCGGGGTTGAAGAAAGAGCTCGCCCCGTTCCTGGAAACTCTGCCCCTGACGCCAAAGCTAAAGGAGTTCGTGGACAGCATTCCGCGCAAGCGGAAGCACATGAATGACTTTACCGTCGAATTGAATCAGCAGTTGCAAAAGCACATCGGTTACACCATTCGCATGGAGCCGGGCGTGCAAACGCCGGAAGAGACTCTCACGCTTTGCAGCGGATCGTGCCGCGATACCGCCTGGCTGCTGGTGCAGATCATGCGCCGCCTGGGAATCGCCGCCCGCTTCGTCTCCGGCTACCTGATCCAGTTGAAAGCGGACGAGAAATCGCTCGATGGGCCCAGTGGAACCGAGGTTGACTTCACCGATCTGCACGCCTGGACCGAAATCTATCTGCCGGGCGCCGGATGGGTCGGACTCGATCCAACCTCAGGCTTATATGCCGGGGAAGGGCACTTGCCAGTGGCGGCATCGCCCGATCCTCAATCGGCCGCACCCATCAGCGGAGGCGTTGACGAGTGCGAAGTGGAATTCACCCACGAAATGTCTGTGCGGCGCATTCACGAAGACCCGCGCGTCACGCTGCCGTATACGGAACCGCAATGGGATCGCATCGAAAAACTGGGCCATCTGATCGATAAGGACCTGGTGGAAAACGACGTCCGCCTGACCATGGGCGGCGAGCCGACCTTTGTTTCCATTGACGACATGGAAGCCCCGGAGTGGACCACCGAAGCGAACGGTCACCACAAACTGAGGCTGTCGAATGTTCTGATCCGCCGCATCCGCGACCGCTTTGCACCCGGCGCGCTGCTGCATTACGGGCAAGGCAAGTGGTATCCGGGTGAGTCGCTGCCACGCTGGGCGTTGACCTGCTTTTGGCGCGAAGACGGCATTCCGCTGTGGGAGAACCACAACCTGATTGCCCAGGACGACGTCGACTACAATCACACCATCGACGATGCAAAGGACTTTTTGATCCGCCTGGCAACCCGCCTCGGACTTGATCCGGACTACGCCAACGGCGCGTTCGAAGACCCGGTCCACTTCCTGGCCAAGGAGCGCGATTTGCCGGTAAACGTCGACCCGATCGAGAACCATCTGGAAAATCCCGAAGAGCGCGACCGCCTGCGGCGCGTCTTCGAACGCGGGCTCCACAACCCCACCGGCTTCGTGCTGCCGCTGCAGCGCGGCAGCGGAAAGAACGGCCCCGAATGGCAGACCGGTCTGTGGATGCTGCGCGGCCAAAAGCTGTTTTTGGTCCCCGGCGATTCGCCCATCGGCCTGCGTCTTCCCATGGGTAGTCTGCCGTGGGCCGCTGCCGGCGACTTCCCGATTATTACTCCGCCCGATCCATTGGCCGCACGCGGCCCGCTGCCCGTGCCGCCGCGCCGCACCATGCGCCCGCCAGTGATGCAGACCGAACGCGACAAGCGTCCTAAGCTGGGCGAATCGGCGGGCTGGATTGTCCGCACGGCGATGTGCATCGAGCCGCGCGACGGACGACTGCACTTGTTCATGCCTCCGCTGCCGTTGCTGGAGGATTACATCGACCTGCTCGCGGCGATTGAAGACACGGCCGAAGAGAGCAACACGCCGGTCGTCATCGAAGGCTACGCGCCGCCGAAAGATTATCGCCTGAAGCAGATCAAGATCACTCCCGACCCCGGCGTGATCGAAGTCAACGTGCAACCGGCCAACAACTGGGACGAACTGGTTTACAACACCACCGCGTTCTACGAGGAAGCCCGCCAGTCTCGACTGGGCACGGAAAAATTCCTGCTCGATGGCCGCCACAGCGGCACCGGCGGAGGCAACCACGTTGTTCTGGGTGGCCCGACCCCTGCCGATAGCCCGCTGCTGCGCCGGCCTGACATTCTGCGCAGCATGATCTGCTACTGGCTGAATCATCCGTCGCTTTCCTTCCTGTTCTCCGGCTTGTTTATTGGGCCGACCAGTCAGGCGCCGCGCGTGGATGAGACTCGCGCCGATAGTATCTACGAACTGGAAATCGCATGTGCGGAAGTGCCCATGCCAGGCGAAGGATTCATCCCGCACTGGCTGGTGGACCGGTTGTTCCGCCACATTCTGGTTGACGTCACCGGTAACACGCACCGCGCCGAGTTCTGCATTGACAAGCTGTATTCGCCCGATAGCTCCACCGGGCGCCTGGGCCTGCTGGAATTGCGCGGCTTCGAAATGCCGCCGCACGCCCGCATGAGCCTGATGCAGCAACTGCTGATTCGCGGCCTGTTCACCATGTTCTGGAAGAAGCCGTTCCGCGAAAAGCCCATCCAATGGGGAACGCAACTGCATGACCGGTTCATGCTGCCTTACTTTGTGAATCGCGATTTTGACGAAGTGCTGGGCGACCTGCGCGAATTCGGCTACGCATTTGAAACCGACTGGTTCGCACCGCATTTCGAGTTCCGCTTCCCGGTGATGGGGACGGCGATGCACTCTGGCGCCACCATTGAATTGAGGCAGGCCGCCGAGCCATGGTATGTGCTGGGAGAAGAGTCGAGCTCCGGCGGCACCGCGCGCTACGTGGATTCTTCCGTGGAGCGGTTGCAGGTGCGTACCTCAGGCTTGTTGGCGGATCGCTACTGGATCACCTGCAACGGACGCAAGGTCCCACTGACATTTACCGGCACGCAAGGTGAGTTTGTCGGCGGAGTACGCTACCGCGCATGGCAACCGCCCTCGTGCCTGCATCCCACAATCCCGGTGCACACGCCGCTGGTGTTCGATCTTTACGACCGTTGGGCCGGCCGCTCCGTAGGTGGTTGTACCTATCACACCTCTCACCCCGGCGGACGTGCGTCCCTCACCTTCCCTGTGAACGCAAACGAGGCCGAAGCCCGCCGTGGGGCGCGCTTTTTGCCGTTTGGCCACACGCCTGGACCGATGTCCGATCCGCCGTGGGAAGAGAACCCTGACTTCCCGCATACGCTGGATCTGCGGCGTCTTCCGAAACTACGATAGCCGGGTGTGTCAAAATTTACCTAATGGATGTTCTCAACGAAGTGGGCGCCACGACGAGCCCGTGGGAGTATTCGCCCGACGGGCGGTACTATGACGAACTTGCCTCTGCAAAGGGCAAGATACGCCCCCATTGGCGCAAGCTGATGTCGTCGCTCGAGAGCATCGGGCAGAAAGACATTGCTCGCCGCTGGGAAGAAGCCGGCCGCCTGATCCGCGAAAACGGCGTCACCTACAACGTTTACGGCGATCCACACGGCACGGACCGCCCGTGGCCGCTCGACCCGATTCCGATGATCATCTCCCCACGCGAGTGGGAATACATCGAAGCAGCGGTGGCGCAGCGGGCGAAGTTGCTGAACTCCGTGCTGTGCGATATGTATGGCGGTCAGCGGCTGGTGAAAGAGCATCATCTTCCGCCTGAGCTGCTGTTCGGCAACCCCAGTTACCTGCGCAGTTGCCAGGGCCTGAAGGTTCCCGGCGACGTGAGGCTGCACTTTTACGCAGCAGACATTGCCCGCTCGCCCGATGGCCAGTGGTGGGTGATCGCGGACCGCACGCAGGCTCCGTCTGGCGCTGGCTATGCGCTGGAAAATCGCCTGGTTTCCACCAGCACCCTGCCTGACGTGTTCCGCAATGCGCAGGTGGAGCGGTTGGCCCAGTTTTTCCAGACCTTCCGCGAAACCATCATGCAGTTGGCGCCCGGACGCAGCGAAAATCCGCGCGTGGTTCTGCTGACGCCCGGCCCCTACAACGAAACCTATTTCGAACACGCCTTTCTGGCGCGCTATCTTGGCTACACGCTGGTTGAGGGCGGTGACCTCACCGTCCGCGACAACCGCGTGTTCCTCAAAACGCTGGGTGGCCTGCTGCCCGTCGATATGATTCTGCGCCGCCAGGACGACGCATTTTGCGATCCACTGGAACTGCGCGAGGATTCGCGCTTGGGCGTGCCCGGATTGGTGCACGCCGTTCGCGCCGGCAACGTGGCGGTTGCGAATGCGCTGGGAAGCGGCGTGGCGGAAACTCCGGCGCTTTCGGCGTTTTTGCCCGGTCTGTGCAGGCATCTTCTGTACGAAAAACTGAAGATGCCGTCGGTGGCAACCTGGTGGTGCGGGCAGGAAGAGCCGCTGGAGTTTGTCGCAGAACATCTGGATGGCCTGGTGATCAAGACTACAGCCCCAGCATTCGGCGAGCATCCCGTCTTCGGTTCCCGCCTGGACGCGAAACAGAAAACAGAGCTGATGAAGAAGATCCGCCGTGCCCCGCACCGCTATGTGGCGCAGGAGCAGGTGGCACTTTCCACCGCGCCGGTGTGGGCGGAAGATGGCTTGCATCCGCGACATACGGTGGTCCGTGTTTATGCTGTGCCTTGTGGCGACGGCTACAAAGTAATGCCAGGAGGCCTGACGCGCGTTACCAGTTCCCTGGATACGTTGGTCGTCTCCGTCCAGCGCGGCGGCGGCAGCAAAGACACGTGGGTAATTTCCGACGGTCAGCCGCATGAGTTCAGCCTGCTGCGCCATTCCGCCCAGCCGCTGGACGTCAGCCGCGCAACCTTCGATCTGCCCAGTCGCATGGCCGACAATCTGTACTGGCTCGGTCGCTACATGGAGCGCGTGGAATCGGCAGTGCGTCTGGCACGCTGCCTGGTTCCGAAATTGACGCAGGAAGGCTTTTCCGAGGATTCAGATGGAATCAATGCTGTGGCCGAAGTATTGCGTCACGGCAGGTATGTGCGAGACGGTGGAGAAAACCTGGAGCGCGATCTGGTTTCCATGATTTTCGATTCCGACAAGCAGTACAGCATTGGTTGGATCGTGCACGAAGTGCGGCGTGTGGCGTGGCTGTTGCGCGAACGGATATCCACCGATGCATGGCGCGTGCTGAACCGCCTGGACCAGGATTTTTCTGCTCGACGGCCATCCGAACCGCTGCAATTACTGGGTGCCAGCGAAGTCCTGGATCAGGCGATCCTCACGCTGGCCTCGTTCAGCGGTCTGGTCATGGAAAGCATGACGCGCGGCCAGGGGTGGCACTTTTTGAATATCGGACGGCGCATGGAGCGCGCCACGCAGATGGTTGATCTGATGCGCTATGGGCTGGGAACAAAGCCTACAGCGAACAATGCGCGCCTTGCCACGCTGCTGGAAATAGCCGATAGTTCGATCACTTACCGCTCGCGCTATTTGACCACGATGCAGACCGATCTGGTGCTGGATCTGCTTTTGGTTGACGAAAGCAGTCCACGCTCATTGGCGTTTCAGTTGAAGCGACTGGACGAGTACATTACGCGCCTGCCGCAGGCCAAGAACGCCGCGCTGCGCACCGCCGAATCGAAATTCATTTTGAGCATGGTTTCCAGTATCCGTCTGGTGGAAATCAATGATCTGATTCAACTGAAAGAGGACGGTACGTGGGGATCGCTGGAGGCGTTTCTCGACAAGCTCGCCGCCGATTTGCGCGGCCTTTCCTCTGCCCTTACCAGCAGCTACTTCAATCACGCAATTCCGGCCCAACAACTGAAGCACGTATGACATATCGCGCAACGCACGTCACAACTTATAACTACAGCGACCCGGTGTCGATCTGTCACAACGAGGTGCATCTGCATCCGCGCGGGACCCCGCGGCAGTCCGTGCAGAGAAGTGAGCTGAAGGTCGAACCTACGCCGAACTATGTGCACAGCCACAAGGACTATTTCGGCAACTCCGTCTCCTATTTTGCGATTCACGGAGCGCATAACAAGCTAGTGGTTACTTCTGAAAGCATTGTCGATGTGCATCCCTTTGAGCCGCCGATGGCTGCGTTGACGCCCTCATGGGAAGTGGTTCGCGACGAAGTCGCCCTGCACGAATCCTCGGAAACGCTCGATGCTTTTGAATACCTGTTTGAGTCGCCGTATGTGAAGACCGGACCGGCCTTTGCGGAGTACGCGATGCCGTCGTTTCCTGAGGGCGGCAACTTTCTTGATTCCGTAAACCATCTTTGCCACCGCATTTTCACGGAGTTTAAATACGATTCAGCTGCGACGTCCATTTCCACGCCGTCCGAAGAGGTACTGGAGCAGCGCCACGGCGTCTGCCAGGATTTCGCCCATGTGATGATTGGCTGCCTGCGGTCGTTGGGATTGCCTGCGCGATACGTCAGCGGCTACCTGCGCAGCGGTCCGCGAGTGGTTGGCGCGGATGCCTCGCACGCCTGGCTTTCGGCGTACTGTTCCGGTTTCGGCTGGCTGGACTTTGATCCGACGAACGACCTGATGCCGTCCGGCGGCCATGTCACGGTAGCCTGGGGCCGCGATTATGGCGATGTGTCGCCTGTGAAGGGCGTGGCGATCGGCGGCGGTGAGCAGTCGATTATTGTTTCGGTGGGCGTGGTGCCGACCCTGGAGTAGGGGTGGGGCCTTGTTTGATTCACTGTTCCTCGTTGTTTCAATGGCGTATTCTGTAGGAAGGAGTGTCGATCGTGGCACGTGCAGATACAGCTACAACCTCGGTGATCGATTGGACGCAATGCGAACTCATTGAACAGATTCCTGGCAAGGTATCCGGTAGGCCCATTGTGCGAGGCACGCGCATTTTGCCCGATGCCATTGTGGGTAGCTACGAACTCGGGGAGACGATCGAGGAGTTACGAGAAGGCTTCCCTTCCCTGTCTGTTGACCAGATCAAGCGCCTGATCGAGCTTGCCCACGCCCAACAAGAGGGGCAGTCCACTTCGTGAAGGTGTTGCTTGACGAGAACCTTGATCACTCATTGCGACGGCTTCTTGGGCGTCACGAAGTTGTGACGGTCGCCTATATGAAGTGGGCTAGCCTCAAGAACGGCGAGTTGTTAGGGGCGGCGGAAGAGAATGGCCTCGATGTTCTGCTGACGGGCGACGGAACGCTTAGTTACGAGCAGAGTCTTACCGGGCGCCGGTTGGCAATAGTGGCACTATCGGCCATTCACCTACCCATCATCAAAGAGCACCTGCCAAAGATCATTGCTGCGATTTGACGCTGCCGCGCCAGGCTCCTTTCAAATGGTGGATTGCGGCACCTTCAGCCGGAAGAAACAGCCCGGAGACTAGCCTCCGGGAAAGCCGCGCCGGCAATGACCGCTGGTACGAAATTTATGTGCCAATCGCGGACCGGTTGTTTGAAGAGCACCTCCGCACCGTTGAAAAAGATAGGGCTAAACATGGCTAAGAATTTCCAGGAACTGCGCGCGAAAATGTCTCCGGCGGCAAGGGTTGCGAGCGAAGCCGAGCATCATCGACTTCTCAAAGAGATGTCCCTGTATCAGCTGAGAAAGGCCCGCGAGTTGACACAGACCAAGATCGCTGAAGATCTGCACATCGGGCAGGGCGACGTCTCCAAGCTGGAGCGCCGCACGGATATGTACGTGAGCACGCTTGCCAGCGATCTACAGGCTGTTGGCGCGGAGCTGGAAATTCGCGCGGTGTTCCCCGATGGAAGCGCGGTAAAGATCGCTCAGTTCTCAGAATAGCGCCCCGCCCGGGCCTTGGCGTTGGAGTAGAATGTCCTCTAGGTTTCGGACACCGCACAAATCCTCGGAAACGCTCGATGCCTTTGAATACCTGTTCGAGTCGCCGTATGTGAAATCCGGACAGGCCTTCGCCACCGCATCTTCACTGAGTTCAAATACGATTCGGCTGCGACGTCCCTTTCCAAGCCGTCCGAGGAGGTGCTGGAGCAGCGCCACGGCGTCTGCCAGGATTTCGCCCATATGATGATTGGCTGCCTGCGGTCGTTGGGATTGCCTGCGCGCTACATCAGTGGCTACCTGCGCAGCGGTCCGCGAGTGGTTGGCGCCGACGCCTCGCACGCCTGGCTTTCGGCGTACTGTTCCGGCTTCGGCTGGCTGGACTTCGATCCGACGAATGATCTGATGCCGTCAGGCGGCCGCGACTACGGTGACGTATCGCCCGTGAAGGGCATCGTGCCGACTCTGGAGTAGCGGTGAGGCCTTATTTGATTCCCGGTCTGGTTCTAACGTGAAACAACTAAGACGGCTGGTGCGGATGAGTGACACGTTCTACGCGCCGTGATAGATTGATGAATGAGAACCGCCATGTCTCAGCCATCACCCGCTTGCGTGCATTGTTTCGGACCGTTCCGATTCAATTCAGGCGAGCGATTGTTGTTGCGCGCGGGTGAGCCTGTCCCGTTGATGCCGAAGACTCTCGACACGCTGGCAGTGCTGCTGGAGCGGCGTGGACAAGTGGTCGAAAAGGCCGAGTTGATGAAGTTGGTGTGGCCGGACTGCGTGGTGGAGGAGGTCGGGCTCGCGCGCAATATCTCATTGCTTCGCCAAGCGCTGGGGAGCGACGGTGAGGTCTATATCGAAACCGTGCCGCGCCGGGGGTACCGGTTTACGGCGGCCGAGGACGAGGCCCCAGGCCAGCTGCCGGCAGTGAAGCGGAGGCCGATTCTGCCGCTGGTGGTCGCTGCAGCGGCTCTCCTGCTTGCGGCTTTCTTGTACTTCCAGTTTTACCAGTCTTCACGATTCGTTCCCACCCAGGGGAAGCGCGCTTTTCTGGCGGTAGCGACCGTCGAGATCATCGGGCCCGAACTTGAGCGGGATGTCCTCTCCAGACGGTTCACGGACACACTGGTGGGAGAAATCGCGAAGCTTGATTCGGTGCAGCTGATTTCACCGAGCACGGTGCGACGCTACGAGCAACGAGGGATCCCGGTAGCGCTTATGGGGCGCCTGCTGGGATTGGATGTCATGCTGGAGGGGACCGCTCAGCAGTTCGGATCACACCTGAGGATTGCACTGCGGATGAGCGATGTCCACTCGGGCCGGCTGATCTGGGCGGAGAACTACGATTGCCCGGCGGGGGATGCGGCAAGCGCGGAGTCCAGCGTGGCGCGAGCGGCGGCGGAGCAGATTGGGCAGCGCTTAAGCCGTTGATTCCAGGGCGCGAAGGATCTTTCGCGCAGTCCGAAACAAATGCGAAGGCACATTCGCGGCACTTGTGAGTCATTCTGAAAGCCGAAAGGAAGGTGATTGAATGACCGAGGTTTCGAAGAAGTTACTGTATTGGACGCCGCGCGGCTTGTGCCTCGCTTTCGCCCTGTTCCTGTGTCTTTTCGCTGCGGACGTCTTCACTGAGGGGTTGGGCTTCTGGCGGACCATGTTCGCCCTATTCATGCACTTGATCCCCGTGTTCGCCGTGTTGCTGATCCTGGCGCTGGCTTGGCGTTGGGAGTGGCTGGGCGCGGCGTTCCTGACCGTCCTCGGCTGCCTGCAGATGTGGTTGATGTTGTTGAGACACATGCCCTGGCAGTCGTGGGCGTTCATTGCCGGACCGATGTTCGTCATCGCCGGGCTGTTCCTGGCGAACTGGCTGAAGCGGAAGGAACTGCACTCCGGCAGGTAGTCGGCGTGCGACGAGCGGCCGGGTAGGAGGGCCGCTCACCACATGGTTTTCAAGCCAACCTCCCGGTGTTTCTCGGGTGTTGTGTTTCCCCGGGGCATCAACCCGCCAAGGGTCATGGCTGGGTGGCCCGTTAAAAAAGAGATAAAAGGAGTCTCAAATGACAATTCCGCCAAGAGTGTCCATTCTGCTCACTCATTCCCTTTGCAGTGCCGGCGTGGCTCTGCTCTTTGCTTCGCTTGCGTGCGCGCAGACGGAGCACAATGGTCACTGGGAGGGCGTCTTTACAGCAGACAATAACCGCGAGATCGGGGTGACGCTTGATCTGGCTCAAAACGCTAAGTCAGAGTGGATCGCGAGCATGGGTATGCCCTCGAAAAACCTGACGGGGTTGGTGGTGGTGGGCGTGCTGGTAAATGGCAATTCGTTGAAGTTCACCGGTGTCGAACTGATGATGGCAGAATTTGACCTGACGCGCGTTCCGGACGGAAGGATGAAGGGGACGATCACTAATGGGCAGAGTACCCGGCCCTGCGAGTTCAGACGCACGGGAGAAGCGAAGGTAGAACTGATTCCGGCTTCCCCGGCGGTGCCGCTGGAATTGGAAGGAGACTGGGAGGGTTGGATTGGACCGCCCAACGGCGGGCGTCAGATGGTGTTTCATTTCAAGAACCAGCCGGACGGGACCGTGGCGGCGACAATCGGCGACACCCCCCGTCTGCCGCTCAACAACGTGAAGCAGGCGGGACAAATCGTGGAGGTTGGGCTCAAGATCGCCCAATCCCGCTTCGAGGGAACCATGAATAAGGAAGGCACGGAAATCGCAGGGCAGATGATCCACGACACAAATAAGATGCCGTTGACGTTGCGGAAGAAGTAGGCGCTTTCCACGCCAGCTTCCGATAGTGGCGTTATGTCAACTCGGGGCGGTTGCCAACCTGCAGCAGTGGCCCCAAACGTTTCCGCGCCATGCGTTCCCGCTCAAAATCCTTCATCGTGTATTCGCGGGGGATCTGAAAGGTGACTTCCATGCAATCAACCGAATGCGGCGATGCGGCGGAGTCTAAGGATATTCTCGCCCCTGCTCTCCCGTGGCCGAGTTGGCTGGTGGCACGCCTTCGACGCCTCGACATTGGAGTAGAATAGACTCCTATGTTACGTACACTCGCCTTGTTTCTATTCGCCGCCGTGCTGCCCGCTCAAATCCGCGTGCTGGTTTGGGATGAGCAACAGCCCACGCAAAAGCAGGCCTACCCCAACTTTCTCGGCAATGAAATCGCCGCCCATCTGAAGTCTCTCCCAGGCTTGGAAGTCGCCTCGGCGCGGCTTGACGATCCGGAGAAGGGACTCTCCGCCGCCGCGCTCGACAAAGCTCAGGTCCTTATCTGGTGGGGCCATGTGCGGCACCAGGAAGTACCCGTCGAAATCGGCCGCCAGATCGTGGAGCGGATCCTCGCTGGCAAGCTCTCGCTCATCGCCATACACGCTGCCCACTGGTCAGTGCCGTTCATGGAAGCGATGAACGAACGCACCCGTCAGGAGGCAAAAAAGCGCTACCCTGACGAGAAAACGAAATTCGAATTCGTGCCGCCGCCCGGCCGCGTGCAGCCCACGAGCGATTCGCTGGTCACGCCCGCCTTTTACGCATTGAAAAAGGGAAAAGTGGCTGCGAGCGTCCGTGTCGATCTTCCGCTGTGCGTATTTCCAGATGTGCGCGCCGATGCCAAGCCCAGCACGATCACGGTTCTGAAGCCGGAACACCCGATCATGCGCGGCGTCCCCAGGACCTTTCAGATCCCACAGACTGAAATGTACAACGAGCCCTTTCACATCCCAACGCCGGACGAAGTCGTGTTCGAAGAGCGCTGGGCCGGCGGCGAGTGGTTCCGTAGCGGCATGGTATGGAATCTGGGCAAAGGCAAGGTGTTTTACTTCCGCCCCGGGCATGAGATCTATCCCATCTTCAAAAAGGAATTGCCGCTCAAGATCCTGGAAAACGCCGTCCGCTGGATGGGCGCACAGTAAAGTTTGAGCCCGGAACGCCCGATAGATAGGTATTGTGGGATTGTCGAGGCGGGCCTTTGTGGCAATGTCATTGGTGGGGAGTTCGCCACTGATCGCGGAACCAAAGCGAGTCAGTGGCCGCACTCCCCCTCGCTTGTTCGATATTGAAAAGGTAATGCCGGCGATTAAGCCATATCGCCGCAAAGCAATCCGTCTTCACCCCACCCGCGCCACCGCGCCACTGCCCTCGAACGCTTCGAAAATGGGGGGCAAGTTCCACTGGCCCTCGTCAGAACCCTGGCCTTATTGCAGCGAGAGCGATCCTCCGCCGGACCCTGGAATTGCGCAGGCCGAGGACGATACATCGGAAGAGCTTCAGCAAGCCGTCAATGAAATTAGGCGACCGCACAGCACCGCCTATCAGGCCATGGTGCAATTGCGCCGCGATGAGTTTCCGGAACTGCCATGGCCGCCAGGATCTGACCTGTTTCAGCTGTTGTGGTGCCCCAGCGTCCACATGTGGGGCAACAGCCTCGATACGAAATCCAGTCAGAGCAGCGGCGCAAGAATCGTCTGGCGCAGAGAGTCAACCGTTCGCGCTGTGCTGCAAACCCAGTCTCCCAGGGTCCCGCGTTTCCCCCTCCATGAATGCGCGTTCGAACCCGAGGATATTTTCGAGTACCCACAATCGGTGGAGACGCCGCCGGCCATTGAAGCTGCGATTCCAAAACTGCAAGGCTGGTTCGACGCCTTGCAGCCCAGAAAAGCGAACGATCCCGGAGCGGAGTGGCGCTACAGCTACGACATTGCGGCGTCTCCGGGCACTAAGCTGTTTGGCTGGGCGCAATGGGTGCAGGCGGTAGAGATCCCCACGTGCGGGTGTGGCCGCGAAATGAAGCTGCTGCTCACCTGCGCGAGCGACGAGTCCAATGACCCGGGAGTTTGGGATACTGTTTCAATAGAGCCACTGACGGGCAAGGAAGATTTTCACCACCCCTTCGGCTTCGAATGGGGGGACTGGAGCAACGCCTACGTCTTCTACTGCGCCGCCGGCCACCGCATCAATACGGCTACGATCGTGCAATCATCCTAGCGCGCTGTAGGGCAGCTTGGTAATCTGCGGGCGAGTGGCACTCGCCCAATTCTGAACCGAAACCGCTACAGCGTAGCGAGATTTGGCTGTAACCTATTGATTCTGCGTTCAAGAACAGCTACGCTGTAGCGGTTTTCCGTTTAAAACTGGAAGGCCAAGGCCGAATACCATTCGGCCGCGGAATGCCATTCCAATGTCGCTAACATTGCCGGTTTTTTTGTGGCGCAGGCACTTTTGCCTGCCGCCTCGGCACTCGTGCCGAGGCTTGGCTCGGTGTTGAAAACAAGGCGTCCCGAAAAGTCGGGACGCGGCAGACACGAGTGTCCGCGCCACGAAGCGATCCCGGACATTCGCCAGGTTGCCTCCAATGCAAGCGACATTGGGATGGGATCCTGCCCTACCCCCTAAAACGAATAACGGAACCCCAACTCCAATGCCCGCGGCAGATTAATCTGCGTAATCGGCACCACCCCAAACAGCGGCGAAGCAGGCGACGTATTCGGATTGCCGAAGACTGGCGTGTTCGCCAGATTGAAGGCCGTCACCTTGAACTGGAAACGCTGCCGGTCTGTGATGCGGAAATTGCGGATGACGGTCGTATTGAATTGCGGCGCAGTGTTGCGGCGAATGTTCGGGCTGTACAGCTTCGCCGTGCGCAGCGTGTCCGGCGGGCGGACCGACCACAGCGACGGCGAGGTGTTGAACCAATGGCTCAAGGTCTGCTGATCGGAAGGCAGGCGCGGATCGCCGTTGATGTAATAATCAGGCAGCGGAATCGGCGTGCCCGATTGCGAAGTGCCGGTCCAACTCAACTGCCAGCCACCCACGATCGCTCCTGCCACGCCATGATTGAAGAACTGCTTCTTCGGTCCGAGCGGCAATTCATAAATGCCGCTGATGACGAAGCGGTGCGGAATATCGTACGACACCAACTCGCGCGACATCTGCGTATCCTGCGGATTCAGATACGTCGTTGCGGCCATATTCTTCGACCATGCGTAAGTTGATAGCAGCGAGAAGCCCTTCTTGAACCGCCGCTCAAATTTCACCTGCATGGAGTTGTACCAGTTGCGCCCGATGCTCACGTTGGTCTCGGTGATGGAATTGAACTGCGGATAAGGCAACAGCAGAACGCGGCGCTGCACCGCCGTGACTGAACCGCGCGGCGAAGCCGGCGGCAGAACGCCGTAATAAGGATTTGTGAAACCCGTGTTCAGGTACAACGTGCCCAGGGCCAGTTGGTCGCTCGTCAGCACGTTTAAGCTGCGGCTCACCGGCAGCGCGTGCGTCTGGCTTCCTGAGTAGTTGATCTCAATCAGGTTGCCAGGTACAAACTCATATTGGAAGCCGAACGAAAACTGCCAGACAAAAGGAATGCTGCGGCCGGGGTCATTAAAGGAGATGTTGTCGCCGGCCTGCGTCATGATGCCGTTGGACTTTCCGGGCGGCTGGACCAGCCCACTGGGGAACGGGTTGTTCAGGACTCGAATCGACTTGCCATCCACGCTACTGACTTCGGCGTTGGTGGTCTGTGAATAGCCAGTTGTGCCGCCCAGATCGATGGTCGGCAGGTACGAGCGGCCGAAGCCGCCGCGAATGACCAGCGGTTTCGAAAACGGCCGGTAGGCAAAGCCGAAGCGCGGCTGGATGTTATCGAGATCACGCTTGAACGCACCGCGCGGTACGCTGTTCAGGCCGCTAAACAGCAGCCCGCCTCGAACGTCCACGCCATTGGCTTTGATCGGCCAGGGTGCGTTGTAGTCGAAGCCACGCGTCTGGCGATCGTAGCGCTCGGTCACCGGCGACTCGTAATCCCAGCGCAGGCCAATGTTGATGGTCAGCTTGCGCGTGGCGCGCCAGTCTTCCTGCACATAAACTACCGGATACTTCCAGCTGGAATACGGCGCGGCGTTCAGAGTCGCGCTGGCGTTGTTCATGTATCCAAGCAGGAACGATGCGATGCCGTTGCCGCTGTTGGGGTCGGTAGTATCGGGCGAAATGGAGGTGAAAGCGCGTGTGAACCCAAAGGTGCCACTGGCATTGCCGCGCAGCAATCCGGCATAGTGCATGAGCCGGTATTCCACGCCGTACTTCAACGTGTGCGAACCCATAATGTGCGTCATGCCAGCCTGAGCGCTGTAGGTTTCGCTCGGCGTGATGTCCCACTGGCTGATGCCGGTCTGCAGGTAGTTTTCGAACGTGAATTGCGGATAAGAGTCGGGCATCTGCAACTGCTTCACGAACGATGAGGGCAGCCCCAATGAGCTGATGTCGATCGGCTTATACGTGCTCAATTGCAGGAAGCGGTTGAAGCCCACGCGGCCGGTGAAGATCGTGGTTGGCGTAAGTGTGCCGGTGACGTCGAACACGCCGCCGTCATTCATGCGTCCGGCGTGAATCTGGCGCGTGGCGGCCGTGGCCCAGCCGTTGTAATCGATAACGCCGCCATCGCGATTATTGTGATCGCCGCGCCCGTAGATGCGCCACCGCGGGCTGATTACGTGGTCTACGCGCGCAATCAGATTGCGGAAGGCGTTCTTCTCGCCAACGTCGGCGCCGAACCAGTTATTCAGGTGCGTAACCGGGTCGCCCGTTTGATTCGGCAGCGGGATGTCCTGCAATACGCGCAGCGCGATCGGTTCCATGCGGCTCTTGGGAACAAGGTTGCCGGGAAAGGGCGTGCGCAGATAGCGCAGGTTCGTAAGCGTGATGGCCTTGGTGGAGACGAAGTCCGGGTTGTTGTATTGCAGCAGTGGATCGTAGATGGTGTACAACTTGTTGGCCGCGGTGAAAGTCTTGGAGTAATCGCCCGCGCGCTGGTCAGCCGTGGGGATGGAACCCAGCAGTGGTTGCGGATTGGCCTCGCGATACTGCTCCATTGAAAACATGAAAAACGTGCGATCCTTGCCTTGATACAGGCCGGGGATGTTGACCGGTCCGTCGATCTCACCGCCATACTGATCAACAATGCGCCGCGCGCGCGGCTGGCCGGCGGCGTTGCTGGCGAACTGATTCGCGTCGAACGATGTGCGCCTCATGTATTCGTACCCCGCGCCGTGATAGCGGTTGGTGCCGGGCTTGATAGAAAGGTTGATGACGCCGCCGCCGGTGCGCCCGTACTGCGCATCGTAGATGTTCGATTGGACGCGAAACTCCTGCGTCGATTCGGCGGGTGGCACATAGGCCAGGTTCGAGCGGCCGGTGTTGGCGTTGTTCGATACGCCGTCGATCTGATATTCGTTGGTGCCTGACTGTCCGCCGTTGATGGAGAAATCGGCGATGGCGCCGTTATCGAACGGGCGCGAATAGAGCATGCTGCCTGTGTACGTAACGCCCGCGCCGAGATTCATCAGCGAGAAGGGATTGTGGCCATCCAGCGGCAGCGCAACAATCTGATCGGCGCCCACTACCTGACTACCGCCGCCTGTAGTCTCTTCCAGCAGCGCCGCTTCGGCGGTGACCGTTACCTGTTCGTTCATTCGGCCGACTTCCATGGCCACGTCGAGCTTGGTGCGGTCGTTTATGCGCAGTTCGATGGGGCCGCGCTTGTACGACTTGAACCCAGGGTGCGTGACTTCGAGCACATAGTTACCCGGAATAAGAAACGAGATCTGGTAGCTGCCCGACTCGTTTGCCGCAGTCTTCGAGACCACGCCGGATTCTACGTTCGTGATGATGATTGCCGCTTGGGGAACCTTGGCGCCATGCGGATCGCTTACGGTTCCTAATACGGTGGCGCGGTATTCCTGGGCCGAAGCCAGGTTCGCGAAAAGGAGTGCAGATAGAGCGATACCAATACGCATGAAATCCCTCCTGGATATGGGGATTAGTCTAGCGGGATTTGTTACCGGGGTCAACGGGAGGGCCATGCGGCAACTTCTCGCGAGGCCTGCCACAAGCCGCGGTCGATGTCGCGGAACAGGTCTTTACTCGCCGCGCCTGAATCTCCGCGCGAGTTGAAGAAGACCACCCAGGCGAAGCCGTCATTGGTGAGGATGTGATAAGTTGCCGTGCCATCGAGAGAGCCGCTATGCCACCAGTTGCCAACCGGGTTGATGTTGAAGCCGAAGCCGTACCAGGTTTTTGACTCCTTCCACTCGGCAATGGAGGCAGGCCGCGCGGTCAGTTCCGCCACGCTGGCCGCGCTCAAGAATCGCTTGGTGCCGCGGCCATCAATTGCGTTGAGGAACTTCGCATAATCAGGCGCGCTTGCCACCCAGCCGCCGTGCGCGTCCATCGCTTCCAGATGCCAACCGCCGTAGGGCCACGGCACGGGGCCGGGCACATCGGGAAACACGCTGCGCGCGTCGCCGGAGCTTTTGTATTCCACTTCCTTCGGCAGGCGGCCGCTTTTCAGGGTGCGCCCAATTTGCATTTCGGTGATGCCCATCGGTGCGAGAATGTGCCTGCGCACATACTCTTCGTAAGTCATCTTAGTAACTCGTTCGATGATCCGCCCCAGCACTGCGTAGCCGAAGTTCGAATAGGCGTAGCGAGTCCCCGGCGTAAACTGCAGCGGCTTGGCGCGCATCCAGCGGATGATGTTTTCCGCCGAGGCCGGCGCAGGCACGTCGAGTTCGCGGCAGATCTTGGGCGATTGGAACATCGGATCGAAGTTCGCCCCCGTGGGCGAGCGGTCCCAGCCGCCTGAATGATTCAGCAATTGACGGATGGTGATCGAGGCAAGCCGCTTGTCCGGGTAAGATCCGGCCGGCGACGGCAGATCGGGTAGCAGTGCGAAGGCCGGCTGATCGAGAGTGAGCTTGCCCTCCTCAACCAAATGCAGAATGGCCACGGCGGTGATGGCCTTCGATAGGCTCGCAATGCGAAAGATCGAATCCGGCTGCGCAGCGCCGTAGCCACGCGAAAAGACCAGCCTGCCGTTTTTTGTAAGCGCAAGAGACCCGGCGGGGATTTGATAGCTGTCCATCAGGCTGGTCATCAGCCGGTCAAACGACGCCAGTGCCGGAACTGCGGTTCCGGCTTGACCGTGCATCAGGGAAGCGGCAGACAGCAGGAAGAGCGCGATACGCACCATGACTGGAAGTCCTCTACTGCTGGTTATTTTTCAACCACTCCGCGTAGGAGTGCTTCTTCGGCCCCACATACTCAATCGTGTCGAAGAACGCCGCATTGCCCAGCATCCGCGGATCGCCTTCGGCCCGCAGCAACTCCTCCATCTTCGTCTGCAACTGGCGCTTGGTCATGATAAAGTCCATGTTCTTCGCCAGATTGTTCATGCAATCCGGATCCTTCTTGATGTCGTACAGTTCCTCCGCCGGGCGTTTGCCAAAAGACATCCGGTAGTATTCATCGAACTGAGAAAGAATGAAGGTCTTCGTCGGACTGTTGTCCACGTTGGTATAGCCCGTCTCCGGATTGCCCGCAGGCCAGCGGTCCGGCTCATAGTTCCGGACATAGAGAAACTCCGGCGTGCGAATCGCCCGCGCCGGATAACCCCAATCGTTGGGACGCCCGATATCGTGCCGCTCCTTACCCGCCAGCATCAGGTTCCGGGTAGGCTCCACCACGCCGCTCTTATCGGACTTCAGCACCTTCATGAAGCTGGTACCGGTCATCGTCCCCGCAGGTTCCAGTCCCGCTGCTTCCAGAAACGTTGGTGCGAAGTCGCGGGTGTTGATGAAGTCGTCCACCACGCGGCCTGGTTTCAGGTTCTTGCCCCAGCGGATGGCCAACGGAATGTGGAACGCCGCTTCGTAGATCTGCCCTTTCACTCGCGGGAAGGGCATGCCGTGATCGGACGTGACGACGATCAGCGTGTTGTCGAGTTCGCCGATCTCTTCCAAGCGCTTCATGGCGCGGCCAAGATGTTCGTCGAACCATTCCACCTCCACCGCGTAATCGAGCATATCGCTGCGGACGATCTTGTTATCAGGGAAATACTTCGGCACAGTAACATCGGCCAGCTTCTTGCCCGCGCGCAGGCCAGAGCCATCTTCATACGGCCGATGCGGCTCCTGTCCGCCCAGCCAAAAGCAGAAGGGCTTGTCTTTCGGCTTCTGCGATAGGAAGTCGCCGAAGTTGGCCGCGTAGTCGCGCGCGGCGATGCCGCTGGTGGGCGGTTTCAGCGCGTGCTTCTGGAACTCTTTGCCCGCCGGGTTATGCGGCCAGCCGGTGGACTTGAAATCGCCCGGCCCCCAACCCTTGCCGGTCATGCCGACGAAGTAGCCGTTTTTTTCCAGGATGTCCGGATACACGGCGAAGTCCGGCGGAAAGATGCTCATGTGATTGATGGCTTCTTTCAACTGCCAGGTGTTGCGGCCGGTGAGGATGGTGGCGCGGCACGGGCTGCACTTCGGATTCGAGGTGAACAGGTTGTTGAACAGCACGCCTTCGCGCGCTACTCGATCGAAGTGCGGCGTGTTGATCCATTTGCAGCCGTAGGCGCCGGCGTGATTGTGGCCCCAGTCGTCAGCGATGACGAACAGTATGTTGGGGCGCGTGCCGGCAGCGAGGGCCGGTGTGGCCGCCGCCGCGGCAGCTGCTGTTGATGCTAGGAAATCTCGTCGTGTCATAAAATGTATCAATCCTTGTACCTGTCTCTTGTGGGGCAGATTGGCAATCTGCGGCCGATTGGTAATCGGCCTCCGCGTCCGGCCTACAACGGCGGCTTAGGCATCTTCACAATCGACCAAGCCGGCGCCCCACTCACCTTAACCGGCCGCCGGTAAACATGCCCATTCACAACCGCATAAAGCCAATTGAACTCCTTACCCGCAAAAGCAATGTTGGTCAGCGCGCCGCGCTCCGGCTTAGCCAGAATCATAGCCGTCCGCCCATTGGCCTCGCAGACCTGAATGCCTTCGGCCGTGGCGAAGTACACCTGCCCGATGGTATCAAGCGCAACGCTCTCCGCACCGCTGCGATACCCGGACTCGGGCATCTCCAGCCGGAAAAATGGCTCGCCGTTGACCAGCGCCCCATCCGCCGTAATCTGGAAAGACCAGCTGAAGCGCGACAGGCTGTCCGTCACGACGAGCATCCTCTGATCAGGCGAAAGAGCAATCCCGGCAGGCACGCCGAATTCGGTGCCCTGAAACACGACTCGATTCGCACCGCCCGGGGCCACAAACCCCACAGTCTTCAGTTTGCTGTCGACATAATAGACACCGCCTTTCGCCGATATGGCAATGGCATTGGCCTCGACCTTGTCCGCGACGACCTTCTCATCGCCAGAGGGTCCGTAGGAGACAATCCGGCGGCGGAGCGCCGCGTATAACCGGCCATCCGGGCCAACCTGGAGCGCGCTTGCCCTCTCGGGCGTTGGCGCCGCGATTCCATTTGGAGGCCTGCCATCCGCACCTTGGATCATCATACTAGCTGCCGTGCCGAGGCTGACGAAGACTGACGACTTTCCATCGGGGCTCACCTTGTAGATCCGGCTCCGTTTCGGTCCAAGCTTCTGGCTTTCATCCAGGGCAGAGAAATAGACGTTGCCATCTTTGTCGGTGGCCACGCCGCTTGCTGAGCTGTAATCGCCCCCCACCTTCTCCCAATGCCTATCCAGCCAAATGGTAGACAACACCTTCCCTCGCGGATCCCAGCCCTTCTGCTCAAACGCCGCCGGAGGCTTCGACACAATCGGCTGCGGATACCCACGCCACAGCCACCGCAGCGCATCCGGCATCACCGCCGCCATGTGCTTGCCGTTGTGACCCTCTTCGCCCAGTTCCAGCCGCACGTCGTAACCAGCCGACTCAAACGCATCGGCCATCACGCGATTGTTGATCGGCCAACTGCCGCCATAAAACGTCCCATACGGCTGATTGGGCTCAATGTGATCCTTCTTGCCTGCCTGCAGAAACACCCGCAGCGGCTTCGGCTCGCTCTTGCGGATCAGGGCAGGGAACCCATCCGCGCCCTTCATTGCCACATACGTCCCAATGAAGCTGAGCACGCGGCGAAACTGATCTGGCCGGTTCCAAGCCGCCACGAATGCCGCCACAGCGCCGGTACTGGCACCCGACAGGCCGCGATCATTCGGATCCTTCGACAGGTTGTACGACTTCGCCACCGCCGGAATCAGCTCTTCGATCAGGAAGTTTGCATACCGGTCGCTGAGTGAGTCGTACTCAAACACGCGCTCATAGCGGCTCACCACATCGCCCACCGCAGGCAGCACGCCAGGGTCAACGAAGATGCCGATCATCGGTGGCAGGTCGCCCTTGGCAATCAGATTGTCAAAGACCACCGGCACGCGTGTGTTGTTGCCCGCCGCGCCGCTGCCATCCATATAGATCATGAACGGCGTGGGCTTCGCCGCATTGTACTGCGCTGGCACATAGACGGAATAGTTGTGCGGCGTCCCTGGATAGTATTTTCCAGGCGGCAGAACATGTTTGGTGACGACACCTTTTGGTGTGCCGTCCTGCGGCTGGGAGTCCGGACCGAGCTTGTAATCTTGCGCGCAGGACGAGGCTGCGAGGCATAACAGGGCGAGAAGGAGTTTTGGCATACAGAAAGTGACTCCAATCAGTTTACTCCCATAGGCACCGCCCGTGCCGGTGGGCTAAACTTTAGGAATGGAATGGACACCAGGCGGAACAAGCGACGATATCGAAGATCGCAGAGGCAGTGACGATAGTGGCGGGTCGTACGGAGGCGGCGGAGGTGGCGGTATGGGCTTTGGTGCGCCGCACCTTGGCGCAGGGGGGCTGATTATCGTCTTCATTTTGAGCATGGTCTTCCATCAGAACTTCTTCCAATACGTTTCAACCGGCCCATCGGTCAGCGCGCCGGTCAACCGGCCGGTATCACGGCCATCCAACGGAGCCAGGCCGGGCGGCGAGCGCGCTGTGCAGTTCGTGAGTTTCGTCCTGGACGACACGCAAAAAACCTGGACAAAGCTGCTGCCTGAGCAGGTGAATGTTCCCTATCGCCATGCCAAACTGGTGCTGTTCCGCAACTCCACGCCCTCCGCATGCGGGGCTGCCGATTCAGCCACGGGCCCGTTCTACTGCCCGGGCGACGAAAAGGTATATCTCGATCTGGAGTTCTTTGACGAACTCAGCCGGCGCTTCGGCGCGCCGGGCGAATTCGCGCAAGCCTATGTGATCGCGCACGAGATTGGTCATCACTTGCAGAAGATCCTCGGCATCGAAGGCAAAGTGAACCGCGCGCGGCAGTCGAACCCATCCGAATCGAACGCCCTTTCGGTCCGGCTCGAATTGCAGGCCGATTGCTTTGCAGGCGTGTGGGGCAAAACTACCGAACAGCGCCACATCATCGATCAAAGCGACGTTCAATCCGCGCTGGGTGCGGCGGCCGCTGTCGGCGATGACAAGTTGCAGCAGGAAGCCACTGGGCGTGTGCGGCCTGAATCGTTCACGCACGGAACATCCGCCCAGCGCACAACCTGGTTCAAGACCGGCTTCAACGCAGGCAATATCAAGGCCTGCGATACCTTCTCGTCCAAACAGTAACCATGCGACCCCTACTGTTCACTTTGGTTTTGCTGGCAGGCTGCTCCTCCGCGCCTCCGCCGAAAAAGGTGGAGATCGATGTGTCGACGGACGCTGCCTACACCGCCAGTGTGGAGCAGTTGGCCACGCTCTATCGCGAAGCGGCTGGGCTGGTCGAAAGCAAGAAACCAGACGAGGCCGGGGCGATTCTCACCAAGACTCAGCCGATGATTGAGAAGGTTCTCAGCGTCCCGCATCCGACATTGAAGGCGATGCAGACCGCAGCCGATCTGGACGAACTCTACGGCAAGATGCTCCTTTCCAACCGCCACTACGGCTTCGCGCGCATGATGTTCCAGAAAAACCTGGCGCGTTGGCGCAACTGGAGTCCACATGACGACGAGAGCTCGCGCAGGTTCAAGCTGGCTGCCAGCCAGATCGCCGAGTGCGACAAAAACATTTCGCAATGAAACCCGGAAACCTGGGGACAGCCCGCGTGTTTCCATGTTTTTTGCCGGAAACACGCGGG
>CAIRSA010000407.1 GCA_903881085.1 uncultured Acidobacteriia bacterium
CTGCAATCCATCGCGGTGACTCCGGCAAATCCAATTGTGGCGGTTGGGCAGACGCAGCAGTTTACGGCGACGGGAACTTTTGGCGACAACTCGACACAAAACATCACGGGAAGCGTAACGTGGGCCTCCCTGGCGCCGGGTGTTGCCAGTATCACGACGGGCGGCTTGGCCACCGGAGTGTCCGCGGGCACAGTAACGATCCGCGCAACATCCGGCGCTGTATCCGGCTCGACGCTGCTGACTGTCAATGCCGCCGCCACGCCCCCAACTGTGGTTTCCTACAACGTTCTCTTTGGCTCCACCAGCTACAATGTGATCGGCTCCGCCAGAAACCGCCTGCCCTGGACAATCACCGGGATCCAGGTGGTCTTCAGTAAGCCCATCACAGCAGGTAACATCAACAGCTTGAGTGGAGTAACCGCAACCGGATTCTCCGGCCTGGGTACCAACACTCTTACCTGGACGCTGAATCCAATTACCAATCTGCCCTTGACCGCGACGTCATTGGCTGGTTCAGGACCAAACGCCCTGACTGATTCCGGCGGCAACGGGTTGGCCGGCGGTTCCGGTTTCTCCCAGAACCTGAAAGTCCTTTACGCGGACTTCAATGACGATGGTGTGGTGAACGCACAGGATCTGGTGCTGGTAAATGCCGCCCGCCCGCAGGCCTATAATATCTTCGCCGATCTGAACGGAGATGGCGTTGTCGATATTAACGACGTCACTGTTGTTCGAACACAAGTCGGTAACACCAATCCGTAATCATCGGTCGAAGGATGAGTTAGAAAAATTATTCGGAGAAAAAATATGAAAAAAATGCTACTAAACCGGTACTCCATGAAACTGCTGGGAATACCGGTTGCACTTTCGCTCTGCGCCATTTCCGCACATGGTGCCATGGTTGTGAGCGTCTCCTCTGTCAGTGTGGCTGCTGGCACGAACGGGGCCGCCCTCAACATCAATATACAGAATACAGGGCCAAGTTCGCAGAACATTGACGCGTTTTCTCTGGGAGTATCGGTCGGGGATAACCACATAACGTTCACAAGTGCGAACATCTCCACCTCCCTTGTCTATCTGTTTAACGCCGATTCTTTGTTCGGCCCAACGATCTCAACTATTCCACCGCCCAATGGCCAGGCGGTTCTCGCGTCGGACGTGTCCTTAAGCTCGGGGAATACCATGGCGTCAAGTACAACGCTGGGACTGGCGCACCTGTTGTTTAATGTTGCCGCTAACACCTCTGCTGGGGCCATCGCCGTGACCATATCTCCAAACTGCAATACTGCGAACGCTTGCACCAGCCTTTCCAACCTTGCAGGCGCCAATGTGCCATTTACGGTTACTAACGGGACGATCACCGTTACGACAAGCTCGACTCCGGAACCTTCTACGTTTCTCCTGGGCTTAGCCGGCCTTCCCTTGCTGGCCTTATTGCGCAAGCGCATTGCGTAGTTAAAAGCTCGGAACGGATCGCGGCGCGCGCCACGGCAGGCAACTGCTCTGGCGCGCGTTTTCATTTTAAATAATCTGCCGTTATGCGCCGTTTTTCAGTGTGGATGTTTGACCATCGCCCACTGATACGATACAATGATATAGAAGCGGTCAGGAGTAGTAAAGTTCGCTGTGTGAGGCTCTTGCGCTGATGGGCAGACTCGCTTGGATCTAGGCGGGAGTAACTCAATGGTAGAGTCACAGCCTTCCAAGCTGTTGGTTGCGAGTTCGATTCTCGTCTCCCGCTCCAGAAGTTTTCTGCTATAATAGTGAGTTCGTCCTGCTGGCGTAGCTCAGTTGGTAGAGCATCTGATTTGTAATCAGAGGGTCGGGGGTTCAACTCCCTCCGCCAGCTCCAGTTTTTACCATTCAACATGGGTGGCTCGGCAGGCACGTTTGCTGCAAGTTTTTTGTACGTAATGGGTAGGTGGCTGAGCGGTCAAAAGCAACAGGCTGTAAACCTGTCGCCCTACGGGCTACCAAGGTTCGAATCCTTGCCTGCCCACCAGATTTTTGAGTTTTTGCTCGATTTTAAGCTGATGTAGCTCAGTTGGTAGAGCGCGTCCTTGGTAAGGACGAGGTCACCAGTTCAATCCTGGTCATCAGCTCCATACTTTTTAGAACCTAAGGCGAATCACAAGCGCGAAACACCGAAGGTTAGGTCTTGCGCTTCAAAAAAAGCGCAAAAGGGCCGTAGGCTTCGTTTTGCGCGTGTAATAAATAGGGAACAATACAATGGCGAAGGAAAAATTTGACCGCAGTAAGCCGCACGTAAACGTCGGCACAATCGGGCATATCGATCACGGCAAGACGACGCTCACGGCCGCGATCACCAAGACCCTGTCGAAGCACAATCCGAAGAACAAGTTCCGCAGCTTCGATTCGATCGACAACGCTCCGGAAGAAAAAGCACGCGGAATCACGATTGCGGCAGCGCACGTGGAGTATGAGACGGCCAAGCGGCACTACGCCCACGTCGATTGCCCCGGCCACGCCGATTACATCAAGAACATGATCACCGGTGCGGCGCAGATGGACGGCGCCATCCTGGTTGTGTCCGCGGCCGACGGCCCCATGCCGCAGACCCGAGAGCACATCCTGCTTGCTCGTCAGGTCGGTGTCCCCTAC
>CAIRSA010000408.1 GCA_903881085.1 uncultured Acidobacteriia bacterium
CCAAATGCGACGCGTCGTTATAATCAAAGTAAGCGACATTGGAGTGGCACTCTGCGGCCGAATGGCATTCGGCCTTTTCGTGTAGTATTGCCCGAATCAACTAGCCATGATGAATCAACCATAACTTGGAATCCTCCTTTAGTTAGCAGACGCCAGAGCCGATTGCCAATCGGCGGCTGAATATCTCTGCCCAAAATGTGGAAACTTCAGGGACAGGCGATTCGCGCTGCGATACCCTGTAGAAGTGAAGTGCCTTCTCTTCCTTACCCTGCTACCGCTGCTCGCACAGGATACTGGCGCGCTGATTGAAGGCACCGTCACCAATTCCCTAACCGGCGAGGCGATAAAAAAGTGTAGGCTCTCGCTGCGCCGCATGGATGGTAAAGCCGGTGCGGCTGTCAGTGCGTCAACCGACGCCGAAGGCCGCTTCCACTTCGAAGGCCTGGACGCCGGCCAGTATAAACTCAGCGCTGAGAAAAACGGCTTCGTCAATCAGGAGTTCGGTGCGCGGGGCATCAACAGGCCCGGCTCCACGCTGACGCTCGACCGGGGGATGCAGCTGAAGGGCCTTTCATTCAAGCTCATGCCGCAAGGTGCGGTCAGCGGCAAGGTGGTCGATGACGACGGCGACCCGATTGTCGGCGCATCGGTGCAGCTTCTAAGATCGATGTTCGCCGATGGCCGCCAGCAGTTGGCACCAACGGGTTTCGCACAAACCAACGATCTGGGCGAGTACCGCATCTTCGCTGTGAACCCCGGCAAATATTATTTGAGCGCGGCCATCTCCCACCACGGCGGCGAAAAGGGCGATGAGAGTTTCCCGCCCACTTACTACCCGGCCGCTATTGACCCGGCTGCGGCCGGACGCCTCGACGTCGCAGCCGGCGCGCAGCTGCGAGGAATGGATCTGGCGTTGCGCAAGACGCGCACGCTGCGCATTCGCGGCAAATTCACCGGGCCGGGTTCCGAGACTGGCTCGCGCAGCGGTTCGCTGCAACTCTATCCACGCAGCCTTGCAGGCATGGCCTCGCTGATGCGCAATTTCATGGTGGTGCGCGGTGTCTCCGGCACATTCGACATGCCGAATGTGCTGCCCGGATCTTACTTTCTGGCCATCGATCAGAATGAGGAAAAGGACAAGCATTACTACGCCCGCGTCCCCATCGAAGTTGGTAATTCGGACATCGACAATCTGCAGGTCACGCTGGTGGAGGGGATGGAGCTGAACGGGCGGATCCGCATCGAAGGCGCGTCAGACGTCAACCTTGCCAGCGCCATGGTCTTTCTGAAAGCGCGTGATATGCAGTTCGGTTCCACGCCCAACAGCCGCGTCAAAGCCGATGGTACGTTCACCTTGTCGTCAGTTCCTCCTGGCTGGCATCGTGTGGTATTTGGCGGTCCAACTCCTGGTCTCTACATCAAATCCATTCGCTTCGGCGACGATGATGCGCTGATCAACGGCCTGAATGCCAGCGGCCCGAATACGATCGAAATCGTGCTGAGCTCCAAAGGCGGGCAGATCGACGGGCAAACGTCTCCAGGCGCCCGCGTTGGTCTCGTTCCGCGCAGCGGACTTGCCGAGTTCTTTAAGGCCACCACAGCCGACCCCGAAGGCCGGTACAGCTTCCGTGCCGTCGCGCCCGGCGATTATCTGGTGCTGGCGATGGAAGAGGCCGAAGCGGATCTGCTACGCGATCCGGAGTTCATTAAGAAGTACGAAAGCTCCGGCGAGTCTGTGTCCATAAAGGAAGGCGGGCGCGAGACGCGGCAGCTGAAGGCCATTGCGATTTCCGATGCGCCGTAGCCCCTATAATAGTGCAATGTCCTTTTATTCCTTGCTTGCCCTGCTAGCTCTGGCGATGCCGCTCGCCGCGCAGAAGAACGATTGGGACGATCCGTTCCCGCCGCACCGCATCGCGGACAACCTTTACTACGTTGGTTCGAAAGGCCTGTCCTCCTATCTGGTCACGTCCCCGCAAGGACACATGCTCATCAACGCCAGCTTTGACCGCACCGTACCGCTCATTAAAGCCAGCGTGGAAAAGCTCGGCTTCAAATTTACCGACATCAAAATTTTGCTCACCAGTCATGCCCACGGCGATCATGTGGCCGGCTCCGCCACCGTCAAAGAACTTACCGGCGCGAAAATCTACGTCATGGAAGGCGACGAAACAGTGCTGGAAAATGGCGGAAGAGGGCAGTATCTGTACAAGGAAACGTGGAAGCCGGTGAAGGTTGACTACGTATTGAAAGATGGCGAAGCGGTCCGTTTGGGTGGTACGGTTTTGAAGGCTGTGCGCACGCCCGGCCACACACGCGGATGCACGACGTGGACCATGAAAACCAAAGACGGCGGCAAGACGCTCGACGTGGTTATCGTCGGCAGTCCCAACGTGAATGCGGGCTTCCAACTGGTGAACAATAAAGACTACCCCCAGATGGCCGCAGACTACGCCAAGTCGTTTGCGGTCTGGAAGTCGCTGCACTGCGACATCTTTTTGGGAGCGCACGGCGCCTATTACGACATGGACACAAAGTTCGCCCGCATGAAAAAAGAAGGCCCGAATGTTTGGATCGATCCGGCGGGCTACAAAGCCTACATCGCTGACCGCGAACAGGCCTATTTAGATACACTGAAGAAACAGCAACCGTGAAGTTTCTACTCCTTTTACTTGCAGCCACGAATGAGCTGACGGTCGAGCAGCGGCTCGCCGGCCGGGAGTTCCCCTCTGTATTTCAGGCGTGGAGCCCGGCTGACAATCTGAAGGGCGAAGACAAGCAGGTCACGCTGGCGCGCCACGACCTTGTCTTTCATGGCCCTGAATTCTTCGGGCTCAAGTGGAACCGCCCGCAAATTGGTCTCGCTACGGGCTTCACGCCAGAGTCAATCGCACAAGGCCTGAAGCGGCGTAAGGAGATTCTGGAGCGCAACCCGCGCACCATCTTGCTGGCCGAGATCCGCTATCGCGACGCCGCGAAACACTATCTGCCCGAAAATCACAAGTTCTGGAAGCGCACGCCCGATGGCAAGCTGGCTGCGGGTTGGGAAGAGGGTGGCTATCTGCAGCTCGATTTCGGCAGCGCTGAGTTTCAAAAGCAAGTAGCCTTGCAGGCTCGCGCAGCCGTTTCCAGCGGGGTTGTCGATGGTGTGATGCTCGACTGGTGGAAGGACGATGAAGAGCGTCTGGCGCTGATCAAGCGCATCCGCAAAGAGATCGGTGACCGCGCGTTGATCCTGGCCAATGCGAATGACCGCAAGACGCCGCTCAGTGCCGAGTTCATCAACGGCTACTTCATGGAGTGTTACCGCAGCAAGACTCCCGCGGACTGGCAGCGCATTGAAGAGACGCTGGTGTGGGCCGAGGCGAATCTGCGCGCACCGCACATCAACTGCCTGGAGACGTGGTATCAGAATTCGCGCGCCGATCTGAATCTGATGCGCGCGACAACCGCGCTGTCTCTGACCATGTCCGATGGCTTCGCGCTTTTCTCAGACCCCAACACGCTGCCTACGCCCGATCACCTGCACGACTGGTATCCGTTCTGGAACAAGTCTCTGGGGAAGCCAACTGGCAAGGGGATGATGCAGAACGATGGGACGGCTCGGCGCGAGTTCGAGCGTGGCTCGGTGGTATACAACCCGATGGGGAATGGTTCGCGGACGGTGAACTTCAAGGATCCCCGCCAAAGCCTGACTACCGGTACGAAATCGAAGATTCATACCGTGCAGTCAGCCGATGGCGATATTTTTATTTTGGTGAAGTAGGGGACAGGCGAATGGTGAGGTGATTTTATAATTAGTCAGGGCAGGCAAATTGCCCGCCCCACCCTTGAAAAACCTGCATGTCCGTGGGTGGCGCAGGCGATTCGCCTGTGCGAATTACTAACTAAACAACAACCGCTGGATTCGACAACGAGCCGATTCCACTCACCGTAATCGTCGTCACGTCGCCCGGCTGCAACGCCGAAGCCTCGGTCACAATAATCCCGGTGCCCGTGCACAACACAGAGCCCGAAGGCACCTTATTGGCACGCAGCAGATACTCAACCATAACTTCAATCTTTCGGCCCAATTTCTCGGTTGAGATTGCGCCACTGAACGTTGTCTCTTCACCGCGCTTGATGGTGCAGGTCATCTCCAGCGCGTACGGGTTGGTCAACTCATCGGCGGTCACAATCACTGGCCCCAACGCGCAGCACGCGTTGTAAACCTTCGATTGCGGCAGATAGAGCGGATTCTCTTTTTCAATGTCCCAAGCGGAAGCGTCATTGGCGATGGTATAGCCAACTACCTTACCCTTGCTGCCAAGAATCACCGCCAGTTCCGGCTCCGGCGCCGTAAACTTTGAATCCGGACGAATACCGATCCCCTGACCAGGCCCAACGCAAACGCGGGACGTGCCCTTGAAGAAGATCTCCGGCCGCGGAGCGGTGAATACGTGCGCATAGAAGCCTTCACGAGTGCCGTGTTCCCCATCGCGGAAGCTGGCGCTCATCTCATAGGTGCAACCGCAAGCCCACACTTCACGAGGTGAAATGGGCATCAGTGGCACGGGCTCGATGGCGTTCTTGCTGGCCATGGATGCAGCCAGGGCCGTGAGCGTAGCGCCCTCGACCTCGGCCCGGTGAATCAAATCGATCATCGTATGATCGGGAATCGGGCGCGCACCCGAGGCGTCAAAAACGGCGGCTGTCGTGGCGCCGTTCCATTTAATTTGTCCTAATCGCATGTGTCACTTTCAGTACTTCAGATATACGGTCTTGTAGTCGCTGTAGAAATCCATGGCGGCCGGACCCTGTTCTTTCGGGCCGAAGCTGGAATCTTTGGTGCCGCCGAAGGGTAACTGATATTCTACTCCAGCGCTGGGCAGGTTTACAGTGAGCAGTCCTGCCTCCATGCGATAGATGAACTCAAACACGCGTGAAATGTTGGTGGTTTGCACCGATGCCGACAAGCCGAACGGAATATTGTTGGCAATGCGCATCGCGTCTTCAAAGTCTTTCGCGCGCATCACGGCCAGCACGGGTCCGAACACTTCTTCCTGGGCCAGCGTCATGCTCTCGGTCACTTCGCCGAAGATCGTGGGCTCCACAAAGTAGCCCTTGTCGTACGCGCCGCCAGTCAGGCGATTGCCGCCGCACAACGGTTCGCCGCATTCCTTGCGGCCGATTTCGATGTAGCGCAGACTGGTTTCGAGTTGACCCTTGTCCACTGCCGGCCCGATATCGATGCCCGCTTCCATGCCGTTGCCGACCTTCAATTTTTTGGTGCGCTCCACGATAGCAGCGACAAACTTGTCGTAGATTGCGTCTTCCACAATCACGCGGCTTGTCGCCGTGCACTTCTGGCCGGTGGAGAACATCGCGGCATTCACCGTGTTCTCAACCGCAGAATTGAAATCGCAATCGGCGAGGACGATGGTCGGATTCTTGCCGCCCATTTCAAGCTGAATGCGCAAGCGGCGCTTCGATGCTTCGGCATGCAGCCAGTTGCCAACGTCACACGAACCGGTGAACGAGACTGCCTTGATCGGCTTCGCATTCACCAGCGCGCTGCCCAATTCGCCGCCCGAACCCTGTACGAAATTAACCACGCCCTTGGGGATGCCCGCTTCATGACACGCTTCGACGATGCGATAGGCCGAAAGAGGCGATGCCGACGCGGGCTTCAACACCACCGTGTTGCCGCAGATCAGCGCCGGAGCCAGCTTCCATGCCGGTATGGCGATGGGGAAATTCCACGGCGTGATCAGACCGGTGACGCCAATCGGTTTGCGCAGTGCGAACATATGCACGCGGTCGCGTTCGCTGGGGACTAGCATGCCCGGCATGCGCGAACCTTCTCCGCCAAAGTAGCGGAAAATATTGATGGCGCGGCGGACTTCGCCCTTCGCTTCCGGCAGCGTCTTGCCCTCTTCGCGAGTCATCTCAGCGCCCAGTTGATCGAACTTCCGGTCCAGAATCTCGGCCACTTTGAACAGCAGATTGCCGCGCGCAGGGCCGGCCATATTGGCCCAACCAGCCTGCGCCGCGGCTGCGGCATCGGCTGCGGCCGTAACGTCAGCGGCGGAGCCTTTTACGTGCAGGCCAACGACTTCATCGGTGTTCGCAGGATTGCGATTCTCAAACGTGTCACCGGAGACCCATTCTCCGTTGATGTAATTGCAAAATGTTTCTGGCATGAGTTTATTTGAATTCTACTTTCGGCACGGTTCGCGCGCCCGGTTCGGTCTTGAAGTATGCGTCGTTGCGGCTGAAGCCGAAGACCGACGCCGCTATGTTGTTCGGGAAAAGTTCGATGTTTGTATTGTACTTCTGTACGGACTCGTTGTACTTGCGCCGTTCCACCGCAATGCGGTTTTCCGTGCCTGATAATTCGTCCTGCAAGCGCAGGAAGTTTTCATTCGACTTCAACTGCGGATAGTTCTCTGTAATCACCAGCAGGCGGCTCAACGCGCTATCCATCTGCCCGTTGGCGGCGATCTTCTCTTGAGGATTGCGCGCCCCGGCCATGGCCGATCGGGCGTTGGCGATGGCGGTGAAGACTTCCTTTTCCTGCTTGGCATAGCCCTGCACGGTAGAGACGAGGTTCGGAATCAAGTCGGCTCGGCGCTGCAGAACCACGTCCACCTGCGCCCACGCTGCGTTCACAGCTTCGCGCTGCACCACAAGATCATTGCGCGTGTCGATGATCTTGAAGCCGATAATCAATCCAAACAACAGAAGTACACCCAGAACAATTGCTACGATTTTCATGGTTTCCTCATTTTTCCAAATGATCTACTGCACTTACTAGAGACGTAACTTGGGCCAGATAAGATTCAAGCAGCGGCCGCGCCGGCACTTGTTTGGCCTTTTTCGTACCATCGCGCAGATCAAGCAGCGTGGCGAATGGCACCTCATCCAATCCAAATTTTTCCTGACACGCCGCAAAGGCATCGCGCTTGCCCCACTTCGCTTCGCCGCCTGCCAATATTACCGCATGCCGGGCCAGCGTGGCGAACGTGGAAACGGAATCGGCCATCAACCGCAGCAACGCATCGTTATCAGACAGCATGATCGCCGACTTCTGGCGCAGTCGTAACAGCTTCGAACGCAGCTCATATTCTACACGTGCGCGGTAATAGGTATAGTCGATGGTGAGCGCCGAAACCACATCGCGCCCAGCCAACAATTTGTGCCGCGCCTGAATATCGTGGAATTCGATAGGGAAGCAATCGGTCGACGTCGCGACTTCCTCTTCGCTCAGAAGCAGCGGCGACGGGCTGTCTTTTTCGCGCCACCATTTAAAGATCTCTTCGGATTGTTCCAGCTCCACTGTGGTGATTTTTGTCAGCACGCACAGAATGTTTAAATCGGAGAACTTGTCGTGATGGTTCTCCGTGGCCGCCGAGCCGTACAGCATCAGCGAGACCAGGCGGTCGCCGTATGCCTTCTTCACGCGCTCTACGAGTTGTGCCAGCAATTTATCGATGTCCATCGTTTTTACCAATCGCTTGAGGCCCCGCCGCCTCCGGAGTCGCCTCCGCCAAAGCCGCCGAACCCGCCACCGCCGGAATCGGAGCCGCCAAAGCCGCCGCCACCGCGTCCGCCGTAAGAAGACCGTCCCAACATATTGCCAAGAATCATGCCCGGAAGGAAACTGCCGAGTCCGCCACCGCCCCCTCCACCGCCACCACGCAGCAGGAAGAATAACAGAGCTAGACCGCCCACGATCACCCACCACGGAATGGGTGCTTCCTTCTGCCGGGCGCGCCGCGGACGCACCAGATTTGTATCGAGCGTGACGCCTTTCGATTTCGCGATGGTCGCGCCGATCACCTGCGCCGCCTGCAGCATCGCATCCGCTATATGGTTTTCGCGCAACGCCGGGCGGATCTGGCGCAGCAGTCCTCCAGCAAAGCCATCGGGCATGATCGGCTCCAGACCATAGCCGACCTCAAGCCGTGAGCGGTGCTCTTGCGTAACAAGCAATAGCAGGATGCCTTCGTTCTTACCCTTTTGGCCGATGCCCCATTTGCGGAAGAGCGTATTGGCCACGTCTTCCACTGGTTCGCCTTCCAGCGTTCCGATGGTGACCAGCGCAATCTGCGCACCGGTGGATTTTTCGACGATGGTGCAATACTGTTCGAGCTTCGCCTTCGAGCCTGCGTCAATCACGCCGGCGAAGTCGCTCACGTAGCCCTGGGGTTTGAGCCCGCCGAAGTCAACGGCTGTGGCGGTGCCCGCACAGAACAGGAGCGGGACGAGTGTACGCAGCCAAGTTTTCATTGGGTCAATTTCATTTTACTACGGAGTGGTAGTAGCGTCTGAATATTGGTACCTTACCGGTAAGCTTCACTGCGATTACGCACACGAAGAACAATAATCGTCACGCCGTCATTGTAATAGCGTACCCGCCAGTCACCAACGCGCAGCCGGAACTCAGGCGGATCAATTCCCACAAGCCGCTTGACTTTGCCACCTCAGGTTTCGGCGAAGCGCTCGACGGCTTGTTTGATGCGGCGGGCGATGCCCTTATCGAGACGGGCCATGTAGTCAAGGGCTGTCTCGCTCCATTCGATATCCACTGCTACAGCCCCAACCTCCGCATCGCCTCCGCGTGCGGAATGGAGCCATTACGCTTGAGAGATTCCCGCGCTACGGCAACGGCTCGTTCTTCTTCTTTCGTCACGGGCTCATCGTCGACCGGCGCGTTTGCCAAGGCGCGCGAAACGGGATCAAGCATGGATTCCAAGAGCCCACGAACAGCGGAGACCTGCGTGTCTGGCAGATGATCGAGATAGGCGTGAGCCTGCTTTCTTTCGTGCTGAGGGTTGAGTTCCAACCGGGAAATCTCCTTAATCATGAATCCTGCAAGAACAAGTCGTCAAAGGTCAAGCGGCCTCAACAACGTCTTGGTACGCCCCTAGCAGGCCAGATCGGCGCGCGTCAGTTGGAAGCCCTTCAATGGTCCCAGCAGCGTCAAAGCAATGCGCTGCGGGTCGAAGAATTCGTTGGCCACCTGATGCACCTGCTCCGCGCTTACGCCTTCGATGGAGGCCAGCAACTCATCGAGCGAAAAGAACCGGTTAAAAAAGATATGCTGCCGCGCCAGGTTGGCCATGCGGCTGGAGGTCGATTCCAGGCTCAGCATCAACGATCCCTTCAGGTGGTCCTTGGCACGGCGCAACTCCTCGGCTGCCACAGGCTCGCCCTTCAACTGGCTGAACTCGGCCATAATCGAATCGATCACTTTGCGCGTCGACTGCGGCGAGAAGCCAGCATAGATTTCCAGCACACCCGCATCGCGATACAGGTTCAATTCAGAAAATACGGCGTAGACCAGGCCCTGCTTTTCGCGGATGTTCTGGAATAACCGCGAGCTCATGCCGCCGCCCAGAATCGCACTCAGCAGATAACAGGCAAAACGCATCTTATGCGGCATGGGATACGCCGGCACGCCCATGCACATGTGGGTCTGTTCCAGCGTCCGCTTGCTCTTCAATGAAATCTCGGCGTGCGAATCCGGAGTCGCCGATTCCGGCAGCCGCCCATCGCGCTGCACGCCTTCGAAGGCTTTGGCGCAAAGGTCAACCAATCGGTCGTGATCGAGATTACCGGCCCCAGTGATCACGATATTTTCGGGCGTGTAGGCGCGCTCGTAGTAGCTCCGCAGAGTGTTGGAATCGAACGAAGCGATGCTTTCCTTGGTGCCCAGAATCGGCTTACCCAGCGCATGGCCCTTCCAGAAATTGCGGCAGAAAATCTCGTGCGCCACGGACTCCGGACTATCGGCGTCCATCTTGATCTCTTCCAGAATGACACCCTTTTCCTTTTCCACATCGGCGGGGCGGAACTGCGGGTTCAGCACCAGATCGCTCAACACGTCGAAAGCCATTGGAAGGTGCTCGCCCAGCACCTTGGTGTTGAAGCTCACCAGTTCGCGCGAAGTGAACGCGTCCAGATTGCCGCCGATGGAATCCACCGATTTGGCGATCTCTTCGGCGCTGCGCGATGTCGTACCCTTGAAGAGCATGTGCTCAATGAAGTGCGAGATGCCATTCTGCTCCGGCGTCTCACGCCGGCTGCCCGTGGAAACCCAGATTCCTACGGCGACGGAGCGCACGTGGGGCATGCGTTCGGTTACGATGCTAACGCCGTTGGAAAGCTGCGCGGTGCGGATTGCGGGCTGAGCCGCTGTGGATGTCATCTGCTTCAATTGTATCCCAGTGCGAGGATTTTCTTACTTCCGGCGTAGAATCTGACCAGCATTTTCATTGGTAAACTTGCCATCGTCGATGGCCACGCGGCCATTCACTATCACATACGGCATCCCCACCGGGAAGGAAATCGGCTTGGTGAATGTGGCCGTATCCTGAATCTTATCGGGGTCGAAGATCAGGATGTCGGCGGCCGCGCCCGGCGTGATGCGGCCGCGATCATACAGCAACAGCTGATTCGCCGCCAGCGAACTCATCTTGCGCACGGCGGCCTCCAGCGTGATGATCTTTTCATCGCGTACGTACTTGCCGAGGATGCGCGGAAAGCTGCCAAAGGCGCGCGGATGCGCGTTGGTCGCCACATTGGCCGACAGCGGTGGAGAGTCGGTGCAGATGCTGACCCACTCCGTCCGCAGCGCCAAATGCTTCTGTTCTTCGTTCATGCTCTTTGGATTCACAGAGACGTCTCGCGCCTGCACCAGATCGAAGAAGGTCGTCCAGTCGTCCGTGCCGCGCAGTTTGGCGATCTCGGCGATGGACTTACCTTCGAACCGCTTGTCCTTGGCTTCTGCAACCAGAATGTTGTCCCAGTTCTTGCCGACGTGACGATACCAGTTTTCCCAATCTTTCGTCTCTTCGATTTCATGCCGTAGCGCGGCACGCACCTTGCTATCGGAGAGCATGGCCAGGAAACGCGTGCTACCGTTGGCGAAATGCCTTGGCGGGATCAACGCGGCGAGACCGAGTCCGTTGCGGATGTATGGATAAATGTCGGCCGTCACGTCCAGACCGCGCGCCCGCGCCTGTTCGATCTTTTCCACGGCCTGCTGCATCAGCGGCCAGTTCTCTTCGCCTGCCGCTTTCAGGTGGAAGATGTGCACCGGAATGCCGCCTGCTTCGCCGATGTGGATGGATTCGGCGATGGCATCGAGCACGGCATTGCTTTCGTTGCGCATGTGCGTCATGTAAATACCGCCGTAGCGTCCGACGACTTTGGCCATCTCCACCAGTTCTTCGGTGGTCGCATAAACGCCGGGAGGATAGATCAGGGCGGTGGAAAAGCCCACCGCGCCATCGCGCATCGCCTGATCGACCAGATCACGCATCCTCTGCATCTCCGCGGATGTGGGCTTTCGGTCTTCCACGCCGATCACCATCTGCCGCACCTGTGCCGCGCCGACGTTGTGTACGGCATTCAGTGGGATGCCACGCTGCTCCACTGCGCGGAAATATTCACTGAACGTCTTCCACTTTGCACTGGGAGCCGTGGACCCGCCCTCTCCCGCCAGGATAGTGGTGATACCCTGCCGCAATTTGCTTTCCGCCGTGGTGCGGTCGTTATAGAGCGGCTCACTGGAATTGCCCATCATGTCGATGAAGCCGGGCGAGACCACCTGTCCGTGCGCATCGATCGTTCGCGTTGCGGCGCGGCCGCGCAGTGTGCCAATTTCGGCGATGCGTCCCTGGCGGATGCCGACATCGGCGCGGTACCAGGCATTGCCCGAGCCATCGACAATGCGGCCGCCCGTGATCAATAGATCGAAATCCTGCGCGTGAATGGGGCAGGCAAACAGTAGGAGGAAAATGGCATTTAGCATCGGTGATTCGCTACTTTATCACGATTCCGATGTTGACCAAAGTGGAGATAGGGCGGCGGGCTGGTGGCCAGTGGGAGGGGACCAATCTCTAACCCGCCGCTGCTTTACAAATAGACGCCTTCGCGCCATTGCCTGTCTAGGAGCCTCCGGTCACAGGCCATACTCTTCTCTTAGTGGGAGTATTGATTGATTTTTGCATTGGTAGCACCCCTGAACAATCCTGTGTTTGCTGTATTTTTAGTGCATGGTCCGCTGCGCAAAATAGATATGAGAATTTTCCGCCGCTCAGCCAACTATTAATCACAAGGCTACATAAATGCGAAGCTTGGCCATACTCATTATTTGCGGCGGCGTCTGTTGGGGCGCCGGCGCAGGAAGCCGGGTGGAATACATCGGCGGCACTTTGGAGCAGTACAAACAGCATTGCGGCGGCAGCATCGTGACCTCTGATGCGCGCCAATTTCACTTCCAGGCAAAAGGCTCTGGCGTCACCATTCCGTACGACAAAATCAATCTGATCGAGTACGGGCAGAAGGTGGACAGGCGCTACCTTTCGGCCGTGTTGATCTCGCCGGTCTTCCTTCTCGCAAAAACCAGAAAGCACTTTTTGACGCTTGGTTTTACAGACGAAAACGGCAACCAGCAGGCGATGATTTTCAAGGTGGAAAAAGGCGATATCCGCACCGTGCTGGCGAGCCTGGAAGCGCGCACAGGCCGCAAAGTGCAGTTCCAGGACGACGAAGCAAGAAAGGCAGGCAAGGGATGATCGCCCTGGCATTCCTGCTGCTCGCCGCCGGCGAACTGGAGGACACATCTCAACAGCTGTTGCAGGTAAAGCGCGTCTATATTGACCGCCTGACGGGTGGCGACACGGCGCTGCAGCTGCGCGACATGCTGATCTCCGCACTGCAGAGTTCGAAACTCTTTGTCATCACGGAAAGCCAGGAGCGCGCCGATACGTTCTTGCGCGGCTCAGGCGAAGATCTGATTTTTACCGATACCTTTCAATCCAGCGAAGGCATCAACGGCCACATGACCGCAACTCTCGGCACGCAAAGCAACAGCACAAACACAACCACGAATCGCTATTCACGCGGACCGTCGGCCGGCATCAGCATCGGCGAAAACGAATCGCAACGCACGGCCGAACGAAAGCACGAGGCGCAGGTTTCGGTCCGCCTCGTCAACAAAGATGGAGATGTTATCTGGTCGACCACGCAGGAAAGCCAGGGCGGCAAGTTCCGCGGCGCCAGCGCGGATGTGGCGGACAAGGTGCTGAAGAAACTGCTGGAAGATATGGACAAGGCGCGCAAGGCAAAAGACAAACCAGCATTGGCGCCTAAGTAGCCGACGCTCAGGCGGAGCGGCGGATTGGCACAAATCGAATCTCCACCTTCCGATTCAACGCCGAGGCGATTCGCCGCAACATTGCCAGCGAGTGGCCTTCGTAGTCGGCGTCTTCTAACCGGCAAATAACGGAAGCCGTAGTGCCAACCAACTTGGCCAGTTGCGCCTGTGTGAGACCGGACTTGGACCGCAATTCGAAAATCTTGCGGGCGACCTCGTCCTCGGACCTGGCTTCTTCCAATATCGCCAGATTCTCCGGGTTGCCTGCAAAGTAGCGACGATGGATCAGCTCAACTGCGTCCGTAGCAGATACTGTTTTTTTGGCCATAATTTGGGCTCCTATTCGTTTCCATGCTTCGATGGATCCAGTTCGAACAGCTTCTTGCGCTGTATTGCACGGTCTATTTCAATTGGCGGGACTCGTCCCTCTTTTACAATTCCATGAGAGACTACAGCCGCCACGCTGCCATAAAAGAAATACAGAATTCTATAGTTGATACCTTGGTAGCTTGCGCGAAGTTCATGAATAGCATCACGCAAAAGATCTGCCGCCGGCCTGCGCAATTCGTGGCCCTGCTCCTGAAGCCGCTCGATGCGCAAGAGACACTTGGCTCTTGCCTTAATGGGTTGATCATCAAGCCAATCCAAGAAGGGACATGTGCCGTCTTCTTCGCGATAAAGGATGACTCTCGTCCTCGGCATCCTGTTTTATTCTATTCGCAACTTTGCGAATTCGCAAGTTCCCTGCCGGGCCTTGCCCACGCGGGGCTTGACACCGGGGTAAGTGGTGGTTAGCATGCTGGTCGTAGACCCTTACTTATGAAAACCATTCTTGTCCTATTACTGCTCATTCCGGCTGCCTTCGCGCAGCCTGTTCTTGATACCTCCAAATCCCCATCCGCCGTGCTGCACGGCGTACCCGTCTCCGCGGTAAAAGTTGGCGACGGGTTCTGGTCGCCGCGGCGGAAGGCCACGGTGGAAACCAGCCTGCCCACATTGCTGGTGCTGTTTGAAGAAAACGGCATCATCGACAATTTCCGCCGCGTCTCAGGTCGAAAAGATGTGCCGCGGCGTGGACCGGTGTATACCGACTCCGACGTCTACAAGTGGCTCGAAGCGATCGGCTTCGCACTGCAAAGCGGCGATGCGCCGGCCGGGTTGCGCAAATCCGCCGAGGCGGTGATTGACGATATTGCCGCCTCGCAGGATAAGAACGGTTACATCAACACCTCGTTCATGGGCGACAAAGTCGCGCAGCGCCACACCGCAATGCGCGGCAACCACGAACTCTATTGCCTCGGCCATCTGCTGCAGGCAGGCATCGCATGGCAGCGCGGAACGGGTGACCGCAAGCTGCTCGATGTCGGTGTGCGCATGGTGGAGTATCTGATTCGCGATTTCGGCCCTGGCAAGAAGCCCATCTTCGAAGGCCATCCGGAGATTGAGCTCTCGCTAATCGAGCTTTATCGGTCCTCAGGTGACCGGCGCTATCTGGAACTGGCGAAGTATTTCCTTGAAGGCGATCCGCGCAACGTAGACAAGGTGCGCCCGCAGGACCTGGTGTACCTGAACACGGTAATACCCTTCACGTCGCGCACGCAGTTGGAAGGCCATGCGGTGCGGTCGATGTACGCCTGTTCAGGCGCTACGGATTACTACATGGAAACGGGCGACAAGAAATATCAGGCCGTGCTCGAAAAACTCTGGGCAGACCTGGGGACGAAGATGTATCTGACCGGCGGCGTCGGCTCGCGCGCGCAGGGCGAGGCGTTTGGCGAATCCTACGAGTTGCCCAACCGCGCGGCATATACCGAAAGCTGCGCCGCAATCGGCAACATGTTCTGGAACTGGCGCTTGCTGCAGGCGACCGGCGATGGCAAGTTCATGGAGGTGTTCGAGCGAGCATTATACAACGGGGCCAACAGTGGCATGTCGCTGGGCGGAAATCTGTACTGCTACAGAAATCCACTGGAACTGATCGGTGACCCGAAGGACAAGATTCGCAACCCGTGGTACAACACGACGTGCTGCCCGCCGAATCTGCAGCGGATTCTGATGTCGCTGCCGGGATACTTCTATTCCACCTCGAAGGACGGCCTGTGGGTCCACCTCTACGACAACAACTCGATGAAGTGGAAGCTGGAAGACGGCACGGCGGTGGAACTGAATCAGGTGACGAAGTATCCGTGGGAAGGGCGCGTGGAGTTGACCGTCGCGGCCAGTGGAACGTTCACTCTTCATTTGCGAAAACCAGTCTGGTCTCATAACGCGAAGGTCACGGTAGCAGGAGCGACGGTGACTCCCGCCGTCGAGAAAGGCTATCTATCGATTCGCCGCGCGTGGAAGCCGGGCGACAAGGTCGTAGTGGAATTCGACATGACGCCGCGCCTGACGGCCTCAAATCCGCTGGTGCGTGACAACATCGGTAAGCTCGCCATCGAGCGCGGGCCGCTGGTCTACACCATGGAAGGGTTGGATCAACCCGCGGGCACGGCGTTGTTTGACTGGAGGATCGACGCCAGGAACCCGTTCCGGCCTGAGTGGCAGAACGGGATGCTGGGCGGCGTGGTGACCCTGAAGCATGCGGCGCTACGGCCCAGCAAGCCGCATGCGGAACGGCCGCTTTATGGCGAGGTCTTGAAGACACCAATGGTGCGGGGCGAGATCATGCTGATCCCTTACTACGCCTTTCAGAATCGCGAGCCCACCGCCATGCAGGTTTGGATTCCGTATCGATAGTGTAAAGTCACTCCGTATCCTGAGGGGCATCTCAGGGTAATAACCAATAGGACGGAAAGTGACGCCACAAGAAGCGTTCGACCAACATCATCAGGCGGTGTTCAGCTTTGCCTACAGGCTGACAGGCAAGCCGGACATCGCCGAAGACATCGCGCAGGAATGCTTCCTGGCACTGATTCGTGCCCCGCACCGCTACGACCCGTCGCGGGGCACGATGAAGGTGTTCTTATTCTCAATCGTCAGAAATTTAGCGCTGAAGCAGTACCGTGACCTTCGTGAGGATCAGATCCCCGATGGCGCTGAGGAGGAGGCGAGCGATCCTCGCCACTCCATCGACATCGCATCGGCTGTGGCCACTGCTGTAGCGGCATTGCCGCCCCTGCAGCAGGAGGCCCTGATCCTTTTTGAATACGAAGGCGCCACGCTGGAGGAGATTGCACAGATTGTCTCCGCCGATGTGGGCACGGTGAAATCGCGCCTCCACCGCGCCCGCGAACGCCTGCGGCTGGTATTGGCGCCATATCGAAAGGTAGGGAATGGACATGAATCGATTTGAAGAAGATCTGCCTGAACAGGAACTCAACGAGATGCTAGAGTCATGGAAATCCCCACCTGCGCCCGCGCGGCTTCGCGCCGCTTTGTTTCCCGATTCGTCTGTCCCATGGTGGCGGCGATTCTGGCAATTTTCCTTCCGCGTTCCACTGCCGGTCGCCTGCCTTCTGGCACTGCTGATTGTTGCGAGTGCATGGCGGCCTGCGCGGGTGGTCATCCAAACGCAGCGCGTGGAAGTGCCAGTGGTAAAGGTGGAGACGGTTACCGTCTATCGCGATCGCGTAGTGCGCGTGCCACAGCAAATGGCAGGTTGGAATCAGAGCGAACTCCAGCCTGTCACCGAATTGCGGCCAAGAATCATCAGGAGGCAGAATGCGGAAAATTAGCTTGTTTCTTCTTTTTGCAGCCGTGTCCTTCGCGCAGTCGATCCCCGGAATCCCCGGAACCGGTTGGCACATGATGGGTGGCACTTCGACGCTGGCGCACAACGTTATGCTGCGCTATAAAACGGAGATCGTCAGAACCGATGGGCGGCCCGCCCCGGCTGGAACCAGTTTTAGCAAGGGTGCGGCGTGGGGCGTTGGCAACACAATAAACCGGGCACTGGTAGACAACCTGCGCGGTACCTACTTCGGCTACAGCATGGTGTTTGAGTGCGACCAAACAGGCAAGACCTTCGTCGCCTCCTTCCAGCCACTGGGCGCCAGTGAACTGCCAAAATTCCTGACTGCGGGCGCTGTTTTGAAACTATCCGCTCCACCGAAATTTCCAAAACCGCAAACCGTGCATGACGGCGACATGATAGAACTCGACCTGCTGGTAAGTCCGGATGGCAAGCAAAAGCTGACGGATTACGTCGAGATCTTGACCGCGTGGCCCGTCCCGCCTGCCCCGAAATCCACCTCTACGCCGGTGGATTTCACACTGGACGATGGCCCGGTCTCGTTCGACACCTTTGGCATGACCATTTTGCACGAAGGCCAACCAGTCTGGGGAACTAGTTTCACTGGAATTCTGGGCTCAACGTTATGGTTCGCCGTTCCGGGCCAGGGCCGTTACATCCTTTCGCTGACGTCCCACGATGGATTCAAGAAGGCTGGAAGCATTCGCGACAACACCATCTTTTTCAAGGCCGCAAGCGAGCAATACGAATGGCGTTTTATGAGTCCGATCGCAGGCGAAGGAAAGGCGTGGAATCTTTACGTGCTGCATGATGCCACCTATGAGCCGGTGGCCAGCCGCAAGAACTACGTCCACGCGGGCTCCGGCCGCCTGGATAAGCTACTACCCAAGCCCGATAAAAATGGAGATATTCTTTGATGATCATCAACACCTTTCCATTCATGCTTGCGATCAGTCTCGGCGTGCCGCTGATGGCCGCGCCGCCATTCATCACGGCAACAGTGAAACATGTCGCGCCTGAGCAGGCAACCATAAAAATCCCGCTGGACGCCGGCGAGATGGCCGAGCAGATGAGATTGCAGGGCGGCCCAGGCAGCAAGACCCCTGAGCAGATCAACTACAAAGAAGCAAGCCTCAGAATGTTGCTCAGAAGGGCCTATAAGTTGAAGCCTTACCAGATTTCAGGGCCCAGTTGGATCGATACGGAGCGGTATGATGTTGTTGCACAAATGTCTCCTGGGACCACTTGGGATCAGATGCTCGACATGCTCCAGGCGCTGCTAATCGAGCGTTTCCAACTGCAGCTCCACTCTTCAAAGAAAACGCTGATGGTCTATCATTTGACCATCGCCAAAGGCGGAGCAAAACTACTGCCTCCTGTGCAGCCGCCATTCAAGACGGATGCCAAACAGATGGTGGCAGAGATGCGCAGGAAAATGGAGGCAAACAAGGAGGCCATGCAACGCGAACCGGGACGCCAGAGTACCAGCCGCTCATTTGGAATTCCGAGTGGCACCACAGAAAAGTTGGCCCAAACACTGTCCTCATATCTGTTCGCGCCAGTGAGGGACGACACGAAGATCGAAGGGCTCTATGCATTTCGGGTGGAGTGGGTGCCGGAAAACCGCAACGCGCTGCCGGGGCCAAATCTGTTCATGGCCGTGGAAGAACAGCTTGGGCTAAAGCTGCACAGTGAGGAAGAGGCGGATGAGGCTTTGGTGATTGACCGGGCGGAGATGGAACCTGTCGGAAAGTAGGATCAACTCATGGTGAAGCATTTGTTCGCGATCGGCCTGGCGCTGCCACTGCTAGCCAGACCTGCATTCGAAACCGCAACGGTGAAACATGTCGCCCCAGACCACATGGCGAAGCGAATACCACTCAATAACGAATTGGCGGAAAGGGGGCGATTCCAGGGCGGTCCCGGCAGCAAGTACACGGACCGGATCGAGTACAGCGGGGTGACGCTGAAGATGCTGCTCAAGCGGGCCTATGACCTGAAGGGCTACCAGATTTCCGGCCCGGCCTGGATCGATACGGAACGGTACGATGTGGTTGCCAAGCTGCCTCCTGGGACGAATCAGGGGCAACTGCGCCAGATGCTGCAGTCGCTTTTGACTGAACGATTCCAACTGCAACAGCATCGCTCGTCCAAGCGGTTGATGGCCTATCGACTAACCATCGCTAAGGGTGGCCCGAAGCTACTGCCTCCACAGAAATTGCCTGACGGAAAGCAGCAAATGGAGGAGGCCCGCCGGAATCACCAGGAACGCGTAGAAGCATGGCAAAGAGAACCCGGGCGCAGCATCACCGGCCGCTCGATTGGACTGGGCAGTTCGACAACAGAACAGTTGGCCGAAAGTTTGTCGTACATTCTCGACCGGCCTGTAAAGGACGACACGAAGATCGAAGGACTCCATGCTTTTCGCATCCAGTGGGTACCGGAAGACCCCAACGCCTTCCCGGGGCCGAACATTTTCATGGCGGTTGAGGAGCAGTTAGGTCTGAAGCTTGAGGGCGAAAGGCAGATGGTCGAGATGCTGGTTATCGACACCGCAGAGCAGTAGCCTGCGGGAGTTAGGTTCGGCCGTCGCCAATTTACGGAAACTTGAAGGATAATAAGATTGAGCTTACAATGCAGGTTCAATTGGAAATTCCGGAAGATATCGCACTGCTTCTTGCTGACAGCCCCAGCGGCTTGACTCGCACGGCCTTGGAAGCCGTGGCCTTGGAGGGGGTTCGATCGGGAAAGCTCACTGACTTTCAGGCACGTAAACTTTTGGGAATCGCTTCCAGATATGAGATGGATGGTTTCCTTAAAGCACACGGTGTTTTCTTTGAGCAGAGTTTGGATGACATCCGCGCCGACAGCGAGGTCGCGCTTTCGTTTTCCAGATAGAAGCTTTCTAAAGCTTTCGGACTCACGGGGAGACCACGCCCTTACGGGCAAGGCTCGGTGAGCGGCAGGCTGCGCAATCCCTGCCCCGCAAATGAGAGCGTGTGAGAATTACAATCTGGACCGGCGGATCGCCTGTCCTACCCATGGAAGCACAGTATTTTCAAGGGTAGGACCGGCGATTCGCCGGTCCAAATCGCGGTCAAACCGATTCCTTCAACCATTCTGAGCAAGCAGTCACATGAAAAACAGATCAGGCTGGTGTTACGTGCACCCGCACTAACTTCCGCGTCGAAGTCGCACCGGCCAGCAACTCCACCTTCTCCGCACTAACCCCATAGTGCTTCGCCAGAAACGCGCACAACTCGCGGTTCGCCTTGCCATCTTCCGGCACAGCCTTAATCCGCACCTTCAGCGTGCCATCGTCCATGGTCCCGGCAATCTCGCTGCGTGCGCTGCGCGGAATGACTTTTATTTTAAGATCCAAGTGACAACCTCGCCCGCGGCGAACTCCGTGCTGCCGGGCGGCGTGGAAAACACGCTCGCGCGCGGCAAGTAGTCTTCGCCCAACAAAAATGCCTGCCGCACCGAATCCACCCGGCACTTTGCGGGCGCCATATCAGCCAGGCACTGAAAACCGATCTCGCCGATCTGCTCCGGCCGCGTTCCCGGCGGCAACTCAACCGTCGTGCGGATCCAGCCGCTGCGCTCAATGGCCAGACTCAGCCGCCCAATATTGGCCATGCGCCAACGCGCGTCACCCTTTAACCGGGCCATTGCCGCGATGCGGCCGCCGGCCACATTCACGTTGGCTTCGATGTACAAATAATTGCGGGGATCGCTGATCTTCTCGCCGTCGACAACGCCGAACGGCCGCAGCTTCTGCTCACGGATCAGTTCCTTCGCCATCACCTGCCACGTGATTGGGTACTCGTCCATCACCTGTTCGCGCGATGCTTTGGTCAGGTCCGCCACCACCGCGGGAATCTGGTAGCGAATCTCCGACGGGCCTTCGCCCGCCACCATGTTGTTGTCGGTCACCGGCATCAACAACGGATGCAGGCCTTCGCGCGGCCCATCGTAGATCACATCCTTATGACCGCGCGCCTGAAAGGTCGCATGATCGGGAAACGCGCGGTACACATACTCCACGTCGGTGGTACGGCCCCAGCGCGCCATCAACCCGCGCGTCGATGTGCCGCCATCTTCGTTGGAAAAAATCACCGTGTACTGCAGAATCGGCGTACCGTTTTCCATCAGCCGTTCGGCATAGACGGTCAGCGGGATGTCAGTGAACTTGCCGATCGTGTTCTTACGCGCATAGAGGAACGGCGTCTTCGCGGCCAAATCCTGGTCAGCGGCCTTTTGAACTGTTACGCCGCGAACTTCAAGCCCTGCGCCAGGCGCGGAAAACTTCCCGTTGCGAGTGATCGCCAGCGTGTGGCTGCCGGCGTTCAACTCGCCCAGCAGAACATGATAGCGATGCGCCTTGCTGCCGGCGTAGGTCATTACGTTGATGGTCTTCGCGCCATCCAGCTTCACGTCGGCCAGCGCCGCCTCGCGGCCCGGTTGCGACCAGTCCGCGCCCGGCGAGAGCATCTCAATCTCGGCCACCATCTCGGCCTTTTCGCGAACCTGAAACGTGGTTGTCTCCGCGGCTTGCAGGCCGCCGCAAAACAGCATCAGCACCATTCCCAGCGTGCTCAGAAATTGCAATAATTTGGGGGTTGCCACAGGCTTGGGCATCAGTTTGTCGATCATCGCCGACTCCTCGCGTCCGGCCAGATCAGCAGGCCAACCGGATGTCACAATGATTCGCGTACCCGCACCGGCGGCGCGAATCTTGCGGATCAATCGCAGGCCTTCATCCAGGGAAGGCAAGCGCAAATCCATGACCACGGCCTGGTAAACACGGCCCTTGAAACACTCCAGCGCCTGGTCAACCGTTATCGCCACATCGGCCTCGTGACCAGCTCGCTGCAGGATGATCTGGCGCAATTCCACCTGGTCCAGGTCGTCGTCAACAATCAGTATTGTAGCCATTAGCCAAACAGGATATTCGCAATCACAACCTGCGGCAGCGTCTGGTTCCAGCTAGGCGGGATATTATCGAAGGGCATACGGAACGATTTCAGCTCACCCGGCTTCAATCCACCGGTCTTCGATCTCACAATCGAAATCTTTTCGCGCAACACCACTTGTCCATACGGGTCGTAAAAGATGCAATTCACGTCCACCTGATTCAGCGGTCGTTCACCGGCGTTTTGTATGTTGCCGACAATCTCCACAATGGTGCCGCCCATGTAGCTTTCGGTGGCTTTCAACTCCACGCCGCTCAGGCGCAGATTGCGCACGTAAGCCTTCGCTTCCTGCGCCACCACCTGCTGTTGGGCCGGCTCCCCTGCCCCGCTTTTCTTCAGATAGTAGGCGGTTCCGCCACCCACCAGTAAAGCTACAACCGCTGCGATTGCAAATCTCATGCCGATACCTGCCTGCCGGACAGCTTACTGTCCGCTGATTGTCATCTCCGGAAACATCAGCGTGGGCGCGGCCATCGACCCGCGAAACTCCAGGTCAGACCCGATCGACTCCATCTGCTCCAGCATCTGCATCAGCGTCCCGGCGATAGTCACCTCGCTCACAGGATACGCCAACTCGCCGTTTTCAATCCACACACCGGCAGCGCCACGCGAATAATCGCCCGTAACTATATTGACACCGAAGCCGATCAATTCGGTCACGTACAAACCGGTTTTTATTTGCTTGATGATCTCTTCCGGCGGCAGCGCGCCCGCAGGAATATAGAAATTACCATGACCCACGCTGGCGTTGCCCGTAATGCCGCGCGATGCGTTGCCGGTGGTCTTCATGCCCAGCTTGCGCGCCGTGTAGCTGTTGAGCAGGTAATTCTTCAACACGCCCTTTTCGATAACCACGGTGCGCCGCGATGGCACGCCTTCGTCATCGAACGGCGAGGATCCGAACAGCCCGGGGATGGTACCGTCGTCGATCACAGTCAGGTTCTCATGGGCAATTTTCTCGCCCAGTTTGCCGACCAGGAACGACGAATCGCGATAGATCGAATCGCCGCTCACTGCTTCGAAAATGTGGCCCAGCATGGAGCGCGCAATCCGCGGCTCAAACACTATAGCCGCCTTCTGCGTCGGAACCTTACGCGCGCCCAGCCGCCGGATCGCACGCTCGGCAGCCTTGCGGCCGATGTATTCCGGATCTTCCAAAAACTTCCAACCCCGCGCTGATGAATACCAGTAGTCGCGCTCCATCGCATCATCCTGCTTGGCGACAGGTACGCAACTGAGCGAGCAACTGCTCGATTGATACGAGCCGGCAAAACCATGGGAATTTGCGAAGGCACGCGAGCCGACGTAGGAATCGACCGAGGCGCCCTCGGTGGTGAAAATACGTGGATCCACGGCCATCGCAGCGGCTTCCGACTTGCGAGCCGCTTCAATCTTGGCGACGGTATCCAACTCCGGCGGGTCTTCGTAGTAGAGGTCAAGATCGCCTTCGAATTTGCCCTGTTCGCTCGCATCGGGCAGGCCGGCGTGCGGATCTTCCGTGGTGATCTTGGCCAGTTCCATGGCCGAATTCACCATCTTGGCCAGGCCTTCCGCAGTCAGGTCAGACGTGTAAGCCGAGCCCGTCTTGCGCCCGACGACCACGCGCAATCCTGCGCCGCGCGAGCCTGCTTCTTTCAGGTTTTCCACTTCCCCCAGACGCACCTGGACCGTGAATTCCGAGCCCTCGGAAACTGTGCACTCCGCGCCCCCTGCGCCTTTTTCGCGCGCCATGCGGATCACATCCGCGGCAATTTGATTCAGAACTGCCTCGCTCAAGCGGTGCCTCCCACGGTCATCTTGTCGATCTTAACGGTGGGGATGCCCACGCCCACGGGCACGCTTTGGCCTTCTTTGCCGCAGACGCCCACGCCCTCATCCAACTTCAAATCGTTGCCCACCATGCTCACATACTTCATCGCTTCCGGGCCGTTGCCGATCAGCGTTGCGCCGCGCAGCGGGCGGGTCAGCTTGCCGTCTTCGATCAGGTAAGCTTCGGTTGCCGAGAACACAAAGTTGCCGCTGGTGATATCCACCTGCCCGCCGCCGAAGCTGACGCAATAAATGCCCTTCGGCACGGAGCGAATAATGTCGTGCGGATCGCTCTCCCCGGCCAGCATGTACGTGTTAGTCATGCGCGGCATGGGGATGTGCTGATAGCTTTCGCGACGGCCGCTGCCGGTGGACGGCGTGCCCAGAATGCGGCTGGAAAGCTTGTCCTGTAGATAGCCACGCAGCACGCCGTTTTCGATCAGCACGTTGCGCTGAGTTGTGTTGCCTTCGTCGTCCACGTTCAATGAACCGCGGCGATCGGCGATGGTGCCATCGTCCACAATCGTGCACAACTCGCTCGCCACCTTCTGCCCCATCCGCCCACTGAACGCCGAAACGCCCTTGCGGTTGAAGTCGGCCTCCAGGCCATGACCCACAGCTTCATGCAGTAGGATTCCCGGCCAGCCCGGGCCCAGCACCACGGTGGATTCGCCGGCCGGAGCATCAACGGCTTCGAGCTGAACAATCGCTTGCCGGGCGGCATCTTGGGCGAAATGTTCGGGAGTCTTGTCGTTGAGGAAGAAATCAAGCGAGACGCGTCCGCCGCCGCCTGCCGTGCCACGTTGCGGAACACCGTTGCCCTCGCGAGCCAGGGCGGAAACATTCACGCGAGCCATTGGCTGGCGATCATAACTGATCACGCCTTCGCTGTTGGCTACAAGCACGTAGCGCAACTGGTCGGCATAGCTGGCCATCACCTGGAAGATGCGCGGATCGTAAGCACGGGCGGCAGCATCGGCGCGGGTAATCAATGCCACGCGCTCTGCCAGGCCGCTTTCGTTAGGAGCTTTCAGAACCGGGTAGAGATTGCGCTTTTCGCCAACCTTCAGATCGGCCGCGGTGGTTTTGGCCGGGCCGCTAGCGATACAGGCCGCGGTGGCCGCCGCTTTGCGAATGCGTTCCGGGCTCAGATCGTCGCTATAGGCATACCCCGACCGCTCGCCGGAAATGACGCGCACTCCGACGCCGAGCGACACGCCTTCGGTGGCTGATTTGATGATCGACTCGTCAATGCCCAAAGAGCATGTCGAGACGTATTCAAAATAAAGATCGGCGTAATCGCCGCCGCGCGAAAGGGCCTCGCTCAGATAACCTTGCAGGTCGTGCTCGGTTATGCCGAACTTCTGGCCGAAAAACGAATCACTCATCCCCATCCTTATAGGATACCAGGATGGGTGCAAATTACCCTACGATGGGTGTGCAACGTTATTGCGAACGATTCGAAGCATTGGAAGGCAGCGTCAGTGACGGTGAGGTGGATTTAAAGTTAGTCAGGGCAGGCAAATTGCCCGCCCCACCCTCAAAAACATCGCGTTTCCGTGGGTGGCGCAGACAATGCGCCTGTGCAAATACTAATTTCTAGCCGTCCCCGCTACGATGCCATTGCGCGCTGCTCTTTTACAGCGCGTAAACGGTCCACCAGGTCGGGATTATTGACCACGAAGTTCAGGATTGCCAGCGAGATACCAATCTGCGACGCGAACTCCTCGATCAGGCAGTCTTTCATCCGCAGATACTTCGCCACGGCCGGATCCTGTTGGAAGCCCGGCGCAAGCTGGCCTAGAGTTAGTTCACTCGGCTTGTGCAGTGTTCCATTCTTCGAAGGCAGCCAGGCTGTCTCCTGCAACCGGCGCAGCGAACTCTGCTTCAGGTCGCCAACCCCGCCGTTGGCGGTGGTCTGAATCAGCGCGTTCCAAACTTCCAGCGCCCGATTGGCCGCTATCTGGAAGGTCACAACGCGCATATCGGAAACAAACTCGTCCACGCCGGTTGGCGACAGCACACGGGCTTCCGTCAGCCCCAGGTGCTTCAACATCTCGCGCACGTCTCCGCGTTCCAACAAACTGCGCTTCACAATCGGCAGCTTCGAATTGGCATCGCCTGGCAAGTAGGCCGCCATCGTGCCGTCTTCATGCATCGGGGCAACGTGCGAACCATCTTCCAAGCGCAGAATCGGCAAGCCCAGGTAGCGGTCCGTGTTGCTTAACTCGCCAAGATAAATGTAAAAACTTTCTATCCATTCGTCGGACTGGGCTTTGAGGAACTCTTCGTCCAGCAGACCGCAGAACTCCTCCTCTGTCACGACCTGAATGCCAATCTGCTCATGCAGAAACTGGTACAGATCAGGAGTGCGGCCAGCGGTAATTTCGGAGGAAACCCAATGGATCGGGTTCTCACTGCGATAGAGATGCTGCAGTTGAGTCGCGTTCAGCAGGTCGCGCAGTGCGGCACTGTGTGGGAATTTTGCGTTTTCACCGGATACATAGTGACCTGCGGGCGTCGCCGGAACTACCGGCAGATGCCGCAATGCTTCGCAAACATTCTCGTACAGCGGGCGCAGCATGGCGCCTTTCGGGAATGCTGCTGCCCGAATCGGCAACCCCCGCATGAAGCTTGGAGTCACCAGATCGCGCTGGCTTAACTCCACAATGGAATCGGTCATCAACAACGCGGTTTCATTGATCAGCGTCTGGTTCCAGCCATCGTTTTGCGGAACGTTGTCGCGCGCCGGCGTTGTCCGGTAGGGGCCCTGCATCAGGAATCCCAGGCCGGTCGCACGTGCCGTGGCAAAAAACACAATGAGATTCGAGTCGGGCAGACAGGCGATCTGGTCAACTCCGTTTCTGCCGCGTTGCAACAGAAAGGCCGTTTCCACACGGCCAGAGCCTCCGGTCGGCAGATCCACCGGACGTTCCAGCATGAGCCAGTTTTCACCGACCATCTCAGAACCTTCCGTCACGGTGAAGACGCTCACCTTGCGCATGCGCCCTTCTTCCTCGTAGCGGCGCCACAAAGAACGGTTCTTGCCCGGATTCAAATGGCAGGCGATCTCTTCGATATTTCTTAAAAACAGCAGATTCCGCATGCTGAAGGTTAGCATGGTGCGACCTATCTCACATAGCATTTTGATCAGGTTACGATCACTTCTATCGAACGGGAAGATAAAAACCGTATCAGTGCCGATATCTTCTTCCAGCGGAGGAATGCCGTACACCTGAATATGGTTGCGGACTTCGAAATTTTCGCCGCCAGAGTGAATGCGCGGCGCGTTTGTGTAGCGGTAGACCGATTTGAAACCAATCCCGAACTTACCAATCTTCGTTAAATCATCGCGCTTGGTACCTTCGGCAATGGCGCTGACAGCCCGGACATCTGCCTCATCGAACGGCCGCCCGTTGTGACGCATCTCCAATCTGTCAGGGTACAAATTGAGCTGGATCCACTTTGCTCCCGAATCCTCTGCATTTTGAAGAAGTTCGAATATGAACTGGGCATGGTCCGCATAGAGATGTGCCACCAGTTCCATGTGACTGGAGCCGGAGCCAAATCGCTCGATATTTTCCGCCCGTATCTGGTCGTAATTAGAAGCCATTGCCATCCCAAACGTTGCTTTGTACGCAATACATCGGACGGTTTTCTTGCAACCATTAGGGTAAGCGTAATGTTTTTGTGGCTTTGGGCGGCCCTGGCGGCTGCAGGTCAGAGCATTTCGGCGTGCGTACGGCGGCAAAACCCATCGGTCATGCCGGCAATATAGTCGCATACAACGCGGTGTAGATGGCCTTCGCGAGCCATTTCGTTGTGCGGTTCCGGCATCCGGTCAGGATGCTGCAAAAAGAACTGAAACAGTTCCCCGATGATGGCCGTGGAATTGGCCCGTTCGGCTAGCAGCAGCTTTTCGTGATAGACATGTTTGTGCAGAAACTGCTTGAGCTCAGCGTTGGTCTGCTTCGCTTCTCCGGCGATGGTGGCGATGCGCGCAGGCAGCATTCGAACGTCCTGGACGCTGGTGGCGCCACTGGCATGGGCGGCGCTGGAAGTACCCTGCACCAGCCCTGTAACCAGCCCATCGATCAACCGCCGCAGCGATTCAAGAAAACGCACCCGCTCACTGGCGCCGGGGAACTGTTGATCAGCCTGCTCCCAGAGTTCGGCGAATGCCGGAATCTCTTCGGCGATCTGAAGGGCGGTGAACATTCCGGCCGTGAAGGCGTCATCCAGGTCGGCGGTATTGTAAGCGATCTCGTCGGCAAGGTCGATCAGTTGCGCTTCCACCGGAGGCTTCCTGCCGGGCAGGTAATGGTCAAACTCAGGTGATTCGCCCGGTTCGAAATCCCGTGAGTGCTTCACGATTCCTTCGCGCACTTCAAAGGTCAGGTTCAGGCCGGGAAATCTGGCATAGCGCTGTTCGAACCGCTCAACCAGATTGAGCGCATGCAGGTTGTGGTCGAAGCCTTCGCCGTAGAGCGCCATCTGCAGATTGAGTTCCGCTTCGCCGGAATGGGCAAACGGGGGGTGGCCAATATCGTGCGAAAGGGCGAGGGTCTCAGTCAGATCCTCGTTCAAACCCAGCACAACGGCTGCGGTTCTGGAAATCTGCGAAACCTCAATACTATGAGTTAGCCGGTTGCGAAAATGATCGCCCATGCCTGGCGCAAAGACCTGAGTCTTGTTCTCCAGTCGACGAAACGCCCGGGCGTGAACGATGCGGTCGCGGTCTCTTTGAAATGGATTACGGTACGGGTGGGGGTGTTCAGGATAGCGACGCCCGCGCGACTGCTCAACAGGAAATCGAAGCCAGCCGATGTCAGCACGGGCGCCAGTATTGGGCACGGTTTTAACTATTTCTTATTGGACATCACGGCGGGAGGAAGATTGGCAAACGCGTCCAGGGCCGCGCGGCTTACCGCTGCACGACTCGATCCGCGATACGGCTCCAACAACTTACGCGCCTCATCCGGTTTGGTCTTGGCAATCACCCGCGCCAAGGCAATGGTAGCTTGTTCCTTCGAAAGCAGAATGCTCGGGCTATCGGCGATGGCGCGCAGTTCCTTTTCCGCGTCGGCCAGTTTGCCGCGCGATTCGTAGATCTGGGCCAGCGCGAAGCGCCCCAGCGGAGCGTAGGTCTTGTCGCCTTTGTTCTCCACCACAAGAAACGCTTTCTCTGCGTCGTCGAGCTTGCCCATATCGGCATAATTGATGCCAAGGTAATACTGAGCGGTGACGCCCTGGTCGGTGCCGGGATACTTGTTGGCAAGGGTCGTCCAAGCGTCAACCATCGCCTTGTTTCGCTCTTCAACGGTCTTAAAGACCATGATGTCAGGGCTTTGATTGGTGCCCACCGCGGAATTCTGGACTTTGATGGCTTCCTTAATCGCAGCCTCGCGCTGTGCCTGCTGGCTGCTCATGTAGGAATAGATCCCTACAATGATCACGATGACGGCCACGCCGATACCCGCGTAGAGCTTAATCTGGCTTTTGTGTTCGCCAACATACTCAATAGAGTGCTGGACTTCTTCTTGAAACTTATCGTGCTTTAATTCTTTTCGAGTAATCTTATCCACGGATACCTCTGCGCAAACCTACATTCTAGCACGCCGCGAGCGAAATAGCGCTGTGCGAATTCAAATTGGGCAGCGAGGTCAGGTTGCGCTGAATGGCGTACTTCACCAATCCGGCCACGTCGTGGATGTCCAGCTTGCGCATCAGGCTGGCCCGGTATGTGTCGACAGTCTTTGGACTTAGCTCAAGCCGCGAGGCGATTTCCTTGGCCCGCAGTCCCTCTATCAACAGCATAAACACCTGCCGTTCGCGGGAACTCAGGGTATCGATGGGATCGCCGGTTTTGCCGTTACGGTTAACGCCAAAGAGCTTGTCGAGGTCTAACTGCGGGGCGACATAGACGCCGCCCTCCCGAATGCATTCGAAGGCATCGAACATGTTTTGCGCGCTGCCGGACTTGAGGACGATGGCGTGCGCTCCGCAGCGCAGTATGTCGAGCGTGATCTTGCGGTCGGCCTGCATGGCCAGGATTACGAACTTGGTCACCACGCCCGCCACGCGCATTTTGCGGATCACCTCCAGGGCATACAGGCTGGGAAGGTCCAGATCGACAACAGAGATGGCCGGGCGCTGCGCTTCAATCAGGCGGCACGCCTCCACCCCATCGCTGCATTGTCCGCTGATTCGGTACGGCGGGCGCCCACCGCACAAAGACGCCAACCCCTCCCTCACCAGTGGGAGCGACTCGGCAAGCACGATAGGGACCTGTTTGGGATCGATCATTTGTTCATTCGCGGGACCGCCCATTCCGCGCAAAGCGCGCCCCTAGGTTGATAAGTGCGTGCCGCGGGGAAAAATTCTCAGAAATATGATGGCTCCACTCCCTCACGGTCGGTGCTCGGTGAGAAGATGCCTGCCGCTCACC
>CAIRSA010000409.1 GCA_903881085.1 uncultured Acidobacteriia bacterium
CGCCATCGAACTTCTGCTCGCAGAGCTGAATGAGACGAAGACCGTTTTTCCGGGGACAAAACTAACTTTGATCTACAAACTCGGCTCAATTTGATTTCCCCCAGGTCAGGAGTTCTGAACATATGGTTAGAGCATATTCTCCGCCGAAACACGGCCATCAAGGCATACCCCCCCAATCGGCAATCGCCCCACCAACTAACTCCAAAATCGTCTATTTTCAAAGTGGCGTCCCAGCCCATGCCCATCTCCCGCCGCGACCTGCTCCGCGTCACCCCGCTAGCCATCTACGAGGCCCCTCCGGGGGCCGTCCCAGCACCACGCCCAAGGCGGCCACGGCCTCGACGAGAACATGCGCCTGCTCGCAAAATCCGACCCCGTCGCCGCCGGCCTCCCCAAAGCCATGCTCCTCTGCACCCACCTCTCCGGCGAAGAAGCTGGCATGGACAAATACGCCACCTGGCTGCGCACCATCATCACCGAAGTCCCGGTGGAATATATCCCAGCCGGCGACCAGTTCTATCTGCCGCCAAATCCGGGTGGAAACTGACGCACGTTCACCGTCAACAGGGCCGAAACGTGTCCCGCGCTGTTGCTCGCTTCCATCGTCAATTTCACTGTGCCAATATCGGTAGGCTTCGCCGTTATTACGCCCGTGGTCTTGTCCAGCGTCCAGCCATCCGGCAGCGGACTCGCATTGAACAATACAGGCGACGTCCCTCCTGACGACACAATGCGATAAGAAAATGGATAACCGATCGTCGTATCCGCCATCCGCTTGCTGTCAATCGACGTCGGCGCAGCCACCGACGCAGTCACAAACAGCATCTCATCGGCGCTCACCGCACTGCCCGATGCGTTTGAAACCACACACCGGAACAACGTCAGGTGATCGGTCAATGTGGTTGCAGGCGTTGTATAGGTGGCGTCGGTAGCCCCGGCAATATTCACCATGTTGCTTGAAAACGTACCCTTCTGCCACTGGTAGGTCATGCTCGAATCGCCAATCGCCCACACCGAAAAACTCCCGCTCTGGCCCACCAGCACGCGCGAGCGCTCCGGGTTCTGCAAAATGAGTGGCGGCTGTTCGGCCGGAAGCACCGCCAGCGTCACCGGTACGGAACTCGCACTCCCCGCGCTGTTCGTTGCGATAACGGAAATCGCCGCGCCGCTATCTGCGGTCAGCGCTACCGGAATGTTCAGAGTCGCCGCCGTTGCGCCACTAATGGGGAAGCCATTCTTTCGCCACTGGTAACTCACCGCCGTATCGCCCGTAGCCGTCACGGAAAAACGCACCGGCTGCCCGGCATACACCGATTGATCCACCGGCTGCACCATTATCGAAGGACCCGCCGGAGCCGCCACCACGGTCAACTTCGCCTCCGCGCTCACTACACTGCCGGAATCATTGGTAACAACGGCACGAAACACCGCTCCAGTATCCGCCGCGGTCGTCACCGGCAAGGTATACCAATTCGATGTTGCGCCATCGATGTTCACCCCGTCGCGCTGCCACTGGTACTGCAAGGGTCCGCTGCCATTGGCCGTTACCCAGAAACTCGCCGGCTGCCCCGCCATCTGAGTATTGTCCACCGGCACCGAGGTGATCCACGGCGCGCCGTCCGCCGGTCCAATAAACTGGCTGAAGAAAGCCCACAATCCATCGCTAAAATCGTAGCCGGTCTCAATGCCGGGCGTCGCATACGTATGAGTCCCGCCTACAATGGTCACCATCGCCACCTGCGTCCCGCCCATTCCTCCACGCCACGTCGCCTGCGAAACTCGCCCCGGCAATCGAGGAGAATTTTCAAACGTCGTCACCGGCGTCGCGTCCATCAGCTGGTTCATACTTCGCCACGCATCCATCGTGTCGCGCACCATCGTGTAAGGCACGCTGTTGTCGCCCGTCCCGTGGAAAAAAATCACCGGCACCGCCGCCGTCGGAATGTTCGTCGCCAGTTGCATGAACTCATCCACGGAACTGGTGGCGGTAATCATGACCGGCCGAATGCACGCGTAAGCCAGCGTCATGTGGCCGCCCTTCGAAAGCCCGGTCAGGAAGACCTCGCTCGTATTATCGGAAGCCTTCACGCGGTTGATCACCTCGCTGATGTAGTCGTAATCTTCGTACCCCACCACATCCGGGTCATCGTTTACCCAGCCCGTGTTGTTCGATGAATTCCCGCTGAACGTGCACGACACAACCACGAACCCAGCTTGATCGGCCTTCCGATGCAGATTAGTCGCCACCGCATCCATCGAAAGCACTACCGGCACCGGAGTATCCTTCGAAAGATTATCCGGCCTGTACACGTAATACACGCGGTTCTGCGTGATCGCCACGCCATTGGCATCGGTCGTGTTCAGAACGAAGTTCACCCGCACATCGCTCGCCGCCGAGGCCGCGCCGGCCATCAAAACAAGGAAAAACAAAGCCTGCATTCAATCCTGACTCCCACCCATCTTCTATATCGGCGGAATTCCCCGCCAAGTCCAGATCAACAGGTAACTCCATCTTCCCCCGTTCCCCACACATTTCATCTATCGTCTAAATTGGAGGTCTATTCACAACCCATGCCCCTAACCCGCCGCGACCTACTCCGCGCCACCCCGCTAGCCATGTACGAAGCCCCGCCCGGCACAGTCCCCGCCCCACCCGCGCCGGCCACCTTCAACGAGTCCCCCGCCTTCCGCCGAGTCACCCTCGAAATGAGCCTCAAGCCATTTCGCAAAATCGACGACGCCAGCGTCCGCGCCACCTGCACCCACATCTTCCGCCAGTGGGACGCCCTCCTCCGCCGAGTCGACGCCGTCGCCATCATGCTCTGGACCGCCGATGGCAGCGAGATCCTCGACTACCGCGGCCGCCTCGACGACGAGCTCGAATGGGCCCGCTACATCGGCATCGGTACCCCGCCCAAATCCGCAGCCTCAGGCGGCCCCAACCGCATCAAGAGGCTGCACGAACAGCCGCGCTTCTACATGCCGAATCCTCCGCGCATCACCTACGCCGACCTGCGCCGCATCATCCGTAGCATCAAAACCGTAGGCCACGAAGTCAGCGCCAAGACCGTCACAGTCGGCGCCACCTTCGACCCCGGCCCCGAATTCGCCAACTCGCGTTTCAAATACGCCAAGCACCCCGAAATCTCCCCCGGCGGTACCATGGGAGCTGCCACCTGGGTCACCTGCATCTCAAAACTGAACGCCGATAAAGACGCCTACGCCGGCTTCCCCAAAGGCATCCCGCAGGACACGTCCCTCGGTGCCTTCCTCGGCCGCCAGTCCAAACATTTCCTTACCGACATGGGCTTCGACTACCTCTGGCTCTCCAACGGCTTCGGCTTCTCCGCCAGCGCCTGGAACGTCACCGGCCCGCTCTTCGACGGCAAGAAGTTCGACGCCACTGCCGCCCCCGCTATGCGCGACAACATCATTGCCTTCTGGCGCGACTTCCGCCGCGAATGCCCGCGCTTCCCGCTCGAAACCCGCGGCACCAACCTCCTGCCCGGCGCCGACCTCGCCACCGCCGCCACGCCCCTGCGCGACATCTACCGCGGCAACTTCAATATGGTGGCCCCGCCCAACTCACCCTGGGCCGCGCTCGATGGCGACTTCGGCCTCGAACTCGTCGGCTACATGGCGCGCATCTCTGAACTGCCGCCCGGCGACCTCTTCCCGTTCCGTTACTATACGCACGACCCGTGGTGGCTCAACAGCCCGTGGTTCGACCGCTACGGCCGCGAACCGCACGATATTTATCTGCCCCTCGCCACCGCCCGCATTGATGCCCGCGGCAACGTCACCCGCCCCGGCAATCTGGAGTTCCTCACCATCGACGATTCTTACGGACGCACCCCAGACCAGTGCCCCAACGAAGTGATCCCGCACCTCCTCTCCGCCATCGATCACTTCTCTGACGAACCCGGCCTCGCCACCTGGGTCTACCCCTTTGACGAATACCACGACCTCGTCCTCGGCCCAACGCCAAATCCCGCCCTGCCCTTCTTCGGCGACTGGTTCATCCGCTCCGCCGTCAATGAAGGCTTCCCGCTCAACACCGTTGTCTCCACGCGCAACTTCGCCGCGTCGCTACAGGCCAACCCCGGCATGTACAGGAAGTCCGTACTTCTCTCGCCAGTGCCAGTCGCCGGCTCCGCAATCGAAAAGTCACTGCTAGCCGAATGGCGCGCCGGCCAGGACATTCTCTTCTACGGCCCCGTCAGCAAAGCCTCCGCTGAAATGCGCGATGCCCTCGGCCTCACCCTTACCACGCCCATCGAAGGCCTGCTCGATTTCGAATCCACTCTGCCGCACGATCAGTTCCGCCGCGGCGCCGCCGCCTCCCGCATCAACCATCGAGCGCTGACCTCTGCCGGAGGCGTCGACACGTTAGGCGATCCCTGCGTCACCGTTAAGCAAGGCGCAGAACACCGCACCTACGCCGTCTTCCGCGAAGCCCGCAATGGCGCAGGCCGCATCGGCTGGCTCCGCGGCACCCTCACCGCGAACATCACCAACGCGAAGCTCCCCGTAACCGACGACCCCACCAAACTCTTCCCCGCCGCCGCGCTACTGCGTGCCATGCTTGCGAAATACGGTACCTCGCTAGAATTCCGCCGCACCTCGCCCACCGCAAAAACGCCGCTCGTCTTAGGTGCCCGCACCAAAAACGGCTTCTACATCTCCGGCTACGCACCCTCCACGACCACCACGATTGAGATGCGTTTTGCCTGGGGCGCACCCATCCTCTCCGGCATGGAAACGTGGCTGGAAAACGGCCGCTCCAGCTACACCATGCCGCGCTCCTGGCACCGCGAACTGCGCTGCTTCGTCGACCAAGCCGAGCCCGGCGAAATCTCCTGCGTCGAAGTCCACTCCGGCCACCCCGGCATCCGCCGCCGCCTCCAACTCAGCGGCCTGCGCAACGCCACGGTCCACTTTCTGCCCGAGCCCGGCCTGAAGCCGATCCTTGCCCTCAACGACCCACGCCCGCAAAATGAAAAGTCCATGCCCTACGAAATCCACGACAACGGCACCCGCATCACCGCCCCCAACCTAACCGGCACCCTGCTAATTTCTTGGTAATGTAGGGCAGATTGGCAATCTGCGGGCGAGTGGCACTCGCCCTCCGTCCCCTCACGCGGCATCTGCCACTACAACCGTCAACACCGCCGAAAAATGCCCCACGCAATTACTAACATCCATCGCTATCGCCACACACCCCGAACTCAGCCCCGTCGCCGAATCCACCGCCCATCCATCCGGCAGCCCAACAGCACTAAACAATAACGGCGCAGTCCCACCCGAAGTAAGAATCTGATACGAAAACGGCACCCCCACCGTGATCGCCGCCATGCTGGCATCGGTGGTCTTCAAAACGAATTTCACTTGCACATCGGTAGCCGCAAAAGCCGCACCGGCCAGCAAAAGAAACAAACAGAGAGGCTGCATGGTAATCTGCCTCCACTATAGTCCAGTCCGTCCGGGTTAGGTGGAATTCACGATCTCGATCATCTCGCGCATTCACAAGCAGAATTGCTGTCCGCGATGCGTTACTGGTATCCTTCGGGCGGGTTCTGCTGCGAGAACCGCGTCGAACTCATCGGCTCTTTTTAATGTACGAAAGGACTCTTTACCTTGAAATACGCAAGATTTTCCGCTCTTATCCTCTTTGTCGCGCTATTCACCACATTGCTCTTTTCCGACGAAGGCATGTGGATGCCGCGCCAGATTCCCGAACTGAAAGCCCGTCTGAATTCGATGGGTTATAAAGGCGATCCGAAGTCGTTCGCCGACCTGACCGGACAGCCCATGGGAGCCGTCGTCTCACTCGGCGGTTGTACCGCCTCGTTCGTCTCGGCCGAAGGGCTCATCGTCACCAACCATCACTGCGTCACCGGCGGGCTGCAGTTCAACTCCACGCCGAATCGCAACCTGATGAAAGACGGCTATCTCGCCAAGACCCGCGCCGAGGAACTTCCGAACGGTCCCGGGTCCCGCGTCTTCGTAACCACCTCGGTCACCGAAGTCACCGCTGCGATCACCGGCGGCATCGACGCCAAGGCCACCGATCGCGAACGCTACGACCTGATCGACCACCGCGTGAAGCAGCGCGTCGCCGCCTGCGAAAAGGGCGGCCAACGCTGCACCGTAGCTTTGTACTTCGATGGCTTGAAATACTTCGAAATCGCCCAACTGGAGATCAAAGACGTGCGCCTGGTTTACTCCCCCGCCGACATGATCGGCCGGTTCGGCGGCGAGACAGACAACTGGCGCTGGCCCCGCCACACTGGCGACTGGAGCTTCATCCGCGCCTATGTCGGCAAGGACGGCAAACCGGCGCCGTTTTCCAAGGACAACGTTCCGTTCCATCCCAAGCACTGGCTAAAGGTATCCGCGGAAGGCATCAAGCCGGGCGACCTCGTCTTCGTCGCCGGCTATCCAGGCCGCACCCAGCGCCATCAGACCTACTCGGAAGTGAAGGAAACCACCGAGTGGCGGATGCCGCGCGCCATTCGAATGGCCGAGGAGCAACTAGCGATCCTCGAACAGCTCGCCAAGCAGGATAAGGCCATCGCGATAAAGGTTGCCGGCCGCCTACAGGGACTTAACAACGGCCTCACCAATCAGAAGGGCATGCTTGCCGGATTGGTAACGGGCGGAAGTCTGGCCAAAAAGGAAGCCCAGGAGCGGGAGCTCCAGTCCTGGATTGCCGCCGACCCGGCCCGGCAGAAGAAATACGGCGACGTCATACCAGCCCTCCGCGCCTTGCAGGCCGAAGTCGAAAAGACGCGCGAGCAGAACGGCGCCCTGCTCACCCTGGTAAGTTCGTCCGGTTACCTGGGGGCGGCCCAGTCGCTCTATCGCCTCTCCGTCGAGCGCGCCAAGGCCGATATCGACCGCGATTCCGGATTCCAGCAGCGCGACTGGCCGCGGCTTCGCGACGGGCAGGACCGCCTGCAACGCACCATGGACTCGACCGCCGATCGCGCCTTGCTGCGCTGGGCCCTCGGCCACGTCGCCGCACTCCCCGCCGGCCAGCGCATCCAGGCCGTGGATAAGGCTGCGGGGTTAAAGCCCGCGATGTCCAAGGCCGACGCCGAAAAATCGATCGACGCGTATCTTGACCGCCTCTACGCCGGTACCCGCCTCGCCGATCGCGACTTCCGCTTAGGCCTGCTCGAAAAGAACACCGCCGATCTGCTCGCCACCAACGACTCATTTATCGTCCTCGCCGCCGCGCTCGATCCGATGGAGAAAACCAATCGCGAGGCCATGAAGAACCGCGCCGGCGCTCAGTCGCGCTACGCGCCGCGTTACATGGAAGCCATGCTCGCCAAGTCCGCCGGCCTGGTCGCTCCCGATGCGAACAGCACGCTGCGCGTCACGTTCGGTCAGGTGAAAGGTGTGGATGCGCAGGACGGCCTGTACTACAAGCCCCAGTCCACCCTGGCCGGCATCGTCAAGAAGCACACCGGCGAGGGCGATTTCGATGCGCCAAAGGTCCAGCTGGACGCCATCAAGGCGCTGCGGTCCGGCCGCAAGACTCCCTATAAAGATGCGGCGCTCGGCGACGTGCCGGTCAACTTCCTGTCTACCGTGGATACCACGGGCGGCAACTCCGGCTCGCCAACCTTGAACGCGAAGGGCGAACTGGTCGGCCTGCTGTTTGACGGCACCTACGAATCCGTCGCATCCAACTTCCTGTTTGACCCCGTCACCACGCGCTCGATTCACGTAGACGCGCGCTACATGCTGTGGAACATGGCCGATGTTGACGGCGCCACGAACCTACTGGAAGAGATGTCAATCAAGCCCGCCTCTGCACATTAGATTGGCAGCGTTGTGGGGCAGAATGGCATTCCAATGTCGCTTACATTGGCTAGAACGACGCGTCGCATTTGGGGTCTGACACCTTTTTTCGGCCGTTTTCTTGTCCGCCATAGCTTTAGCGAAGGTGGATGCCGAAAATGGGATGTCTGACCCCAATTGCCCTCCACCGCAATGCCCCAAGGAACCGCTCACCAAATCGCAACCTCGCCTCATAACCGCCAATGTAAGCGACATTCGAATGGCATTCTGCGGGCGAGTGGCACTCGCCCCCTTTTCAATCGGCAGTTTGCGCCTCGGAGGCCGCAGGCCTAAGCGTAGAAATGCAAATTCTGGAAGCAGCCTGGCATTCCTAACTTGATAGGTGTAGACTTAACCCCACATGCGAACCTTACTTACTCTGCTTGTCATAGCACTGCCGATCAAACCCACCGCCCAAGCTGCAACCATCTACGTCAACACCCTCGCCAACAACATAACGAGGTACGATACTACGGTGGTTGGCGGCAACCCCACTAACATTGTCAGCGCAAGCTATCACTATTTTGGAATGGCGGTGGACTCAGCGGGGAACATCTACGCGGGCACGGGAGTAATAGACGGCGCTCCCGCCAGCCAGATCGAGAAATTCTCGTCCACTGGGGCGCTTCTTGGCGTCTTAACCTCTCCCGGTTTCAATCCCGCCGGGCTCGCCTTCGACTCCGCCGGAAACTTGTACGCCGCCAATGACAACGGGGCTGGAGTTGGCTACGTCGAGAAGTTTTCGCCTGCTGGCGTCGACTTAGGTGTCTTCGGCGCCACCGGCGCTAGCGGCCTCTTGAACGGCGCGCGGGGAATTGCATTTGATCCTTCTGGCAATTTGTATGTGGCAAATGTCTTGGGCCAAAACGTACACAAGTTCTCGCCAACCGGCGTCGATCTGGGCATCATCCCAGGTTCAAGCGCGACAGCCACGAGCGGCCCGGAGGGAATTGCATTTGACGCATCGGGGAACCTGTATGTGGCCGATACCAACCAACATCTGATCCGCAAATTCTCACCAGCGGGAGCCGACCTCGGGACCTTCTTCACATCGCCGACGGCCAGCCCCTTCGGTTTAGGGTTCGACCCGTCAGGGAACCTCTTCTATTCGGATCTGAATAACGGTCTGATCCGCGAGATCGCTCCCAATGGAGCCGACCTGGGAACCCTGGCATCTACCGGCTCGCGAGCATACTTTATGGCCGTTACTCCCACGGTCTCCTTCACTCCAGAGCCAGGCTCAGCTTGGTTGCTTGGCCTTGGCTTGGCGGCCCTTGGCTTTTCCGCCAGGTACCGCCCCCGCAATCGTGCGCCGCAAGTTGTTCAAGCGCCGCGCAAACGGTTCCTCGATTGATGGGGAACGGGCAACAGTGTAAGCTTTAAGAACGTGATACCGAAACGTAAAAAGCTGACGGAACAAGAATTGCGCGACGCTTTGAACGCCAAGGTGGTCGCTCCGCTTTTTAAGGGGAAATGGGCCCCTCCAACCAGTTCCCAAATTCCCGCGGTGGTTTTACAGAACCGGCGTAAGCGTGCGCAAGAGCGGGTCTTGGAAGCCTTGGTATCGCGCGGGTCCGCCGTCGTGCCGCCAGACCTGATTCAGGCCACGAATCATCTTGTAATGAGTTGGGCCGGTGTTCTGTTTGATGATGGATATGCACCAGCCGAGCGCTTTGAGATTGAACGTGCCAAGGAGCGGGATATTGCTCTGGCGCTGGAGTCTGGGAATCCCGCCAAGGTGCTTGAGGTTCAGGAGAAGGAATATCGACGCCGGATCATTGAAACTCACGGGCGGATTGAGTTGCGCGGATTGCAGACCAGCCATCGAATCTTGCTGGATCTGGACAAGGTGTTTATCCCGCTGCATCTGGAACAGTTTCCGCAGCCGGGTGAAGAACTTGCCATGTTCGGCCGCCGCAAAGACGTGCTGACGGCGCTTAGCGAATCAGAGAAGCTCCTGATTGTCGGGGGCCCCGGCAGCGGGAAGTCGACGCTGGTCTCCTGGCTTGCAACTCACAGCGCAAACAAAGGCGATCTGCCTTTTGTTCTAGCGGTTCGTTCGTTACAAAACGGAAGCTTGGCGGTGGCGGACATTGCCAAGCTCAACTCGGTGGATGCCTCTTTGGTGACGAGCGCGTTTGAGCAGCACAGGGCAGTGTTGTTGGTGGATGGCTTGGACGAGGCGCAAGACACAGTCAGAAACTCGCTGGTGGAGTCCCTCGAAAAGTTGAGCGCTTCGTGTCCCGGCTTTGCCGCTGTGGTGACCTCCAGGCCTGTTGGGCAGGCTGGAGAGGTTGAAAAGCTCCTTCCTGGTTTTGCTTCGTACAACCTGGCCAACTTGTCCGCATCGGAAGTAAACGAGTTCATTGACAAATGGTGCCTGGCCGCCGAAGAGTCTGCGCCCCGGATGGGGAACGTGACGGACGAGGCACAAAAATCAGCGGTGGATTTGAAGCAGCGAATTGAACGCAGCCCCTCAGTGCGGAGGATTGCGGTTAATCCGTTACTGACCACCATCCTTTGCGTGGTTCACCGCTTTCTGGGGAAGACGATCCCTGAGCATCGAGTGACGCTTTATGACAAGTGCACCGACGTGCTGCTGTATGAGTGGGACCGCGCCAAGTTCGCGGAGGATGCCACGGTTGGAAAGTTGGATGCGAACGCGAAACGGAAATTGTTGATGGGCTTGGCTCGGGCAATGCAGGATGGCGGCAACGCGGAAATCTCTGAAGCTGAGGTGGTGGAGCATTTTCGCAAGGTGCTTCCTGAAATTGGCGGCAGTGGTTTGGATGCGAAATCGATTGTCAACGAGATTCGGGACCGCAGCGGCCTGCTGGTGGAGAAACGGCCAGGGTATTTTGGCTTCTCCCATCTGACCTTTCAGGAGTACCTCACGGCACTCGATTACGTTCACAGCGGGGATTGGAAACAACTGGTTCCACGCTTCGAGTCAACCCACTGGCACGAAGTGATTGCGCTGGCAGCCGGAGTCCAGGGAAATCACGCTGGCGAGATGGTCAAGGCGCTGTTGGCGGAGAAGAATACGACGGCTCTGATTTTGGCGGCACAATGTTTAGAGACGGCGATAACGGTGCCTGTCCAGGCAAGAGAGGAAACAAAGAGGCAGCTACGTGCCCTACTACCTCCCAAGAGTTTCCGATCCGCAGAAGAAATTGCGAAGGCTGGATTGATTGCCGGACCACTATTGACGGATAACCTGAAAGAAGAAATCAAAGGTGAGGAATTCGTATATACAATTTATGCGATAGGTCTTATACAATACATTCCCGCCATACCAGCTATTGCGAAATTTCTTAACAATGCTAATATCCCAGTGGCAGCTTATGCTGCTCATGCATTGGCCCATTATTTTTACCACACAGAAACCGCGAGGAGAATACTTGAGACAGCGCTTCTATCCATGAGCATAGCTCTCCTCAAGCAACTGCACGCCATTTTGTTGAATTATCCGCCTCTAGATGGTGTACTCCTTGTAAGAAGGGCAATCAACAAGCTAATCAAATCGAAAAGCCAGGCAGAGCCTTCCTCAAAGCTGCCGAAGCGTACTGCTTAAAAGCGGTCGAGTAAGGGAATTCCGGATCGTTGAGACTTTCCCCCAAGATTGAAGCCTTTCTCAAAGCAGAGGCGTAGTTCTCGCTGGTCAATTCAAGAATATCGTCGATTACATTCTTCACAAAACGATCCAAGTACCACCTCCTGTCATCAACCAGCCGCTTTCGTCTTAACTCGAAATCAATGACTGTCCGCTCCGCTTCCGGGTTAAGCCAATCCACGTCTCCGTCCGAGCGAAATTGAAAGTGAGCTTCCGGCGTATATGCTGGATGGTCTGGCCGAACGTATTCCCCTTCTGTGGGCCAGTTATCGCTCTTCGGCATATTGCATCCACCACAGGCCAATAGATAGTTATCCCAATCATAGGCAGACAACGGAAACAAAGCCTTCGGCTTGAAATGCTCCACCTGCATTACACAATCGGCATTGAGCCTGCATTCACAATAGGAGCACTTCCCGTGGGAAATCTTGGCGATCTCCTCCTTATGCCGCCCCCACGACGATTTGAATCCACGCTTGGGCAACACCTCCGGAGCGAACGTCTGGAATCCCGCTCTTCGCTGTGGGTCGTTGATATCCAGCGCTTCAAATTCGGTTGCCCGCTGCTCAAATTTTGGATGGTCGGGTACTGCCTTTCTTGCAGTCTGGCTCCAATTGTCGGGCTTCTTCGCCAGATTCCGGTCAAGCTTTCTCATCGCGAACCACCTTTTTTCAGTTCTCGCAACTCTTGGATTAGACTCTGTGTGAAATCGTGTTGCAGGCTGGCAAGTCTCGATAGGTTCGATGTATCGGCGCGGCGCCGGTCTTCGTCCGACACCAATTTCTGGAACTCCTGTAAATGTTTCGATAGCTCCTGGTGGTCCGCATCCGTTGCCGTGCCCTTCTTCACTTTCTCCTGCAGTTGGTCCACCGTATTTTCAACCTCGCCCACCTCGGGCGAATAACGCGATGGCACGTCAAAGAGCTTGTCCTCCACAAGCAGCGAGCCGATCTCCGCTCCTTTCAAGCTCTGCATGAATCTCTTGGTCAACGATCTGGGCTTGGCTTCATGTGTCTTCTGGTCCTCATCCAGCACAATCACCGAGCCGCCATCCATGTCCAGCACTCCTTGCAATACAGACGGCGAGTGCGTCGTGATCACGAATTGCGTATGGGGAAACAGGCTCATCAGTTGTTGAATCACCGTCCGCTGCCAGCGTGGGTGCAGGTGAAGATCTACTTCGTCAATCACAATGGTGGCCGCGCCTTCTAACGGTTGATCGAGTTCAGGGAACAGAAACGCGTATCGAAGGATCAGGTCGAAAATGATCACCAGCAGCGCCTGGTAACCATCGGATAACTCTCCCAATTCCAGCCGCATCTCATTGCGAAGGACCATGGGAACATACCGGCCGTTGCGAGTGATGACTTCGATACCGCTAATGCCCTGGCCAATATCCTTGAGGCTCCTGTTCAGTTGCAGCCAGATGTGATCCATGCGCTCTTCCGTCCGTGCTTCATGCAGGGTGGTGAGATAGCGGGAGAGATCGGCGTAAAGGTTGTTATCGGGGCGGCGCAAAGTGGTAGTGCGGTCACGGTGTGCATGTTCAGCCAGCGACGATAGAGCCATCTCAAAGCTCTGTTCCGGCCGCTGTTCATCAGGGTCGAACACGCGCCGGTAGCGGCCGTAAGCGAGTAAGTAGCGGCCAGACGGAAGGCGTTTCCTGGAACTACCTTTCCAACTGGCGGCCGCTTTGGTGGAGCCGCTTTCGTAAAGCGCCATCTCGCCTGATTTCGTTTTGCGGCGGAAAGGAAAAGTGGTGAGGCCCTCTTCGTCGCCATGAGTCATGGAAGCCAGGCATTCTACGATGGTCGTCTTGCCCGCGCCGTTGCCGCCAATGATGACAGTCATCCGAGGATCGAGCACGATATCGGCTTCGGCAAAACAGCGGACGTTCTTCAGAATTAGACGATTGAAATAGGGGGCGCTTTTTTTCATTGGTCTGACGTGATTTTATCCCATGAACCACCTGTAGCGAGAAGTATTAAAATCGGCCATGGCCGAAAAACGAAAACAGGCAGAGAATCCAGGCAGCACCGCGCCAGCTACCGAAAAGGATGTCCGAGTGCGGGTGTTCAAAGGACATGAGCAATATCTCAACCGAGTAGCGATGCCGGCGGATGGGCGGTTTGCACTTACCACCAGCGATGATGGGACGGTGCGGAAGTGGGGGCTGACTGAGGAGGGGCCACAGCAGGGGGAGATTATTTGTACGTCGAATGACGGGATTGTCGGTTTGGCCGTGCCGGCGGACGGTAGCTTTGCAGCGGCGGGCGATCGCAGCGGCACGATTCATCTGATTGACCTTTCCGTTGACGGCGAGTTGCGCGCGTGGAAGGGGCACGACCAGACGCCGAGCAACCTCGCTTTCCTTAATGGAAGCGGCGAATTGCTGAGTGCGGCGGAAGATGGCTGGCTGCGCCGCTGGAGCGCACCTACAGGGGAACGCATCTCGCAGTGCAAAGTGCCATTTGCCAACCTGTACGGAGTTGCGGCGTCGGCTGAAGGCACTCGGATCGTCGGTGCCGCAACAAGGAAGGGCCTTGCCCTTTGGTCGGGCCGCGATGGCGAGAGACCCAGGACCTTTGAGGAGAACGTCGGTAATCGATCCCCCGTTAGCCTCCCCGCAACCGGCCGCTTCGCCTTCACCGGCACACTCGATGGCACGGTCGCGAAATGGGATCTTGATGAAGGCCGTCGCGTCGCTGCCTTTGAGGGGCACAGTGACACCGTGTACACCGTGGCCGTGACGCCGAATGGACGGTTCTGCGCTTCGGGTGGAGGGGACCGCACCGTTCGCCTATGGGCGGTCGAGTCCGGCCAGTGCCTCGCCATTTTTCACGGACATGCCGACGACGTGTCCGGCATTGCTATGACTTCCGATGCCCGCCGCCTCGCCTCGGTCAGCGACGACCAGACGCTCCGCATCTGGGACATCCCAGAGTCCATCCTGGCCCGCGCGGATACGTCCCGCAAACGCGGCTATCAAAACGCCAAGGTTGTGCTGCTCGGCGATTCAGGCGTTGGGAAAACCGGCCTCGCGCTCCGGCTATGGCACGACCGTTGGGAAAAAACCGAGTCATCCCACGGCATGGAGATTCAGCGGCTCGTGCTCCCTGAGGCGGCCAGCCACGAAAATGACGAAATCGTCCGCGAAATCTGGCTGTGGGACCTCGCCGGCCAGCCTGACTACCGCCTCACCCATCAGCTCTTCATGGAGCAGACGTCGCTGGCACTGTTCGTTTTCGATCCGCAGTCGCCGGATCTGTTCGACACCATCGGCTACTGGCAACGGGCGCTTGCAAAAGTGGCGGCCAAGGGGGGCGTGCCCGGCATCCTGGTTGCCGCGCGCTGTGACCGCCCGAACTTGCGAATAACGGAGAAAGAGGTCCGCGAGTGGGCCGCCCCTCGCCAACTCAACGGCCCGATCCTCACAGCCGCCAAGCTAAAAACACATCCCGGCGCGGACGAACTGCGGCAGTGCATCGCCCGCCTGCTGCAAGAAGAATGGGACCGGCTGGAGTTTCGCAGCACCATGGAAAACTTCCCCGCGCTGAAGGATGCCATCCTGGCCGTGCGCGACGGTGCAAACAAGTCCCACGTCGCCACCCCCGAAGAGCTGGAAGCCCGCGTCCGCCAAGCTGCGCCCAAACTGGCGTTCACGGCGGAGGACCTGCGTGCCGTAACCGGCTTACTGGCAGGCGAAGGCGTCCTCTATGCGCTGCCCTACGGCGGCCTGATCGTCCTGCAGCCCAGTTGGCTGAACTGCTACGCCTCCACACTGGTAAAGCTGGCTGGCGAGGCGGAGAACCAACTGGGCCACGTCCCGCTGGAAATCATCCAGCCCGGAAAACTCCCCAACCATGACGGTACGCCGCGCCTCTCGCTGGAGGACGAACGCCAGCTTCTACCCGGACTGGTGGCGTTGTTCCTCGAACGCGCGCTGGCCTGGAAGCAGGAGACGCCCGCCGGGCCGATGATGGTGTTACCCAACTACGTCCGTCTGCCTCGCCCGTCGCCCCCGCCGCGCCCAGGCCGCACAGTGGTCTACCGCTTCACCGGCCCACTGGAGGAGATCTATTGCACACTGGTGGTTCGCCTGCACTACAGCGGCCTGTTTAAGAAGGACGGCACCAAGCTCTACCGGCAAGCCGTGGATTTCCACACCGCCAGCGGCAAACTCGCCGCGCTGACGATGAAGGAAGAAGCGGAGCGCGGCGAACTGGAAATCTACTTTGGCGACCAGCTGGATGTGGACGTCCAGGCGGCGTTTCAGCAATTCATCCACGATCACCTGCACGCAAAGGCCAAGGACGTGGAGCGTCTGCGTAACTACTTCTGCCCGGAATGCAAAGAGGAGGTGACCGACCGGAAGGCCATCGACGCCGCCCTGGCGAAGAATCGAACCAAGCTGCTTTGCGCGTACTGCGACCCGAGCGAGCCAACAGTGATCGACCTCAACGACGTGCTGGAGCAGCAACTAGCCAGCAAAGAGGGCGAAGCCCGCGCAGACGAGGCCGGCCGCCGCGCCAACGAAGAGATCACGTCGGCATCCAAAGAAGGAGTCATGGTTGGCGAAGTAACGACCATCGTGTTCAGCGCCGACCAGATCTACCGCACCGTGGCCGAACCCGACGAAGGTGTAGACGGCGAAATTGAATTCCGTAAGGCAACGAAGGCAACCGGCGTGACGTTCCGCGTCCAGCTCAAGTCCGGCGACTCCCATCTGCGGCCGCGCGCCGACGGAACCGAGGCATTCCCAATGAAGCCCCACTATGAACACTACTGGGCCGGCAATGATACGGTGCCGGTGCTGTTGATCGTCCGCAGCAGCGAAGGCCGTCTCCGCTACATGAACGCCACGGAAGCGATCCGCGCCGCCCAAAAGAAAACCCCCGGCAAACCTGTGAAGCAGATCGAATTCAAAGGCGAGGAATTCAACAAGGAGGCAGTCATCCGCCTGCGCAACGAGCGTCTGAAATAGGAGCGCGGCAGCCATCGGGTTGTGTTTATCCGTGGTTAATGTTCTTGAGAACATCAACCCAAAACGAAAACTAAGAAGTTAACCACGGATAAACACAGATGGACACGATAACGAACTGACAGAAAAAGTGATTGGTGCAATCATAGAAGTCTCCAACACTCTGGGTCCCGGCTTCCTGGAAAAAGCCTACGAACGTGCCCCAACAACAGAACTCCAAATCCGAGGCCTCCAAATAGAGGAAACACTCGTCCTGGAACTGAAATGCGTAGACGAACACTTAGCCCAAAGCCTCAGGCCACACCCTCTGCCTGCTCATCAATTTCCAAAAAAAACAAAAGCGGAATGGAGACGTGTCATCATCTAGATCAAAACCATCCCGGTTTTTATCCGTGTCCATCCGTGTGTATCCGTGGCTAAAAATGTTTTCAACATCCCCTATTGATCACAGAAACACCGATTTCAATGCAAGGCCGGCGCCGCTCTCTGCCAGGCAGGCGATTCGCTCCAGCGCGCCGCCATGCACCGAAGGACATTTCTACTTTGCTGCCACATGTCGAATCTGAAGATTGACAGTGCCCCAGGAGCGAATGTATGATGATTTAATCCTCCGGGTCATCATCGTAGAAATGTGTCCAAACTCAAGAGTCTCTCTGTTGCGACCTTGCGTGGGCTTGTCCTTCCAGATGCTCCGGAATTGCTCGACTTCACCGTAATGAGGTATATAGATGATTCAACGTTGGAACATGGTTGCAGCTCTTGCCGCCTTAACCGCCGTGCTCATAACGCCAGCTGACTTGCTGGCACAAAGTGGCGCCGGCACAATCCAGGGAACCATTCAGGACGCTACTGCTGCCGCAATTCCAGGCACGGCTGTCCAGGCTTTGAACCAGGCGACAGGCGTTGTGATTGACACAACCACGAACGCTGCAGGCTTCTATGCCATCAAGGGTTTGTTCGCAGGCACCTATAGGGTGACCTTCAGCGCGCCCGGCATGAAGAAGTCCGAAAATACAATCACGCTGGCGAACAGCCAGGTGCTGATCCTGAACCGGCAGTTGACGTTGGGTGAGATCACCGAAAAGGTCACGGTAAGCGGAGAGACTGTGCAGCTCGCTACTTATGACAGCGGAACGGTCAACACGCAGCTCGATGCGGCCCGCATCGCGTCGCTCCCGCAGAATGGTAGAAACGTCCTCGGCCTGGCGCAAAACACGGTCCCCGGCCTGGAAGCAGGCGGCACGCGCGCCAACGGCCTGATGGGCGAAGCCATGGAGTATTCGCAGGACGGCGCTCCAATGACGAATCGCAATTTTGGCAGTGCGGCGAATACGGCGCAATCAACCCTTCCCGATCCGGACGCAGTGCAGGAAGCCCGCTTCGAAACCTTGAACTCCAACGCGCAGTTCGCCACTCCCGCCACCGTGATTTTGACCACCAAATCCGGCACCAACCAGCTCCACGGATCCATCTTCGAAACAGCGCGCAACAACTACTTCGGTATCGCCAAAGCGCGCCAGGATCCATCCAATCTGGTAGCACCCAAGCTCATCCGCAACGAGTTTGGCGGTTCGGTCGGCGGTCCAATTTTCATTCCGAAAGTCTACGATGGCAAGAACCGCACGTTCTTCTTCTATGCCTATGAGCGCTTCTCGCTCCGCCAGGCCAGCCAGCAACTGATGTATGTCCCGACCATGCCCATGCGCACCGGTGACTTCAGCGGACTCATCAACGGCGCAGGCATTCTGCAGCAGCTCTACGATCCGAATACAACGCAAAGCCAGGCCAACAGCTATGCCCGCCTGCCGTTTGCCAACAATCAGATCCCGATCTCGCGCATCAGCCCGCTCGCCAAAACGCTCTATGCAGCCACCCCCACGCCCACCTCGGCTGATAACCCGCTGATCAACTTCAACCTCACCGGGCAGAACCCCACCACGCAGACGGTTCCCAACTACACCGTCCGCCTGGACCACGTCTTTAACGAAAAGAACCGCGTGTACTTCCGGTTCACGGATATCCGGCAGCAGCAGCAGGCGCTACGCAACTACCCGTCGGCCTCGCCCGCCAACATCGAAACCTCGGAACTGAAGGCCGGTGCCACTGGCTATCAGGCCATCCCGGTCCAAACCATCAGCGGCGCGCTCGGCTACTCCAGGACCTTCTCGCCGACCCTCTACTCTGAAACGGTTCTCAGCATGCAATGGCAGCGCATGTACGTAGTCGGCAACGACGCGTCGTCCGGTAACTTTGAGAAGCAGTTCGGCCTGCCCAATACCCTGGGAAATTCTGGATTCCCCGCCATTGGTTCGAATCTCTTCATGCCCTACGGCGGTTCGCAGTGGTACTACGGCATGAGCCAGCGCGTCGCTAATCTCGATCAGAACTTCAATAAGATCTGGGGCAAACATCAGTTCGCCTTCGGCGGCCGCATCCGCCACGAGCATTTTGCCTACCTGTCTGACCGCTCGGTCGATAATACAGACTTTTCCAGCCAGGCCACCGGCGTTTACGATCCGACAACTGGCGCCAACTACGGCCAAAAGCCCAACACTGGAAACCAGAATGCGGACTTTTTCCTGGGTGCTGCTTCCAGCTACAACGAAAAACGCAACGCTCCTTTCAATATCTCCACCTTGCTTGAAATGGACGCATATGTGCAGGACAACTGGCGCATCTCATCACGGTTGACATTAAACCTCGGACTTCGCTGGGAAGCGCATAATGCGCCGCGCCCCAGCAACGATTACCTGGTTGCTTTCGACCTCGTGAACAAGGCGTTGGCCCTACCACGTCCCCTGGATTACTACGTAAGCAATGGGCTCACCAGCAATGGGCTGATCACCAACCTCAAGAATCTGGGTGTGAAGTTTGAAAACATGCAGGAAGGTGGAATGCCCGATCGCGGCACCAACGGAAGCAATGCGAACTTCCTGCCGCGCATCGGTCTCGCCTACTCTCCGTCATGGGGTAAGGGCGGCACCGTCATTCGCGGCGGTTACGGCGAATTTATCTACCCGGTGCCGGTTCGCAACTCAATCCGCTACCTGACCTCCAGCTATCCGTTCACCGCCGGTTACTCCTATAGCCTCACCTCCGCTGCACAAGCCTCGGACGGACTCCCGAACTCCCTGCTCCGCAACCCACTCACCCTGATCGCCGGCGTCAACTCCTCCAAAGCGGTCGACACGGCATCCTCCACCGCGCTGCTCCCCGGCATTGGCCCCGGCACCATCCTCAGTGCGGACTATCCGCCGGCCAAGGTACGCGAAATGAACTTCACCATCGAGCAGCCTCTTAAGGATGGTTCGGTATTCCGCGCCTCCTACGTCTATACGCGCGGCACCAACCTCGATCAGAACTACCAGATCAACGATGCTCCTTCCACCTACGTCTGGCAGGCCAAGACGGGCACCACTCCTCCCACCGGCACCCTTGCTGGTGTTGCAACGCGGCCTTACGACAACAAAACCTGGGGTGGCATCACCGATTCCACCAAGAACGGCTTCTCCAACGATAGCGCTCTACAGTTCAACTACCAGAAGCCCTATCGCAAGGGATATAGCTACCAGATCTTCTATGTTTTCTCCAAGGCGTTCCGCGTCGGCGGCAACACCTTCCGCGATAACATTCTCTATCCCGCAGCCCTCTATGCTCCCGGCGCGATCCCGAATGGAATGGATGTCGGCACGTTGCTCAACCCCAGCCAAGAATTCAACCGCTGGCAGAACTACCGCCCCGATACCGCAATTCCGCTGCACCGCATGACCTTCAACGGTCTGGTGGATGTGCCGTTGGGCAAGGGCCGCCGCTACATGAAGAACTCCAACAAGTTCCTCGATGCGGTGGTGGGCGGCTACCAGGTCGCTTTCGTCGGAACGATGGTCTCACAGGCGTTCCAAGTTGCCACCGGCAATTACGGCGCAACCAACCCCATCAAACTCAACAAGACCAACACTCCCGTGACGGACTGCCGTTCGGGTGTCTGCCGTCCGGCCTACCTGTGGTTTAACGGCTATCTGGCACCGACTGTTGTTAACGCAGCCTCGCGCGGCGTAACGGGCGTTCCTACGGACTACCAGCCGTACCTCGCTCCCATCAACAACACCCCCGGCACCCCCAACTTCGGCAACAACAACGTGACGATGACTCTGGCCAACGGGCAGCAGGTAACCACCGGCTACAACCCCGGTCCCGCCGGTGTCGTCCCCTACAACGAGGCCGTGCTCCAGGGCCCTAAGAACTTCAAGGCCGACATTTCGCTCTATAAGGAGTTCCACTTGAACGAGCGGATGAAGTTGCGCCTCAACGTGGACGCGTTCAATGCGTTCAACGTCCAGGGCCTGAACAATCCGAACAGTAGCGACGGTCTGCTGTCACTACAGAGCTCGTATTGGACGCCCCGTCAGGTCCAGCTTTCGGCCCGCTTCACGTTCTAGGCGGACCGGCAGTAATACTGAAAGGCCAGTGGAGAGTGAGGCGAACCAGCCTCACTCTCCACTGGCCTTTTTTCTTGATGCCGTTCCCTCCTAAGAAGGCCAATGTTTTCAAGGGTAG
>CAIRSA010000410.1 GCA_903881085.1 uncultured Acidobacteriia bacterium
CGAAGCTCCATGTTTTTGCGGATCGCCATCGGATTGATAGCGCCCTTCGGCACCACGCGGGCATAGGCCTCTTCGCCGCGCGCTCCGGTCAGGTTCTCGTGTTTAGCGAGGAAGCCCAGCGTCTCCTGTTTGTTTTCGGGCTTCAGCAGCCAATCGGCCGCGTTGGCCCAGGCGCGAATGAAGCGGACGAGTAACGGCCGGTTCGCCTGAACCCAACTCCTGAGGCCCCAGCCGCAGGCGAGCGGCCAATCGGAAATGTGATTGGCGCCTTGCGCCAGCACATGGCCGCCAGCGGCAATGGCCTTGTCGGTCGAGGGCGGCGTCAGCATCGCCGCAGAGACCTTCTTTTCAAGGAATGCTTTCAGACGGTGTGGCGTGTTGCCGATGATGTCGATTCGATATTCCGATTCCGGAATGCCGAAATCGCGCAGGATCTTGTTACGCACGAGATCGAAATTAGAATCGACCGGATCGGCAGCAAGCAGAGTGCCGCGTAGTTGGGCGATAGTTTTAATCTCAGGCTGACCGACCAGTTGCACGTTGAGGCCCTCTTCAGCCTGCATGAACAGAACGTAGTCGACATGATCCTGGGTAGCGCGGGCGAGCATGGTGTCGGCAGAGGATAGAGTGAGATTCCACTTGCCTTCTGCCATCTCCTTGTTGTGCTCGGGGGCCAGATCGACAAGGTGGAACACCACGTCGAGGCCTTCTTTGGCAAAGAAACCTTTCTCCATGGCGACGAGGTGTGCCGGACGCCGGTAATAACCGGTCACCGTAAGGCGATCCATAACGTTCTCTTTCTCTTATTGCGCGCGGTTTCCCGGCGCGCACTGTAGTGAACGTCGCCAGCCTAATCAAATCGAGGGCGGTATTTCCGTAGATTGCGAGGGGTCGTTGAAGCACTGACGAAGGGATATTAATTTTGCTACTCTTGGGCGGAATTCTGAGTTTGGGGGGCGCGTGCCATGTCCATATCTGTGAGGCTATTGTCGCCGGCTCTTGGCGCGGAAATCGTCGGCGTCGATTTATCGAAACCGCTCGATGACGTGACGATTGCCGCGATCAAGGCGGCATGGAACGAGCATCTGGTGTTGCTGTTTCGCAATCAAGCACTTTCGGAAGACGATCAAGTTCGCTTTGCCCGCAACTTCGGTGAGTTGCAGCAACGCCCGCGTCCGAAGGATATGCGTGCTGAAGCCAAGGTCAAAAACCCCGAAGTGATGCTGGTCTCAAACATTCGAGAGAACGGCAAGCCAATCGGTTCCTTGCCCGACGGTGAGATGCAGTTTCATTCCGATATGTGCTACATCCCGGCTCCGCCCAAGGGTACGTTCCTCTACGCGATCGAAATTCCCTCCGAAGGTGGCGATACGTTGTTCCTCAACATGTACAAGGCCTATGAAGCGTTGTTGCCCGAGATGAAGGCGCGCCTCAAAGACAGGAACGCGGTCAACATTTTCCTCTATGGCTCGACCAGCCGCGACGGCAACAAGCCGGATTTCAACATCCATCCGCATGCTACGCATCCGGTTGTTCGGATACATTCCGACACCGGCCGGCCCGC
>CAIRSA010000411.1 GCA_903881085.1 uncultured Acidobacteriia bacterium
GGTTACCCAAACTTGCCGAATCCAGGGCCGCAGTTCACTCACCTATCTCAAGAACGCGATTATTTGCCATCGCCGTGGCCAGACCGTGCCCTCGCTGCTGCCGCCACGATAGCACCCCACCTGAACTGTTACCCAGCCAGCGAGATCGCATAGTCCACATACTCATCCACACTCCCACGCACGAACTCATCCAACCCCGCCGCCCGTAAAATCGATGCACTCGTCCGAGAAGCCCAGCGGTCCCCCAGAAACGTAACTACCGGAACCCCCTGCCACAGCGCTTCCGTAGTGGTGGTTCCGCCATTGTAAGGGAACGTATCCAGCGCAACGTCAATCTCTCCATATGTCTGCAAAAATTCGTGATGCTCCGCAGGCCCCTCAATCTGCACGCGACCCGCATCCACGCCATGGGCCACAAACCGTCCGAGCAGAAACTCCCGCACATCCGCCGCACCCAAGGTCGCGTTCTTGACGATCAACCGGCTAGCCGGCGCACCCAACAGAATCCGACTCCATGCAGCCACCACATCGTTGTTGATCTTATGCTGAGAAGCCAGGCACCCAAACACAATCTCACAGGCACCCGCACGGTCACTTACATCGGGCACGGAGTAAGATACATCGAAAGTAAGATAACTACCCGCCACCCGGACAATCTTTTCGCAATAGTAACTGTCTTCGGAGGCAGGAATCACTGTACTATCTCCGATCAGATAGTCAAAGCAAGGCATTCCCGAAGTCGCATACAGGTTGAACCACGCCGCAATCCGCCCCGCAGGACGCATCGCCAGCAAGGGCAGCCGCTCCGGCGCACTGAAGCTATTCAGGTCAATCAACAGGTCCAACTTACAACCACGGATTACTTCCGCCGCCTGTTCGTTACTCAACTTGCTAATATCGTGGACCTGATCGCCCGCCCGCGGCACATACCCACCTTCCATCGCCGCATCCGAAAACAGACACACCTCAAACCGCTCGCGATCGTGTTGATTGATCAGTCCCCACACCGGTTTCATCCAATTCGGCCGGTGAAAGAACGAAGAAAGATACCCAATCCGCAACCGCCCGCCAAGGGTAGCTGCGATAGGGCGTTCTACCACGGGCAGACACCGCTCCGCCCATAGCCGCCGCAGCTTCAAAAGATCCGCATTCCCGCACCCCGGAACGCCCGGAGCAATCACTGCCATGGTGGTCAACGGCAGCGCCGAACTACTAAGCTGAGCCGCCTTCCAAAACCACTCCATCGCCTCATCCGCCTGGCCGATCTCAAACAGTGCCCGGCCCAGATTGTGCTGAAACTCTGGCTTGCCCGCATCCAACGCCAAAGCGCGCCGCAACGAAACCACCGCCGCCGCGAAAGCCCCCATCGAAGTCTGCGCGCAGCCCATCGAATACCACGTCCCAACCAACTTAGGCACAATCTTCACGGCGCGCGTGTAGGCCGCGACGGCAAGCCCGTACTGCTTCGCCATGTGATAGCAGTCGCCCAACGCGTTTAGCAGTGCCGCATCGAATGGCGCAAGCTCTACCGCCCGAACAAGCACTCTAATCTGATCCCGCAAATCAGCCATCTGCCCCGCGCCTACAACTTCACCACTTCCGCCTTCTTCACAAACTCCGGATCGAACTCCAACCCCAACCCTGGACCAGCCGGCACCGGAATCACGCCATTCTTAATTGCGAAATTCGGCGAATACCAGCTTTCTTTCTTCTCCGGCCCTCGATGGACATACTCCATATATGGGCCAACATTCGGCGTGGTCGCGGCAAAGTGCAGGATGTTCACCGACGCAGCTCCCGTCTGCGTGTTATGCGGACAGATCCACATCCCCACCTTGCGCGCCATCCGAGCGACTCGCGCTGCCCGGATAAACCCGCCGTTGTAATTCAAATCCGGCTGCACAATATCCATCACCTTGTTATCGATCATCCATTGGAATAGCCACAGACTCGAATCCTGCTCGCCAAACGCAATCTTGATGTCCAGCGCATCGGCCACACGCTTGGTCTCGCTCTTCTCTTCCCACGGGCACGGCTCCTCAAACCACAAATACTTCATGTCCTGCAGCCGCTTGCCCATCGCGATCGCGTTCTTAGCGTCGTACGATCCGTTCGCGTCGGCCATCAGCGTCACCTTCGGAAGCAGCTTCTTCGCGGCCAGTTCCAGAATGCGGTCCGTGCGGCCCGGCATCGCGTCATTGTTATCGCTCATGCGCCCGCCGATCTTGAACTTCACTGCCTTCGCACCGGTCTCTTCCACGCCCCGAACGTAAACCTCGACCTCTTCTTCCGCCGAAAGCTTCCGGTCCGACCCCGACAGGTACACCGGAATCTCCTTCCTCAGCACCCCGCCCATCAGCTCCGACGACGACTTCTTCAGCGTCTTCCCCATCAGATCGAACAGGCTCTGCTCAATGTATGCCACTGGACACCAGAACGCCTGCCCGGCCAGCTTATAGTTCGAAGCCGTCACGTAGACTTCGTCCACCAGCCGCTCCAGATCACGCGCGTCCTTCCCCAGAAAATGTGGAATCACCCGGTTCGCCAGAATGCCCGTGAAATCCTCGACGCCCTTGGTCATCACGAGCCCCTCGGCGCCATCCGTCGAGCGGGTGCGCAGGAAGTAATTGCTCTTCATTTTCAGCAACTCAATCGACTGAATCTTCACCGGACTGGACAGGTGTTTGTGCAGGTTAAAGACCGGCTTTGAATAGTCCGAAATCTCGGCAGGAGTTACGTCCGCGGCGCGCAACGCGGCGGCCGAAGATAGTTGGAGGAACATACGGCGATTCATACCACGAGCATATCATCAGCCCCCCACCCGTGATATAAACATATCTTCAGGAGAATCATGTTGAATCAGAATCGGTTGAACCATACCCGCCGTACCTTCCTTTCTACGATGGCCGCCGCCGCTCCGCTGGCCGCGCAGCCGCGAACCCGCACCAACATCAAAATCACCGACCTGCGCTGCGCCATCATGGGCGGCAGCCCCGTGGTCCGCATCACCACTGACCAGGGCGTCTCCGGCTACGGCCAGGCGGAAAGCTACAAGCCGTATCTCAAGCCGATGGTCCTCTTCTATAAGAAGTACCTGATCGACCAGGACCCCACCGATGTCGGCAACATCATGCTCAAGATCCGCCGCCTGGGCGCCAACAAGCCATGGGGCGCGGCGGTCAGCGCGATCGAAATCGCGCTCTGGGACATCGCCGGCCAAGTCGCCGGAGTCCCCGTCTACAAGCTGCTTGGCGGCAAGATCCGCAGCAAGGTCCGCATCTACAACGGCGGTTTCCGCCCCCCGCTGAACGGTCAGACTCCGCAGGACTACGCCGAGCAGACCGCCAAAATGAAGGAGGCCAAGGAAGGCTTCACGCTCATCAAACAGGCCGTCGGTTTCCACAACCCGGCGATGATGCGGGCCATGAAGAACGGCTGGTACGACGAGCCACGCATCGGCGCCAACCACCCCGACGCCGGCCTGCTCACCGAAGGCGGCCTGAAGCACGTGATCAAGTGCGTGGAAGCGATGAAGAAGGTGCTCGGCGAGGAAATCGGCCTGGCGCTCGACTGTGGCCCCGGCTGGACCGTGAAAGATGCGATCCGCTTCGCCCGTGCCCTGGAGCCGCTCAACATCACCTGGTTGGAAGACCTGATCACAGGCGACTACACGATCAACCCCAACGCCGAACTGTTCCGCGAAGTTACGCGCTCGACGTCTGTTCCGATCCATACCGGCGAACAGATTTATATGCGCGAGAATTATCGGGATTTAATTGAAAAACAGGCCGTGAATATTATTGGCCCCGATCCTGAAGACGTCGGCGGCATCGCGGAATTGAAGTGGATTTCCGAATATGCCGATCTGCACGGAATTCAAGTTGCGCCGCACGGCATCTTCGACGGCCTGATCGGCGTCGCTGCGCATGTTCATCTGGCGGCCGTGCTGCCGCAGAACTACATTGCGTTTGAATACCCCATGCCTGCCGAACCGTGGTGGCACGAAGTGATTGAAGGGCTGCCCAATCCGATTGTGAAGAAGGGCTTCATCGATGTTTGGGATACGTCGGGACTGGGTGTGAAGTTTAATGTTAAGGCGGCGAAGCAGCATTTGGAAGCTGAGGACAAGGCCTTCTTCGATTAGGACAATTAATTGGGGTCAGAGACCACTGACACCTCTGGCACCGATTATTTCCAGATGACATGCAAGCACTGCAAAATCAAAATGGAGGAGCTCAAGGGCCATATTTACCATAAGCAGCGGAAATGGAAGTGCCCTCAGTGTGGGAAGGTTCGTATGCAGGCCCAGCGTAGAAAGCGAGCACTGCTCTGACGGGCCGGTACCATTGGCGAACAAAAGGCGAAGACAAAATTTTACTCTTTTTGCGTTTTCCACAACGTACTGCATTGGTTATAGTGGCCTTATGGTGCGTCCTGAAAGACGCGTTGTTCTAGCAGGTGGAAGTCCTGTCCGGGTAAGCGCCGAAGCGCCCGGTAGCAGACTCCAGCCGGAAGGAGAGATCCGACCGAGCCGAGCGGAGTGTCGAAAGCCTTTGAAAGAGA
>CAIRSA010000412.1 GCA_903881085.1 uncultured Acidobacteriia bacterium
CATTTTCGGCCGAAAACGGCCGAAAAAAGGTGTCAGACCCCAAATGCGCGGCGTAGTGCGAATTGGCTGAAGGCCATCCAACTGCTTTTTCCAGGATCATCCTCTCGGCGCTGGTGTTGGGGGCCCGGCCATAAGTCAGCCAGAGGATCGTGGCCGAATGGCTTGGTTGGCCAGGATTTCACCCATTCGCGTGGGTCTATTGGCACTGTTGATGGTTCAACCGGGAAAGAGCAGTTGAACGCAGCTGGAAAAGGTATCTTCAACATTAGCCATCGGTTGCATGCAACTTGCTCATCACCCGCCGGGTGACCCGCATTGCGGGCAGTCTGGCGTGGGGCAAACCGGGACAGTCGTGAATTTCCGCAGTATTTACGGGCAACTGCGGTTTTTAGGGCTCAACATGACGACCGAACGTTGCCTCTCCGCTGGAAGGCAAGAATCACCGCCAGCCCTCCCAGGCTCATGAGTAGCGTTGCCGGCTCCGGAGTGGCCTGTACTGCTGATATGGCGCCATCGACAGTCGTCACGGGCAATAGAGTTGGCAGGAACGTGACGGGGTCGAGTGGGCCGAGCAGTTGGACGGTGGATGAATCGATGCTTATGAAGCCTGTCCCCACGTGCAGGGCGGTGAAATTAATGGACACCAATATATCTGACGTGGTGGGCAGCAAATCCCCGCCGGTCAGAGCATCGGATATGCCTGTGATGTTGAGTGCGGTGTTGTCGATAGTGCCCGCTGAGAAGAAGACGCCATTGGCGAGAAAGTACCCCTGCTCGCTGACGAAATTCGCCTGGAGGAAGGAGGGGAAAATCAGGTCGAACTGGAATCCCGTGAGGCTTTCTCCCGCTGCCGGCGTGACGATGATATTGACGTTACTGAAGGTACTGTTAACGGGAACAGTGCCGGGCGTCTGGACCTGGATGGTGCTGGCGGCCGCAGAGAGGCAGCCAGTGGCAATTAGTAATGGAATGCGTAAATTGGTGGTCATTGTTTTTCCTACTTGCACCTCGTGCCGGGCACCAGGCGTGCGCTGACGATGCTGAGATCAAGCACATTGATTACCCCGTCGTTGTTAAGGTCGGCGGCGGCGTTGTATTTGGCAGTGCCACGGTAGGCACCCATGGCGGCTTGCACCACCTGGACGTCGGAGCAGTTCACCACTCCGTCGTGATTGGCGTCTCCCGCGGCGTATACCTTCAGGACAAAGGGCTGCTGCGCCTGACCGACGCCGTTATCGGCGGTGAAGTTGAGCAGATATGTTCCGCCTACGAAGTTGGCACCGGGGTTGCCGCTGAGGATGCCTGAGCCCATCGGGTTGCTGTTGGCGTCGACATCCGTGAACGTCACCCCTTGTGGCAGCGGGCCCGTAACCGTATAACGCATTCCGCCGGACGGCAGCCCAGGATAGCCGGAGACCGGCAATTTTGGGTAGCCGCTCGAGTCCACCACAAACTTGTTGCTTTGCCCGGCGTAGAAATAGATCTGCGGAGCGCTGCTGAACGTGGGCGCCTCAGTGACGAAAAGATGAATAGTCTGGTCAAGAGAACCGTTTGGCGTGGTCATGGCGAGGACAGGTTTGTATTCGCCGCCGCTGCCAGTGGGGGGATTGCCGATAAAGAACCACGCGCCGTTGCCGGCATCGTGCAGGCTCACACTGGGAGGCAGCGCTCCGGAAGCGGTAGTACCGGCGCCATGCACCGCCGGGCGGGTTGGGTTCGAGAAATTGCCATTCACCGGCGACACGTCGTATAGCGGCGTCTGGAAGTATGGCATTGCCTTCACCTGGATCGTCATATTGGGATGGTTATTGCATAGCGGAGCATCGGCCAGGCCGGAGCCACGCAGCGTAAAATTAATGGGGCCGCCAATGTAGTTCACTGGCGGTGTGCCACTCAGCACCGCGGTGCCATTCCCATTGTCTTTGAGGGTGAGCCAGGCCGGAGCATCGTTGCAGGGCATGCTGAAACTCACCGCATTGACGGTGTCCACGGTGGTGACGTATGAGGTGTTTGGTTGACCCGCATTGAAGGTGATGGTGGTAGGGGAACTGATTACACCTCCGGAGAACGGGCTGACGTTGAAACCCGTATATACGCTGGCCGGGCCGTATGAGTTGGTGGCAGTGAGCGCTGTGCAATTGCTGCACAGGGTGTAAACGCTCTGTGGCGTAGGTGTCCCGGAAATGGTGGCGGTGCCATCGCCGTTGTCGTGGAATGCGATGCCTGTTGGCAGCGCGGTTCCGCTCAGACTCCAGGCGATTGGCGCCGCGCCCGCGGCTGCCACGGTGAGGCTGAAGGGGACCCCGGCATAGAGACTATAGGAAGACGGTATCGTGCCGAGGATCACTACCGGGTTGCTCACGGTGACGGTCACCACCTGGGTAGACGTGAAGGGGGTCGTGTTGCTGGCCTTGAGCCCGACAGTAAAGACGCCGACACCAGCCGTAGCTGGATTCACTGTCAGCGTCGCCTTGCCGTTGGCGCCACCGCTTACAAAGCTGAATCCCGACGGCAGCGGGGTGGTGGTCTGGATCGTGGGCGCCGGACTCCCCGTCGCGGTGATGGCGATATTGGAGATGCCGCTGGACACTCCAAATCCGTAGCTGCTCCCGCTGGTGATGCGGGGCACCATGCTCAGATTGATGCCAATCGGGTTGTTGCTGGTGTCCTTCAGGAAGAGCGCGTCGTAGACGTAGCTGGCGCATTTCGTGTAGTCGGTCTGCGGAGTCACGCCGCTGGCGTCCGCGGCGCAAACGGTATCTGCTGCGCCTGGAACGCGCTTGGTTACGATGAAGTGCTGGCCGAGGCGACTGGCGCTGAGGTAATTGCCCTGCCAGTCGATATAGCGGATCACCGGGCTCAAACTGTAGACGGTGGCGCCGGTCTTCGACACGCCCTGCTGCGTGAACCATCCGCCGTAGGTGGAGGCGGTCCACTTCGTGCCATACCAATCGGTATAGCTGAATGAGTCGCTGAGATTGGCTGTGATACCGCTGACCACGACCATCGGCGCGTCCGAGGGGCGGTGTGCCGGAGGCGGCGTGACGCTGTCAGTGGTTGGGACGGTGGCTTCGATCAGGGTCATCGTGATTTTGTAGTTACCCATGGGATCGTTGGCGTAGCCTTCAAGCGAAGGCAGGTGGGTTTGGTTCCAGCTCAAATCGCCGTCCAACGTGGCTAGCTGGTCCAGCGTCTGCTGACGCTCCACCACCTCAAATGTGGCGACCGCGGCGCACAGGACGGCCATGAGGATGATTCCAACCGGGCCGGTAGCGCCGAAAACACCAATGAACCCAGCCAGAGATTCCGCACCGCCTGCGGCGGCGCCTCCGCCGGCAGCGATCCAAGCCGCAAGACCGCCGCCCACCAGAACGCCAAAACCAACGCCGCCGCCAATACCCAGGCCCAGCGGGAGCGCTAAGTCTTGCTGGGCCTGGCCCAGGGCCAGTTGTCCACCAGGGGTGGTGAGGATCTTGCTGCCATAGGTGCCGGACAGCGCCGCCGTCAGGAAATAGTCCTTCGTCGGCACCGGGGGATTGATGCTGAACAGCGCGATGGGGTTGTTGTTCTGGCCGCAATAGGAACTAGGGTCGTAGTTCAGATTGAACTGCGCCGCTACCGTGGCATCGGGTTTCCACTTGCACGGATTGCTTTTCCAGTTGTTGCGGTCGTTGATGGCGGCCTGATACTGCTCGACCTGATGCTGCCGTACTTTTTGCTGGAGCCAGGAGTAGATGTACTGTTCGTCGGAGGTGCGGTCGCCCGGGGCCTTCTTGACGATGTGGATGACGTTGGCCACCAGCAAGGAGCGCAGTTCGCTGTAGAGATCGCCTCGTCCATACTGGGCGATGAGCGATGCGTCGCCGGCGGGCAGATTATGCAGCGTTAGAAAAGACTGCACCACCAGGTTATCCAGCGCCGCCGGGGCAAAGCAATCCTGCACAATGACGTGCGAACCGCACAGGCTTGTGGGCGCATATGCGTGCGCCGGCGTTACCAGCGAGAGGCTTGGGAAGAAAGGCGTTCCGGGAAACAAAAGCAGCGCCAGGGCTATCGCCAGCGGCCGGCAGAACCAATCAGTACGGAGTCTTCCAAATAAATTCGTCTTTTTGTGTACGTTCATGTTTGATTAAGCATCCCCTCAAATACATAGGTGAGAGCAGGGCGCAAAAACCGGAAGCGAAAATTGAAATTATTTTCCCGTAGCCGGCTGCGCTATAATTTCTGCAAGTCACATGGACGAAATGGACCGACAGATCCGAAGCCTGATGCATGGATTTCGGGCTGGAGAAAAGGGTTCGGCCGACCAGTTGTTTGAGCTGCTTTACCCGGAACTGCGCCGCATGGCGTTGGCCCGCATGAGCAAGGAACGAGTGCAACATTCCTGGCAGCCAACCCTGCTGGTGAACGAGCTTTATCTGGAACTTCTGAAACGCAATGCCTTGGGAGGCGTGGCAGAGACGGACGCCGGCGAACGGGCCGCCTTCCTGGGGCTGGCGGGTTTCCTGATGAAGCGCCTGCTGATCCTTCACAGCCGGCCCCTGCGTCAACGAACCACCCACACCGCGGAGAGCGAACTGGAGGCGGTGCCTGCGGGTTCGTCTTCCCCGGAGAGCCTGCAATTTGTGGAGGGGCTGCTCGCGCGGGTGGAATCGGTGGATCCGAAACTGCGCAGCGTGGTGGAAATGCGCGTGTTCGAGGGCAAGTCGCACGACGAGATTGCCGCGCAGATGGGATGCTCTTCCCGCACAGTGGGTAGCTATTGGTCCTTTGCGCGCCGCATGCTTGAAAACGAGCTTACCGCGGGGGCGGCGGGGTGACCGCGGAAGACTGGCAGCGCGCCTGGGAAATCTTCCGCGCGGCCGAGCAACTACCCGTCGCCGAGCGTCACGATTTTGTCCACAATACGGGGGCCGCTGCGCGCGTTTGCGAGGAAGTGCTGGCCCTGCTCGACGACCAGGCGCTGGAGCAGGCGTCCCCCCAACCCGGCCGCCAGTACGGCCGCTACACACTTGTGGAACTGCTGGGCCGCGGCGGCATGGGAGAGGTCTACTCGGCGCGCGACGGTGAACTGGGGCGTCTGGTGGCATTGAAGTTCGTGGGCGAGAACGCCCGTATGATGCCTGCCGCAGTGGACCGCCTGGTGCACGAAGCCCAGTCGGCGTCGGCCCTTAATCACCCCAATCTGGTCACCGTGCACGAGGTGCTGAAGTCGCAGTACGGTGTCGCGCTGGTTACGGAATTGGTCGTGGGCCAGCCGCTGCGCAGCTATTGCGGCAGGCCCCAACCTTCAAGGCAGGTGGCAGCCTGGGGTGCGCAGATCGCCCGCGGTCTGGCCGCCGCGCACAAAAGCGGCATCGTCCACGGGGATATCAAGCCCGAGAATGTCATGGTCCGCAGCGATGGCTTAGTGAAGGTGCTGGATTTCGGTCTGGCACAGCGGGATGGCACGCTGGCTTCGTGGGATGCGATTCCCGTGGGTTCCTTCGGCTACATGTCGCCGGAACAAGTTGCGGGAAAGAGCCTGACTGCGGCAACCGACGTTTTCTCTCTGGGCGTGGTGCTGCTGGAGTTGGCCAGCGGCAAGCATCCGTTCCTGGAGTCCAGCATTTCGGCGACCACGCGCGCAATCCAGGAGCGCGAGGCGCTGCTGCCGACGGCGGCGGATGCGAAGCTCGATGACAGAGTTCTGGCATCGCTGCTGAAGGATCTGCTGCATAAGGAGCCCGAACGCCGGATCTCCGCTGCCGAAGCCGCGGTTCGCCTGGAGGAAATTGAGCGGCCATTGAATCCACGGCCGTCCCGGCTCTGGCTGGCTTTAGCGGCCTCCGTATTCCTGACGGCTGCCGCAGGTTGGTTTTGGCTCCGTGGCCGGGAGTTCGAGCCTGCTCTTCCGCCGGCCATCCCGCTCACCGATTATGCCGGCGTGGAATGGCAGCCGGCTCTCTCGCCGGACGGCGCCCGCGTGGCATTCGTCTGGAGCGGACTGGAAGACAACCCCGATATTTACGTGAAGAGCATCGACAAAGACGACCTGCGGCGCATCACCACTGACCCACGCGAGGATTCGAGCCCCGCATGGTCGCCGGACGGCAAATGGATCGCCTATGTCCGCCGTGCGTCCGATGGCGGCGATGAAGACGTCTTCGTGTGCCCTGCCGATGGCGGGCCGGAGCGTCTGGTTGGGCGAGTGGTCGATCACCAGGGGTATCGCGGCATGGCCTGGTGGCCGGACGGCGGCTCGCTGATCCTGCGCGATGCCGCAGCGGATGGACGACCGCTGGTCCGCCTGTTTCTCAACGGCGTCAAACGCACCCTCACAACCGGCCGGGATGCGCAGGATTCGCGGCCGGCGGTTTCGCCCGATGGACGGACGCTCGCCTTCGTGCGCGCCCAAAAGGCGAACTACTCCGTGTGCCGGATTCCGATCGCCGGGGGGCCGGAGAACTGTGTAATCGCGAACGATTATCATTCATCGATTGGCTGGTTGGGGAATTCAGGCGATCTACTCGCCTCCGGGCCGGGCGGCATCGCGCGCGTTTCACCGGACGGGACGGTCAAAGTGCTGATGAAAGGCGCGGTGGATGACGTCACCGTGAATGCTGCAGGAACGCGTTTGGTATTCAGCCAGTCGTCCCGCGACATCAATATCTGGAAGGTGGATATCGCTTCCGGACGGGCAAGCAAGTTCCTGGCTTCGAAGGTTGAAGAAAGCGAACCGGATTACTCGCCGGATGGCGAGTGGATGGTCTTCCGCTCCAATCGCACAGGATCCACAGAGCTTTACGTCTGCGACAAGAACGGACTGCAAATGCGGCAGTTGACACAGGTTTGGAAGTCGAACGGAGCAGCCGGCAGTGCGCGTTGGTCGCCCGATGGGCGCTGGATCGCCTTTGACGGCAGCTACATCGTGGATGGGGACCCGCCGAGGAAATCAATTCAGGATAACATCTACGTGGTGCCAGCGTCCGGGGGGATGCCCCGCCGCCTGACAGACGATCGGGACGACTGCATAGTTCCCGGCTGGTCGCGCGACAGCCATTGGGTTTATTACACCAGAGAACATGGCAGCCGCCGGGAAACCTGGAAGGTTCCCGTCGAAGGCGGAACGCCGGTTCTGGTGAGCGAATCGGAGATGTTCGACATGATCGAATCCGATGACGGGCGATGGCTCTACTACGCCCGGCCGCGGGAACAGGCGCGGGGAATATGGCGACGCCCGGTAGTGGGAGGGCCGGAACAACGGGTTGGAGGTACTGAAGATCTGGTTTACCGTTCCTGGGCTCTGCGTCGTGACCTGCTGGTGTTTCTGCGCTCAGGCAAGGATCCGGGATTTTTCCTGTTGGGCGTCCGGAACCCGGGAGAAAGAGCCATCAAGGCGGGCGCGCTGACCGGCAAAGTCTTTAATGGGCCGCGAAATGTCGCGTTGTCGCCAGACGGGCGAACCGTTCTCTTCTCCCAACTGGATGCCCTGGTGGGAGATCTTTTCCGTATCGACCTTCCGAGTGGGTTTTGAACTCGACGACCGGCAGGAATTTCGTAAACTTCGAAAGTTCGATTGGTCAACCCGTGGCTTATTTTCGGACTCAGCTGCTGGATTTCCGCCGAACATCGACATTCCGGCCTGAACACGCCCTTACCGTTCGATGCGGGTTGAGGGATACTGAGAGAAGCATGATCACGGACGACACATCGGCGAACGCGAGGGAGGTTTATTTTCGGCGGTTGGCGGAAATGACTCCAACGCAGAGGCTGAATGTAGGCGTTGCGCTCTGTGCGGCAGGCGACTCGCTTCAGCGCGCCGCCATGCGACGAAGGTACCCACAGGCAAACGATAGCGAGATTATCTTTCGCATCGCCGTAACGAGGTTTGGAGAGGAATTCGCACAGAAGGCCTATGGAATCAAATGAGTTCCGCTGCCGATGCTTTTGATCCGCTGCGCCTGGCGCTGGAAGGCGCCGGCGTTCGTTACGCCGTCGGCGGTTCTTGGGCCAGCACCGCTTTTGGTGAGCCTCGTTTCACAAACGACGTGGATATCCTGGCAGATTTCACTCCCGAAACGCTAGAACGATTTCTCGACCTGCTTCCTCGGACTGTTTATGCGGATCGTGAGAACGCACAAATGGCGTTGCGCATTGGCAGACCCTTTAATGCGATCTACATGCCAATGGCCTGGAAGTTTGATTTCTTTCCCGCCGCTGCATTCCTTCTCGGCGCGCAAGAACTGGATCGCGCCGTGTTTTTGACTGGCACCGGTCTTTCCGAGGCTGCCACGCCATTTGTCACGCCTGAAGATATTCTGCTGGCAAAGCTCCATTGGTTCAAGACCGGCGGTGAAGTATCAGAAGTGCAATGGCGCGATGTCCAAGGCATTCTGCGTGCCTGCGGCTCAACTCTTGATCACGAATATTTGGAAAGAGGCGCGGATAAATTGGGCATCCTGGCACTGTTAGAGAAGGCGCTCGGCAACGCTTAGAGAAAGAGAAGTGGCTCCCCATCTTGGGCTCGAACGATCCTCCCACACAAAATGCAATTTGGATCAAAATCGAAAACGGCGAAAGTTCGATTTGTCCACTTGTGCTTCATTTTCAAAATCAGCCGCAGGATTTCCGCCGATTTGGGAATGGAGTCACATGTAGGTAAGGAAGCAGACATGAGCAAGCTCGAACTGAGTGTCGCTGAAATCGGGCTGTTGCAAGAACCGGACCTTGACCGGTTGCTCGCGCTCAATCGCACCCTGTCCGCTGAGCACCTTGATCGCTCGCTCCCCCTGCTGGCAGCCGAGTCAGCACTGGCGAAAGACTGGCTCACGCCTGAGGAGGACGAAGCCTGGGCCCGTTTGTAGCAGGCGACGTTGCCGTCCTGAATTTCCAGGTTCCCGATTTCAGCTCGTCGAAGCGGAGGCCCGCGCTTGTGCTCGCTACTCTTAAGGGCGATGATCCGTAAAGTCGGCAGTTGGGCGGGCAAATTTAGCTGCGATGCGGGAAACAGCAGTCGGGCTTAAGCCCTCCGCAGGCTGAACGCCTGCCCCACCTCGGGCTCTAAGCAAGCGCCGGAAGCTGATAGCCGAAGTTCTTCAGATTCGGGAACACATAGTCGAGGTCTGCGTCAGAGAGACCGAACCACTTGGCCAAGGCGGCTGCGTACTGGTCAGTAGAGGTCGTCGGCACCCAGGTTCCGCGAGTTGTTGAATCGTCGGGTCCGCCCAGGGCCAGGTTGGGGAATGTGCCGAAGATCTGGCCGCCTTTTACGGCTCCGCCCATGATGAGGGAGTGGCTGCCCCAGCCGTGGTCTGTGCCGGCATTGCCGTTGGGCTGGAACGTGCGTCCGAAATCGGATTGGGTAAAGGCCATCACGTTATTCTGCATATTGAGCACACCCATGGCCTGGTCAAATGCGGCGAGCGCGTTGGCGAGGTTGGTGTAGAGCGTGACCTGGCTGTTGATCTGATTGGAGTGCGTGTCATAGCCGCCCTGGTTGCAGAAAAAGATCTGGCGGCTGGCGCCCAGCGCGGAACGGATCTGGATGAGTTTGGCGACTTGCGAAAGCTGCGTGCCGATGTCGGAGCCCGGAAAGTTGACGCCCAGGCTTGTGCTGGCTGCCACGGCCGAATTGACGGCCTGCGCGACGCCCATTGCGTCCTTGAGAGAATGCTGTGCGGCCTGGATCAACGAAGCGCCGCTGGCCAGATCGAGCAGGTTCTGCAGCGCGACCGAACCCGGATCGGTGGCAGGAGCGACGAGCGAGAAGTTGCTGGTGTTAACCGTGGACGGCTGCGTTGTCTGGCCGATCAACTGCAGTGTGTTGCCACCGATGGCAATCGCCGGCGGAACGTGGCCACCCGAGAGTCCAGCGATCTTATCGGCCAGGCGGCCGGACCAACCGGTGGTAACAGCGCCACCCTGGGGAGTGGCGTTCTGCCATTCATTTACCTGGTCAGAGTGCGAGTAGAGGTTGTAAGGCAGGGGCACGCCATTTAACTGCGGCGCACCGGCCGTGCTTTTGCCGATGGGTTGAACCAGCGTTCCCACGTTGGCCAGCAAGGCGAGGCGCTTGCTGGTGTTATACAGCGCGGCGATGTTGGCGAAGCTCGGATGCAGGCCGAAGTTCTGGTTTGTACCGGGGTCACGAATCGTGAGCAGGGAGCCCTGACCGATGGCGATGTTCTGGCGGATCTTCTGGTAGTTCGAGTAAGTGGCGGTGTCGTTGGGGATGAGCAGATTGCCCGCGTCGTTGCCGCCATAAAGGAAGATGCAGACAAGCGCCTTGTAGTCGCCTGCCGATTGCGCCCGGGCTGAAACCAGGCCGGCCTGACCCAGCGCGGCGGCGGCGCCGATGGAGGAGAGTGTCCGGAACCCGGACTGGAAGAAGTCGCGGCGGGAATGAATTCGCTTGAAAGTCATGGTTGAGAATCTCCCTCTTATCTCTTGACCTGATACTGCGGCGAGGCAATCGCCGCATACAGCACGCTGCGGACGCGCGTCGTCATGTTGGTGGAGCCGTTGGCGGCGGTAGTGAGGATGGAGCGGACGGCCGGGTCCATCTCGCCGCGGAACAGTGCCTGGTTGACGGCCTCAACCAGATCGGCGGGGTTATTCGCGAGGTCGGTCAGATTGTTGATGTCGACGACGATGCCGCCGGAGATGCCGTTGGTCACGACGCGGTAGGCAAAGTTGGCGCGGGCGAGCACGGTGGCGTCATTCATGAGCTGGAACTCGGGCGCCACGGGCGGAGGCGTCATGCCGGCAATGCGGTAATCGGGCATGAAATAGTTGAACACGGTGCCGGCCGAGAGCGGGTTTTCGCCCATGGCGTTGGCCTGGGCGGTGAGGGCGTCGGGAGCGGTGATGGTGGCGTTGAGCGCGCGTAGAACGCCGGCAGCAAACAGGATGGGCTCTGAAAGCTTGCCCGTCCCTGCATTAACCGCTTCGGGATCAGTCAGGATTGCTGAGATCACCTGCTTGAGATTGCCTTGCGACGATTTGAACACTTGCGCCACTCGTCCGACGTAGGCCGGCGACGGATCGCTCATCACAAACCGCTGGATCAAACGGTAGGAAACGAACGGCCCGACATTGTTCTGCTTCATGAGGCAATCGAGTGCGGCGCTGAGATCGCTATCAGCCGTGCCGCCGGCAGGGATGGTGCAGGGGATGGGCAGGTTCAAGTTCTTTTGCGTTGTATCGTGGTGCTCGGGAAATGCGGTCATGGGCGCGAAGTAGTAGGTCATGTTCTTCCACAACGAGCCGAACCCGGGCGTTGGGGCGTAAGTCCAGCCGGTCATGACCTTGGCCATTTCAGCAACAGTAGTTTGATCGTATTCGGGGAGCGGAGTGCCATTCGAAGAGGGTATGGGATTGCCTTGCGAATCGAGCTGGACGGTACCCAAAGTGAACAACTGCATCAGTTCGCGGGCGTAGTTTTCATTGGCGACAGTGCCGGCGGCGGGATTGGCTTTGTCGTTATTCACCATGTCGAGGTAGTCACCCATGGCCGGATTCAGCGAGACCGCCGTAAGCACATCGCGATAGGATCCGAAGGCGTAATCGCCCAACAGGCGCTGCCAGGCAACCATCTGCTGGTGGTAAATGTCCTTTACGGAGGAGACGACAACGATCTGAGAGAGGGCGAACGCGGCGCGCTGGCGGAGCTGATCATCGCCGGTGAGAGCGATGTTCCAGAGCGCTGTCTGGAGACGGGCGACGCCTTCGGTAGTCGTGTTCGGATCCGGCCATTTGCTGGCCGTTTTGGCGAACTGCGCGGTGAGCCAGGCGTCAGTGCCCTGCGCCTGCAGATCGGCCACGTTTTGCGGAGTAGCGCCCCAGGAGGCCATTTCGAGGAAACGGACGGCCGATGCGTAGGGCACTTTTTCCGCTGCGGGCCGCACCGGAAAGGCGAGGGGAGTTGAGGTGGCCGCACCCGGGTTGGGATTGGCAACCTTGATGGCAGCCAGGCGCCCGACGGGCATCGGAATGGTGCCCTTGAGCGTCAGCTGGGTTGGGCTGACAAAGGTATTGGGAATGACGCTGCCAGCTATTGTGACCGTCGAAGTCGGGGTAAACCCGGAGCCGGTAATCGTGATGGTGTTCGCGCCCGGCGCAATGGGGTTCGGGGACACGGCGGTGACCAGCGGGAGCGGATTCTGCAGCGCCACGTTGATGCTCGCCTGGATGCTGCGGTCGAAGTGGCTGATGGCGGTGATGGTGACGGCGGCCGAAGCAGGAAGAACATCGGGCGCTGTGTAGACGTTATCGGCAGTGATGGTTCCAACCGAGGGGCTGCCGCCCATCACGCCATTGATCTGCCAGACGATGCTCTTATCGAGGGTATTGTTAACGGCAACCGTAAGCGGAAGTGTGGTGCTGCAGCGGATGGTGCGTCCGCCAGGGGCGAGGGAAACGGCCACGGCGGGACGTCCAGCGTTGCTGACAGGGACAGCTAAACCGGACGGCGAATTGGCCGTGCCGATGGTGGCTACGATAGGCTGATCTCCATCGACGGCCAGAGGAACGATGACGTTGATCTGGTAAAGACCGGGGCTGACAAGCCCGGCATATTGAATGACCGAGTCCGCTCCTCCGATGGTGATTTTGAGCTTGCTGAGGTCAGCCAGCGGAGCAGGCGTGGCGACGAGCTGATCGGCAGGGATGGCAGGCGTTGTCGCGCCGAAGCCGGTGCCGTAGATCTGAATGATCTCACCGGGCTGCGCCGGGCGGGAATTGACATTGGTACCCAGGAAGCCGGCAGGAGTGACATAGACCGCATCGGTATTGTGGCGGGCGGCGGCGTATTTGGCCTGCACGGGGAACAACGCCGGCGCATAGTCGGCGAACGTCACCTTGCCGGTTGCCGAGCCTGCCGCATTGGCAACCTGCACCTGCACGCTTCCGGTTGTGGAATCGGTGGGGGCGATCACGTTGAGTTGCGTGGGGCTGACATAGGCGATAGCCGCCTTTTTGCCGTTGATGGTTACGCTGACGCCATCGAGCGCGGTGGGAAGACTGGAGCCATTGAAATCCGATGATTGCCAGGAGCGGGTGGTGGCGGAGAGGTTGGTGCCGTAGACGGCCACCCAGGAGCCGCTGGATATTGTCGTTGCGCCGCTGGCCGCGCTGGAAACACCGGAGACCAGGGGAGCCTGAGCGAGAGCAACGCTACAGGCTGAAATCAATAGGACTGCACAGCGAGAGGCTCTGATCATAGCACCTCCATGAATATGGTTCCGGTCTCTTGATGCATACGCCGGAGCTGACCTGATTATATACAAGACGAGGGGGAAAGCAAATGATGGAAAACCGTGATGGGGGGTGTGCGCCCGGCGACGCAGGTTGGGGCGGCAGGTGGGTCCAGGGGAATACGAAGCTATTCGCCACGGATTCACGCGGATGGTCACGGATAAAACAGCAGAGGCGCCCCTGATTGTTACAGTCGAAACAGAGACGCCCAAGCTCGTCGTTGAGGGCATGCGCCAAATTTAGAAATGGCGCTGAGTGGCAGAATATTCTTGACCGCAGGAGAATGCGATGGCAACTTACTGTTAGATGGCCGCGGATTTGGCTGGTACATGGAAAACCCAGGGCGGTGATTACGAGGCTCTGATCACAAACGCCCGGGTTTTTGGTGATGAGATGAAGTTCGAGTTAGCCCGGAGGGCCGAATGCCATTCGGCCGCAGATTGCCAATCTGTCCTACGTCGCTTACATCAAGGCTTGGGCGAAACGCTGGGCCCACCGGCGCTGAGTCGTTGATTGGGCGATTTCGTCCTGGCGGAATTCCACCTGCAGATGCGGCAAGCCGCGACGCAGCGTATGGAAGGGTACGCTGTAGTCCACCGCCGGGTCCAAATCGTAGGGCTGATTGTCGCCCACGGTCACATCGCCAGGCTTAACCAACGGCGCCGCAGCCGGGCCCGATACGCCAAGTATTCAGGCCCGGCCGCCAGCCGCAGGCTAAAACCCGCGGTAGTTCACAGTTACGGTGTCTTGCGCGGTGGCGCCGGTCGAATCCGTTACCGTCAGCAGGAACGTGTAGAGCCCCTGGCCCTGCGAAAACTGTACGGTCGGCATTGCCGTATTTCCCGCCAGAATGGAACCAACGGGGCTCCCTTGCGCCATCGTCCAGGAATACGCCAGCGCCTTCCCATCCACGCTTGTTGACGCAGAACCGTCCAACATAATCGACCGCGACGTCGTCGTCAGATTCTTCGGCCCCGCCACGGCCACTGTGGTCACTGTTCCCGGCGTAACCGGCACCGGCACCGACAGCGAAGGCCGTAACGTATGCACCCTGGTAACGACAATCCCGCCCGCCAAGATCACGCTCGGATCGCGCTGGACGTCCAGAATCGTAGTCGCAAGCAGATTCCCGCCGCCCATATCAATACCCTGCGAGATAACGAAGTCATCGACGGCGGTTGCCTTAGTGCCGTCCGGCTTCGTAACCACACGGCTGATCGTCCCCCTGCCATCGCAAGTCAGCGTGTAGGTGCCAACGCTGGTGACAGTGCCCACCGATCTGCCGCCAGTCGTCGATAGCGGGTCCGGCTGGTTCAACACCCCCGTGCGCGTTAGGTTCCCTTTCCCATCCAACGTCTCGTTTTGCATCGCAAGGGCCACGTTGAAGCCATAGTTAACGACAACGCCATAGGAGCCCTGCATGCTAGCCTGGGTATAGCATCCATTAGGCCGCCGGGTATACTTCCGCGATAGGAAGACGCCTCCTGGAACCAGGCCACTGGGAATCCGTTGGGTGTCCACAATAGTCATCGCGATCAGTTTTCCGTTCTGCACGGCGCCCTCTGTGATCAGGAAATCGTCATAGGCCGGCACCGTTACTCCGCCTGCGGTCGCCACTCGCGTAACCACCCCGGACCCATCGCAGTTCACGGCGTAAGTTGCAGTATTCGTTCCCGGGAGAATGGTGCGCGCGCCGGTGGTAGAACCGGCCAACGGTTCGTTAATCACGAACGGCGACGTCATGTTGCCCGCGGAATCGAACGTCCGCACAGCAATGGCGATGGCCTGGTTCGCCCCGTAGGTGCCCATGGCGCCAAAGGAACCCTGCAGGCTCTCCGCCGTATAACAAGCAGGCACCATCTGGGCGTGAGCGGGAATGCCCGCCACGAAAGCCGAAAACAGTAACGCCGGCGTAGCCAGCATCAATCTCTTGTTAGTCATAGTTTCTCCGTTAGTAGAATGATTTGCCTGAATGTCTATTTCGGCTCCCGGCATGGGCCGTTAGATACACGTGCCTAAAAGTTCGGCTGCGCGACATGTAATAGAGTTTACAATAAATTTGGCATCATAGACCCTCGTCAAAACGAGCAATAAACCCGGCAACCACTACATGCGGAATTGCCCGGTAAAACGGCTAACGGTTATGTTAAAATTCTCAATTGGATAAATCGACCTCCATATCTGAGTTACTCACCGCTTGGGGACAGGGCGATGCGCAAGCGCTCGAGCGGTTGACTCCGCGGGTCTACGACGAACTGCATCAGATTGCCAAGGCCTATTTACGGCGGGAAGCTGCCGCCGATTCTTTGCCGCCCACCGCCCTGATCAACGAAGCGTTCGTGCGCATGCTGAATCGCCCGGAACCAGTCCCCTGGGCCAATCGGGCACATTTTTTCGCCATCGCGTCACGGTTGATGCGCCATATTCTCGTGGATCGCGCCCGCACCAACCGGGCGGCCAAACAGGGTGGGGGTGCCGCCGTCATCACGCTGGAGGATCGCTTTGCGATCGCCCGCAGCGGTCCACCCGACGTCTTGGTGGTTCATCAAGCGCTCGACCAATTAGCTCTAGCCAAAAATATTTGAAATTTTTGGCAGCCTTCAGCCTAAAAAAAGCTGTTGGACTGGGTTTGATACAGCGATCTTCTGCATTTGCATTCGATTGCGGATGAAGGCCGCGTAACCCATTGGGTGAGTGGTTCATTGGAGCATTGCGTTGGA
>CAIRSA010000413.1 GCA_903881085.1 uncultured Acidobacteriia bacterium
ATGTCGCTTACATTGGCCGAAACCCTTCATTTCGGCACCGACGCTCTTGTGGCGCGGACACTCGTGTCTGCCGCGGCGAGACTCGTCTCGACGCATTCGTAAACCTTTCGAAATACAGTAGCCTTGGCTTGACCAGGACGTCCCAACTAAAACGTCTCGACACGAATGTCGAGACGGCACACACAAGTGTGCGCGCCACAAAACCTCCAATGTAAGCGACATTGGATTGGCAATCTGCGGCCGATTGGTAATCGGCCTTCCAGGGGCAAGCGTGGTACTCACTGGCGTTACGCAAGAACTCGGATACCTTCACTATGGCCCCACGGCAATCCTAAGATCGACAACATTGCCAGCTTCTGTCAATGACTTGCGGCGAGTTCCTCAGAAGCCTGCCCGGCATTTCCCAATCAGTCATAATCGAGCTTCCCGAGTGCGTGCCGGGACTCCAGATCTAGGTAGTATGGAGGGGTAGGTGATTCATGGAGCAGCAAGCCGTCCGGTGGAATGTAAAAGTCTCAAAAAAAACCGACCTCACCCTGCGGAACTTTCTTGGTGCCGAAGGCGCAAAAAAAGGTGCCCTCTCAAAATTCATTGAGGATGCGGTCCGCTGGCGTATGTTTCATCGCACGATCCAGGACATCAAGCAGCGCAATGCAGATACGGACCCTGAGGAACTGCAGGCCATCGTTGACGGGGCCGTCCGGGAGGTCAGGGCAGAACGCGCGGCCAAGAGGCAACCGAAGAAACTTTGATGCGAGTAGTGCTGGATACGAATATCCTGCTTTCCGCGTTGATGGTCCAAACTGGAAATGCTGCCGATATTCATCGGGCTTGGTAAGAAGGCCACTTTATCCTGCTGACTTGCAAAGAACACTTGGACGAAATCCGTTCCACGCTCAGAAAGCCACAGATCCGGGCACGCATCAAGCCTCACAAAGCAGGTGCACTGATGAACGATTTGAAGCACTTCACTGAGACAATCCGTCCGATAACACGCGTTGAACGCTCACCCGATCCAGAAGACGATTACTTGCTCGGACTATCGGAGTCAGGAAAGGCTGATTACCTGGTTTCAGGCGATAAGTGCGGCCTTCTGTCCCTAGATCGCCATAAATCGACACGCATTGTTTCAGCACGAGCGTTTGCCAAACTTTTGGCCTAAGCTCTTACTTACTCCACAAACCCCAACCCCTTCAAAGTCCCGTAAGGCTCCTTCTCATCGAAAGCCGGCAACGGTGCCTTCAACCGCCCATTCTCCAACGCCACGCCATAAGGCCCATCGCCAAATGGAAACACAGCCTTCAACTGCGCCAGGTCATTCGAAATCAAACTCTTCAAGCCCGTATCCGTCATGAACTGCCCGGCAAACTGTGGCACGCGCGTAGGCACGGAAATCACACGAGTCTCAACCCACTTGTAAGTCGACATGTTCTTCGCCCCATGGAAGCAATGCATGCACTCCGGGTCAAAAAAGAAGATCACAACACGTCCCTGCTGCAGCGAATACGGCTGCCCATCCACAGTAACTGTGTCCGGCGCCTTCAAACCCGAAAGCTTCGATTGCACCAACGCATACGAACCACCGGCATACGCAATCACCACCGCCAAAACCACTAATGGAGTGCGCCAACCGCGCGCCTGCCGCGTCCACCATCCGGCCACAATCGCGAACAACAACATCACGCCGTCACTAATAAAGAACCCCGGCCCCACCGCCCGCTTCAACCACGGAAAGCAGCTGCAATCGGCGCCCTGTAGCTTGTTGTAATTGATGCCCACATACCCGATGAACGCCACCAGCAGCAAGCCCGTAATCAGCGCACCCCAGCGCCGGAATCGCGGCAGAAACAACAGGATCGCCGCGAACACCTCCGAGATGCCGAACCCGATCGCCGCAGGCAAACTCAACTGCGATGGAATCAGCGCCTGATTCATCTTCACCGCCGCACCAAGCGGATCCGTCAGCTTCCATCCGCCCGCCACCAGAAAGAGTAGTCCCAGAAGAACCGCCGCCGTCGCGCTTAGGCCGGACTTCCATCCAGGCTGTGCCATACTGTTGTCCATGATCCCTATTCTAGCGTTGTTGCTGGCCGACATAGCGGACCTGGCAGTCATCAATGCCAAGATTTACACCGTAGATGCGCGCCAGCCCAGCGCCACGGCCCTGGCCGTGAAAGGCGGACGCCTCACGGCCGTGGGCAACGACGTACGCGCAAACATTGGCCCCAACACCAAGGTCATCGACGCCAAGGGCGCCGCAGTCATACCAGGCCTCATCGATTCGCATGTCCACCTCGCCGGCCTCGGCTTTCAACTGGAAACCTTCGACCTGCGCAGCGTCAACTCCATTGAGGAAGTCGCCGCCATCGTGCGCAAAGCCGCCGCCACAAAAAAGCCCGGCGAATGGGTCCTCGGCCGCAGTTGGGATCAAACCAACTGGGGCGGCAAGTTCCCCACCGCCGAGCCGCTGACGAAGGCCGCGCCGAATCATCCCGTAAGCCTCAACCGCGTCGACGGCCATGCCATCTGGGTCAACAAAAGAGCGCTCGAACTCGCAAAGATCACCAAAGCCACACCAGACCCGTCGGGCGGCAAAATCGAGCGCGATGCCAGCGGCGAGCCCACCGGCGTGCTGATCGACAAAGCCATGGGCCTGGTCACGCGCGTCATTCCTCCACCCAGCGCCGAGACCCTAAAGCGCCGCCTCGAACTGGCGGCCAAAGAGTGCGCCCGCCTCGGCCTAACCACAGTGCATGACGCAGGCATCGACGCCCAAACCCTTGCCGCCTACCGCGCCCTGCTCAAGGAGCACAACCTTCCCCTGCGCATCTACGCCATGATCGGCGGCGAAGGCAGCATGTGGCGCGAATTCCTCAACCATGGTCCCGAAATCAACGAGCGCATCACCGTGCGCAGCATCAAACTGGTGGCCGACGGCGCCATGGGCTCACGCGGTGCGGCCTTCTTCCAGCCCTACGCCGACGACCCAGGCAACACCGGCCTCACCATGCTGAAAGGCGAAGACATCGAACGCGTCGCCCGCGACGCGGTGAAGAAGGGCTTCCAGGTCAACACCCACGCCATCGGCGACCGCGCCGTGCGAATAACGCTCGACGCCTACGCGAAGGCGCTCGAAAAAGTGAATGACAACCGCCGCTTCCGCATCGAACACGCGCAGGTGGTTTCCCTGCCCGACTTCGCGCTCTTCAAGAAGTGGAACGTCATCGCGTCCATCCAATCCACGCACGCCACCAGCGACATGCGCTGGGCCGAGAAGCGCCTCGGCCCAGACCGCGTGGTGGGCGCCTACGCGCCGCAGCGTTTTCTCAAGGCAGGTGTGGCCATCACCAACGGCTCTGACTTTCCCGTGGAAGATCCCAACCCGATGTTCGGCCTCTACGCCGCCATCACGCGCCAGGATGCCACAGGCTTCCCCGAAAGCGGCTGGTATCCCGATCAGAAGCTGACCCGCGAACAGGCGCTCTATAGTTGGACCTACGGCGGTGCGTTCGCCGCGTTCGAAGAAAAAACCAAAGGCTCCCTCACGCCCGGCAAACTGGCCGACTTCCTGATCCTCTCTGACGACATCATGCAGACAGAGGCCAAACAGATCCTGAAAACAAAAATCAAGATGACGGTCCTGGGCGGCGAAGTAGTCCACACGGCGGCCGAATGAGAATCCGCCGCAATTTGGGTTTGAAATGCCACTATCAAGGACGAAACTTCTCGGGGACGTCCTCCGCCCAACCATTTTCAATTCGGCGGTTCTCTGAGTTAGTTTTTGCACAGGCGAATCCTCCTTCGCCAAGGCTACAGCGGACAGGTCGCCTGCGCCATCCACGGACATCCGATGACTCAAAGGGTGTGGCGGGCGATTCGCCTGCCCGCTCGCTTGCGAGCGCTATGTTTCCAACCTGTCCCACCATTTTCATTCTGCTCCTAATCGCCGCGGCTACCGCCCAAGCCGCACAGCCCCTAATCCTGGTCGACGAAGTCTTCGAAATCGCACCCAGCAAAGCCGGCGCCGTCCCCATCGACCTCCACAAACAAACCGCTGGCATCAAGTGTATCTTCGAAGTGAAAGACGGCGCGGACGTGCAGCCCATGATCATCTCAGAAGATGGCGAAGGCCTCTACCAGGGCGACTTCAGCGCCGGCGGAGAATTCAACTACCGCATCCGCAAACCCGGCAGTTACAAAGTGCTGTTCAACAACAGCCGCCAGATGGACGGCGTCAGCCACGTCTACGTGAAAATCGTGCTCGATTTCTTCGACGGGAAAGTCATCCAGGCAACGCCCGCGCGGCAAAAGATAGCCATCTTCGGCTCGCTAGGCATCTTCCTCTTACTCGCCGGATTCGCAGCCTGGAAGTTAGTCCCGGTTATTGCTGAGCGAAGAACTGAGCCGCCGCAGTCAATGTATCTGTAATATCCTGCTCGCTATGCGCGGCACTTACAAAGCCCGCCTCAAACTGCGATGGCGCAAGATACACCCCGTGCTCGAGCATCCAATGGAAGAAGCGTCCAAACGCCTTCGTATCGGCCAGCTTCGCCGTATCCCAACTCGTCACCGGCTGCTCCGTAAAGAAGAAGGTGAACATCGAGCCCACACGGTTGATCGTCACGCCCTTCGGCGGATTCGCGCACAACATCGCCGCCCTCGCTTCAAGCTGCGAGTACACCTCCGGATGCGCCTGCAGATGCCGCAACATCGCCAACCCAGAAGCCACCGCCAGCGGATTGCCCGAAAGCGTACCGGCCTGATACACCGGGCCCGACGGCGCAATCTTCGCCATGATGTCCGCCCGCCCGCCGTAAGCGCCGATTGGCAACCCGCCACCGATCACTTTGCCGAACGTGCTCAGATCCGGCGTCATGCCAAACAACTCCTGCGCCCCGCCAAAGGCCAACCGGAAGCCGGTCATCACTTCATCGAAAATCAGCAGCGCTCCGTACTTCGTCGTGATCGCACGCAGGGCATTCAAGAACGCAGGCGAAGGCGGAACGCAACCCATGTTGCCGACCACGGGCTCCAGAATCACAGCAGCGATCTTATCGCCATGCGCCTGAAACGCCTCTTCCAACGCCTCAACGGAGTTGTAGGGCAACGCCATCGTCGTATCCGCGAAAGCCTTCGGCACACCGGCCGTATCGGCTATCGCAAGCGTTGCCATACCGGAGCCGGCCTTCACCAAAAGCGAATCCACATGCCCGTGATAACAGCCTTCGAACTTCACCGTAATGTCGCGCCCCGTGAAACCGCGCGCCAGCCGGATGGCCGACATGGTCGCTTCCGTACCGGAACTGACCAGCCGCACCATCTCCATCGAAGGCACCGCTTCACCGATCAACTCGGCCAGTTCGATCTCCCGCTCAGTCGGCGCGCCAAAGCTGGTGCCGATAGCCAGCACCTCTTCGATCGCAGCCAGCACGGGCGGAAAACGGTGGCCCAAAAGCAACGGCCCCCACGACCCGACATAGTCGATGTAGCTGTTACCATCGGCATCGTAGATGCGCGAACCCTCGCCGCGAACAATAAACGGAGGCGTCCCACCCACACCGCGATACGCGCGCACCGGAGAATTCACGCCCCCCGGAATGCGCTTCGCCGCGCGGGCCATCAATGCTTCAGATTTGGATAAGTTCATATGAATTAGTTATTGGACAGGCGAATCGCCTGTCCTACCCTTACCACCGCATATCGTTCGTGGGTAGGAAAGGCGACCTGCCTGTCCACTTAAGCCTCACCAGCCACCATCTTCCCGCGGCAAACATTCGTCGAAACTTCGAACAACGACCCGGTCAAATTCTTCATCAACCGCGGCTTCAAATCCAGATAATTCTGCGTGCCCGCAAACAAATCCTGCACAACATCCAAAAACCGCGGACTCCTCCGCATAAACTGCACCATCCGCGCCGGCACGCTACCAAACAAAAACTCGCCCAGGAAAACCCGCCGCGCAATCCGCGAAGCAAAGGCCAGGTCATGCATGAACTCGCCCTCAATCACACCGCGATAGGCATCCGCCTTCATACCCGGCGCAACCGACTCGTCCAGCACCACCCGGCTAGCCAAATCGCCCGACCGCATCGCATAATAAAGCCCCTCGCCAGTAATCGGATCCACCAATCCGCCCGCGTCGCCCACTGCCAGCCAGCCATCTCCCGCCACGCGATTCGTCTTCCATGACGGCACATCCAACGCCGGCAGCATATGAGCGTAAAAGGTAGCGTCCTTCGTGGAAATGCACTTCTCGCGCATATACGCTTCCAGCCGCGCCCGCAAAGTCTGCGCCGATTCACCCTTCCCGCAAATGCCTACCGAAAGATGCCCGCAGCGCGGAAACACCCAGATATAACCTTCCAGATTTTTCAGAAATTGAATGTCGATATGCGCCTGATCCGTCGGAACGTAATACCCCAACGCATACATCGTATCTTGCGCCGTATATTCAGTGCCCACGTTGCGCAGCGGATTCCGCGCCCCGGTGGCCACAATACAGTAATCGGCGTCCATCACGCCCGCGCGCGTGCGAATGCTCCAGCCGCGCTCTTTGCGATCCAACCCCAACACCCGCGTCTTTTCCACCTGCGCACCGGCCCGTTCGGCCCGCTCCAGCAGCATGCGGTTCAAGTCGAAGCGCGAATAAATCACCAACGGACGCGTCAACTTCATCTTCACGCCGCCCGCGCCCGGCGCATTCAGAATGGTGTGGGTAACAAACTTTTTCGGCGTCTCGTTCTCAACCAGAAAAGGATACTTCGAGTAAGCCTTGTAAGTCAGGCCTCCGCCGCAAGGCTTTTCCCAAGCCAGTTTCTCGTCAACAATGATTGTCCTGACACCAGCCGCCGCCAGGCGTTCCGCCGCCATCGCACCCGCCGGACCGCCTCCCAGGACAACAACCTGCTTCATTTCTTCTTCTCAACAGAAGGATGGCCGGGGGGCATGACTTGCTCCGGAGGCATCGACTGCCGCAGTTCTTCCGGACTGGGCATGGCGCCGCTGCCACCCTGCGGCATAGCGCCCGCATCCGGCATCCCGCCACCATGCGGATTGGCCGCGCCGCCCTTCTCGCTGCGCGACTTCACAACCCACTCCTTACCCTTTGCTTCCAGCTGATAAGGCATGCTCATGGCAGCGCCCGGCGCCCCGCCCTTCACGCTGAAGGTGACAGTGGCATCGGCCACGCCCTCTTTGAATGTCACGGCTGAGACATCGATATCCATCGACCCCAACGTCATGTCCGAACGCTTGGAAATGTGCTTGATCATCGCCTCGCGCACTGCTTCTTTCGTCTGTGGAGGACCGCCCGCGCACGAAACAAGCAGCGCGAACGCAATCACGGTACCGCTTATAATGGCTTTCACAATAACAATTATACGACTTCCCACCGCCGCCGCATCTTATACTGGTATGTAGTTCCCTATGCCCTTTTCCTCCATTCCCGAAGCCATTGAGGATTTTCGCGCCGGCAAGATGCTGGTAGTGGTTGACGACGAAGATCGAGAAAACGAAGGCGACCTCACCGTCGCCGCCGAACTGATCACGCCGGAGCTCATCAACTTCATGGCCGTCCACGGCCGCGGCCTCATCTGCCTCGCGCTCAGCGAGGAAAAGTGCGACGCGCTGAACCTGCCGCTGATGTCGCCCAAAAACTCATCGCGCTTCGGCACCGCATTCACTGAATCCGTCGATGCCGCCGAAGGCGTCTCTACCGGCATCTCCGCCGCTGACCGTGCGCTCACCATTCAAGTGGCCATGCGCCCCGATGCGAAACCGGATGACCTTGCCCGCCCCGGCCACATCTTTCCCCTGCGCGCCCGCGGCGGTGGTGTGCTCGTGCGCGCCGGCCAGACCGAAGCCGCCGTAGACCTGGCCCGCATGGCAGGCCTGCACGCCGGCGGCGTCATCTGCGAAATCATGAACGAAGACGGCACAATGTCGCGCGTGCCGCAACTGCTGGAATTCTGCGACCGCCACGGCATCAAAATGATCTCCGTAGCCGAACTCATCCGCTATCGTCTGCTCAACGAACGCTTCATCCGCCGCAAGAACGAAGGCACGATGCGCAACGAATTCGGCGAGTTCCGCACAGTCTCCTACGCCAGCACGCTCGATCGCGAAGCCCACCTGGCGCTGGTCCATGGGAATCCATCGCCCTCGGAACCGGTCTTGGTACGCATGCATTCCCATTGTGCTTACGGCGACGTCTTCGGCTCAGTCGAATGCGATTGCGCCAAACTTATCCGCCACTCACTGGCGCGCATCGCCCAGGAAGGCGATGGCGTGCTTGTCTATCTGCATCAGACCGGACCCGGCATGCGCATGCACGCGCCGCGCGCCGAAGGGCAGAAACCGTTGCAGCATGAAAACGGCATCGGTGCGCAGATTCTCGCCGATCTGGGCTTAAAAAAGATCCGTCTGCTCACCAACCATCCGCGAAAAGTAGTGGGCCTGGAAGGCTACGGAATCGAAATCGTGGAACAAGTTCCGGTTTTTGAATAAATTGATCGAACCATTTCGCGCCGTCAAGCGTACAAGCAAACAGAAGGAGTTTTTCATGCGCTATTTGCTCGCTGTTGTCATGGCCGCCTCGCTCGCCCCGGCCGCCGATCAGTCTCTGCTCAACATGGTGATGCCTGAGGCGAAAATCCTGGTCGGCGTTGACGTTGACCACGCCCGCGACACCGTCTTCGGCAAGTTCTTTCTCTCGCAACTGACCAAAGACGAACCCGGCCTGGCCAAGATGACCGAAGCCACCGGCTTCAACCCGCGACGCGACCTGCACGAGATCATTGTTGCTTCCATCGATGATGCCGCGGCTGGCAGCAAAGTCCCCAGCAACGGCCTGGTGCTCATGCGCGGCAACTTCGACCGCGACCGCATCTCCACGCTCATCAAAACCATGGGTATGGGCAATCCGCTCACTTACCTTGGCCAGGAAGTTTTCACTACCACTAACCCCAAGGACAACGGCGGCTTTGCCATCCTAGATAAGACCACCGCCATCCTCGGCAACATCGGCTCCGTCAAAAGCGCACTCGAACGCCGCAAAAACGGCAAATCTATCGACGCCAAGCTCACTGCCAAGATTCAGAAACTCAGCGCGTCAAACGATATTTGGATGATGTCCTCCATGCCAGTCAGCGACATCGCCAGCCGCATCCCCGGCCCCACACAAGGTAAGAACGGCATGTTGAACGGCGATGCCATGAAGAACATTCAGCAGGCCTCGGCCGGCTTGAAATTCACCCCTTCAGACGTGCGCGTCACCGCAGAGGCCGTAGCCGGCAGCGCGAAAGACGCCGGCGCCCTCGCCGATGTAGTCCGCTTCATTTCAGGTATGGTGCAGTTGGGTCGCGATAAAGACGACGCGTCCCCCTTCGCCGACATCATCGATTCCCTGCAGGTGAAAACCGAAGGCAACGTCTTCCGCCTCAACATCACCATCCCGCAAGATCAACTGCAGCAAATGTGGGACAAAACCCCAGCCAAAAAGAGCGGCGCTGTACGAAAAGTCTAACCGCATCGAGCCCTTTTACAAGGACATTGCGAGTGGGATGCGGCTGTTTGTGCCGGCATCCTGTCTTGAAGATGCACGCGCGATACTCGACGGTGGCTGCGGCGTTTCAGACGAGGAGCTTGCCCGTCAGAACGGCGAGTACGCGACGCCGGAGGAGTAGCCAGTTGGCGACTACACACTTACCGTCAGAGGTTTGGCCGGGACAATTTCGACGCCGCCGGGGAAGCTCTTCGTCGCGCCATGCACTTTCAGGCTGCGACAAGTAAGCTGGCCTTCGATGACGTTCAGCTTCAACCGGCTGCGCGACAGTTCGAATGTGCCCCAACCCGTTCCCGTCGACCAGAAGCTCTTCAGCGCTCCGGCCGTTGTCCACTTCGGCGAGATCTCCAGTTCCTGTTTCGAGCCGTTGTAGCGGAAGCCACTCAGCGCAAGGATGCCGGACCAAGCCGCCATGGCGCGGGCATAGTGGTGGCCGCATTCGGCTTCGTCCCACGGATTGCGGCGTTCGCCGTCGTAGCGGCGGCGGATATTGGCGATGCACTCCAGGCCTTCGGTAACCATGCCGTGGTTGACCATGAGGATGGCGGCGGAGTATTCAAAGCCCGTCATCACTTCCGCGTAATAAGGGAATGGGATGCGCGGCCGCGTGCCTTTTCCGTAATCGCAGATGACCAGCGCCGATTCATCATTCAGAGCGAAGATGCGCATCACGGAGGTGTGATCTTGCAGCGAGCGTTTGTAGTTGTACTTATAGATGGAGTGTAGTGTTTTGCGGATATTCTCTTCGGCGACAAGGTTTCCGAGGCCGGCAAACTCGGCCACATACTGGCCGACGAGTTGATCAACCAGGCAGCCGTCGCCCACCTGAAAATCAGGCTTCTCCGTATCGGACGAGCCCATGGTGCTGAGCAGATCCTTGGCGATTTTGTCCTTTGCCACGCCTCGGATTTTCTGAAAGTAATACTCGCCGTTGAATAAGTTTGCGTCGATCCACTTACTGCCGGCTTCGAAGAGGCGGCGGTACTCATTGGCCGAAGCTGTGTCACTTACTGCGCGGGCCATCTCTTCGGCTGCGCGCAGTCCGCCCAGATAGTAGATGCCGCACATGGGGTTGGGGCCGAAGAACTCCACGTCGTAAGTGTTGTGCTGCACGCCTTCCATTACTCCGTCGCGGTCAGCATCCCAGCCGCCGGGAACCCAACAAAACTCAATCGACTTTTTGATTGCGGGCCAATACTTGCGCAGCCAGGCATCGTCGCCTGAAAGCTGCCAGTCGTAGTAGGTCTTCATGATCTGGCCCATCTGCCCGTCGGCCGCGGCGGTGCCGCCGGAC
>CAIRSA010000414.1 GCA_903881085.1 uncultured Acidobacteriia bacterium
CCGTCTGCTCATGCGCTGCGGATTCCTTTGCCAGACGCTGGTTCTGTTCCTCCGCACTTTGCAGTTTTGCCAGACGCTCCCCGGCCGCGGCGGTCATCGCTTTCAGCTGCGCATCGATGTTTTCAATCAGCGACAGACGTTCCGCTGCCGTCTGCTCATGCGCTGCGGATTCCTTTGCCAGACGCTGGTTCTGTTCCTCCGCACTCTGCAGTTTTGCCAGACGCTCCTCGGCCGCGGCGGTCATCGCTTTCAGCTGCGCATCGATATTGTCGATCAGTGCCAGACGTTCCGCCGCGGACTGCTCATGCGCTGCGGATTCCTTTGCCAGATGCTGGTTCTGTTCCTCCGCACTCTGCAGTTTTGCCAGACGCTCCCCGGCCGCATCCGTCATCACTTTCAACTGCGCATCGATATTGTCGATCAGTGCCAGGCGCTCCGCCGCGGTCTGCTCATGCGCTGCGGATTCCTTTGCCAGAAGGTGGTTCTGTTCCTCCGCACTCTGCAGCTTTGCCAGACGCTCCCCGGCCGCATCCGTCATCGCTTTCAGCTGCCTGTCGATGTCTTCGATCAGTGCCAGACGTTCCGCCGCGGTCTGCTCATGCGCTGCGGATTCCATTGCCAGAAGGTGGTTCTGTTCCTCCGCACTCTGCAGCTTTGCCAGACGCTCCCCGGCTGCATCCGTCATCGCTTTCAGCTGCCTGTCGATGTCTTCGATCAGTGCCAAACGCTCCGCGGCGGTCCCAGCGTGGGAAGCCGACTCCCAGGCCAGTTTGCGGTTCATCTCCTCCGCCTCTTGCAGTTTCGCCAACCGTTCGTTGGCAGCAGAGGTAGCGGCGGTTATCTCCTGGGTCACCCGGTGTACCAGTTGCAGGCGTTCGTCCGCGGTTGCCTCCAACTCGGCGATTCTGGCGAAGTGCGCCTGACACAAGCTCTGCGTTTCCGCGGCATGACTTTCCAGGTCACGCAGCAGTTGAGTTTCACGCATCTCCGCAGCATTCAGTTGGAGCAGCCGTTCCTCAGCTGCCTTTTCCGCTTCGGCGAGTCTTCTTCGCTGCGACTCGGCATGCACTTCCAGTTTTCGAATGGCGGAGTCACGGATGCCTAACGTTTGCCATAGGGCGTCCAGACGTTTATCGCGCAGGGCTGCCTGCTTAATGTCTTCCTCGTGCTTCCACTTGAACCGGTCTATTTCCTGTCGGGTCCTTCCAAGGCTGTGTTCCAGCTCCACAATCGTGAAATAGAGATTTCGACGGTCACGCTCGGCCTGGCGGTATTTTGGAAAGCCATCTGCAATTGTTATCAGGCGCTCCGGTGGAAGCATATCGAGCATTTCCGCGCGCGGCGGCTGCGTGGGATTCACCAAGGCGTCCCTTACCGCCTTCACCACGATCGGAACGGGGATGCTATCCACGCAAATCGTCTTGCCAAAACCGCAGGACCACTCACATCCAAAACAGGGCAGTGGATGAACCACACCAATAGCCCCGTTACCCCACGGCCCATACGCCGGCCAATGCCCACCACCGAAGATCGCGACGCCTGCAACGGACATCGCCTGCGCCAGATGTGCGGGCCCGGTATCGTTTCCCAACCACAGGCGGCCATGCCTGATCAAGGCCGCCAGAAGCGCAATATCGTCAACACCGCCTGCAAAAACCCGGCTCCGGACATTGCTTCGATCAAGCGAACCGGCCATCTCCAGCAGTCCGGCTTCCTCTTTGCCGCTGCCGGCCAACAGCACTGGCATTCCGTCCGCCGTCTGCTGCAGAACGCTGGCAAAGCGCTCCAATGGCCAGCGCTTGATCGTCCCGCTTTCGGCGCACATGGGGAAGCAAACAAGAAATCCGTTCTCTTTCCAACCCCATTCTTTCAGCAGGTCCGCCGCCCGCGCCGCTGCGGCCTGCGGAATGTTCCAGGCTCCAGAGGCAAGAGGTTTCTGACCGCCGCCTGAAGGGTAGTTTGCCAATTCCGCGTAGCGTTCCGACTCTGTCATACCCGCCCGTTTGGCTGGACCTTCGAAGTCCACCGGCTTCAGCTCCAGCCGGTCCAATAACACTGGCAACAGCCCACGCGGACTTACACTATCTGAACAGGCGACCAGTTTTGCGGATGAAAACGCCGATGAGGCGGCCACGTAATGCAGCCATCGCTGCTCGTAGTCGGCGGCAATAAAGATGCTTGGCTTGTGCAGAGCCAGGCGTGGCAGCAGTTCGCGCAATTGCTCCATCAGCAGCGGACTGGCGTCCAGATGAACGCCTGGATCGAGATCGATCGGCACCACCTCGCTGGGAGGGATGGGGAAAAGCGCCGGAACAGACTGAAACTTCCGTTGGCACGCAAATACCACCGGCAGCCCGGGGTGGTGTACCTTCAGGCCGCTGATCAGTTTGGCCGATAAGACAACATCGCCCAGGCCGCCCATTTGCATCACGAAGACACATGGGGCGGGGAAGTGATGCATTCGAAAAAACCGGAGATTGTCTTTGGCGCGCTCTTTCAACTCCTCGCGCCGTGTTGCCAAATGGAGCCGCTGCTTGCGGTCATCAGCGGCATGGGCAACGGCGGTCGCTAACGCGTCCGCGGTCAACAGCGGACGCGGTGGGCAGAGATCGAGTCCCAGCTCTTCGCAAAGTCCGGCCATTTTTTGACCGCGAGGCAGATTCACCGGAATGGCGCCGGCAAGCACCGATTCCAATGTGAAATGGTAGCGTTCGGAAACCGTGGCCGATGCATAGCGCAGCAAAGCGATCACTTCGGCTGGCGCAAAGTATTCGTTGGGAACAATCACCAGCGGGGCCTGCATGCGCACCTGCAGATCCAATGCGGAGCTGTGATCGAACCCACTTCCATTGCGGCATTCGTTGCAGAAAAACGCGATTTGAAAGCCCTTCGCGTGCAGCTGGTCGAGAGCCGCGGCGATCTCCGCGCGGCCGTCCGGGAGCGGTTCGTCCGGCTCGGCAGCCGCGGCTGGACTGCCAGCCACGATATCAATCACAACCAGTGGCTTCGCCGGGTCGATGCCAAGCCCCGTCCAATAGTTTTTGGCCCAGGCTGAAATATCCTCATCGGATTCATGCAGCCAGCCGAAGTCGGCTCCTACCAGAATCTTCGAGCTGGGAACCCCAAGGTCGAGCAGCGCTTCGCGGCATTTTTCACTGCGCACAGTCCAGCTCCGAATGGGCAGAAAGGCTTGCTGAAAGATGGCCCGCGCCTGGGCCGTTTCCAACCGGTCGACGCCTACCCCAATGGCATCCACAGGCAGACGATGATCGTGAAAATGTTTCAGCCGTCTGGCGATGAATTCCAGCGGCCAACCAATGCCTTCGGACTCGGAAACCAAGGTAGTTCCAACCAGGATCCCAGCCCGATTGTCGCCCGGAAACAGTTCCGAGCCTTGCTGGTTGACTTCGGTGATTGTAAATCGCGACGGGTACGCCAGGTGCTGACGCCGGAATTCCGGAAACAGGCAAAGTTCCAGTTCCACCGCTTCCGGCAATTGCTGCCAGAAGGCGTGGCCCATCAATTCATCGCCGATGTTTCCGGCGCCATAACCATTTGCGATCTGAATGATCTCTACGGGGATGCCGGTCATCTTGGCGGCTTCAGGTTGACGCAAGTCTCCTCATACCATTGGACAGTCTTACGCAGGCCATCCTCGAGCGCCGTCCGGGCTCGAAAACCGAATCCCTGTTCTGCCTTCGACACATCGAGCCGCCGGCGCGGCTGTCCATTTGGCAGAGAAGCATCCCAAAGAATTTCGCCATTGAAATTACATATCCTGGCCACCATCTCAACCAGATCTTTGATTTGGATTTCGTCGCCGCTACCCAGATTAACGGGCTCCGGGCTGTCATACCGCTCCGCCGCCGCGACAAACCCTTCGGCCGCGTCTTCCGCGAACAGGAACTCTCTTGTAGCGGTTCCGTCGCCCCAGCAGACGATGCTGCGGTCACCGCGGTCGCGCGCCTCCACGCATTTGCGGATCAGCGCCGGAATGACGTGTGACGAGTGCAGGTCGAAGTTATCCCGCTGCCCGTACAGATTCACCGGCAAAAGGAAGATCGAATTCATGCCGTACTGCTGGCGGTATGCCTGGCACTGCACCAACAACGCTTTCTTAGCAATGCCATAGGGGGCGTTGGTTTCTTCCGGGTACCCGTCCCATAATGATTCTTCGCGGAAGGGCGCTGGCGTAAACTTCGGATACCCGCAAATGGTACCGGCCACAATTGTCTTTTCCACCTGGTGAACGCGCGCGGCCTCAATCAACTGAATACCCATGATGGCATTCTCGTAGAAATACTGGCCCGGAAACTCCCGGTTTGCTCCAATTCCCCCAACCACGGCGGCGAGATGAAAAAGAACTTCCGGGCGGGCATCGCGAAACATCCTGGCGATTCCCGCTTCGGTGGTCAAATCGTAGTCCCGGCGGCGCGGGACAAAGACATCCTTCGCCCCCGCCGCTGCAAGCTTCTCACACAAAAAGGATCCGAGGAACCCTCCGCCGCCAGTAACACAGATTCTCTTCCCGGAGAGATGAATCATGTTTCCCTTTATACGGACGGCGCTGCGGCCGGCTTTAACTCCCCTTTCATGCGGGAAGTAAGATCGGCCAACTCTGCATCTACCATGATGCGCACCAGTTCCTTGAATCCGACTTTGTGTTCCCAGCCGAGCGCCTTCTTTGCCTTGCTTGGGTCGGCCAGCAACGCTTCCACTTCCGCCGGCCGGAAGTAGCGCGGATCGATTTCCACGTATTCGTGCCAGTCAAGACCGGCGTGGGAGAACGCTTCTTCGACAAATTCCCGCACGCTGTGTGTTTCGCCGGTACCGATCACATAGTCGTCTGCAGTCTCCTGCTGCAACATCATCCACATCGCTTCCACGTATTCCGGGGCATAACCCCAATCGCGACGTGCGTCGAGATAGCCTAGATACAACTTCTGTTGCAATCCGAATTTAATATGGGCCACGGCGCGGGTGATCTTGCGCGTCACAAACGTTTCGCCGCGGCGGGGCGATTCGTGGTTAAACAAAATGCCGCTTGCGGCATAGAGCCCGTAACTTTCGCGGTAATTGACAGTAATGTGGTGGCCATACAGCTTGGCGCAGGCATACGGGCTGCGCGGTTGAAACACCGTCTGTTCGCTTTGCGGAGGAGGCGCGCTGCCAAACATCTCGCTCGACGAGGCCTGGTAGAAGCGAGTGTTGATGCCCGTTTGGCGAATGCCTTCGAGCAGGCGCAGTGTTCCCACGCCCACCACATCGCCGGTATATTCAGGAATATCGAAGCTGACTCGAACGTGGCTTTGCGCTCCGAGGTTGTACACTTCGTCCGGTTTGATCTCATACAACAGCTTCATCAGGCTGCTGCTGTCGCATAGATCGCCAAAGTGCATATAAAATCGGCTGCCATGCTCGTGCAGGTCTGTGTAGATGCCATCGATGCGGCCGGTATTGAAGCTGCTCGAACGACGCTTGATGCCGTGAACTTCATACCCTTTTTTCAATAGGAACTCGGCAAGATATGATCCATCTTGACCCGTGATACCAGAGATTAACGCTTTTTTCATAGCTGGAGGAAACACCTTATCAAATATTCATATCATAGCAACCGGAGCAGCCCATCAGATGACGATTCTCGCTTTAGCCGCGGCGGCTTCTGTTTTTGTCATCGCGGCGGATAGCTTCTTCCATTGAGTGTTCGCTTTCATAACCCGCCGTTACCGCCCCACAGGAGCGGCAAAATTCGCATTCGCGCCGTCGAATGCCTGCACTACCCTATCCTCAGACATCCTGACCTCCACGGAAATTAGCATGAGCCAAAACCGCTTACTGACGTGCGCGGCGCGGCTAGCGGTTGCCTGCTACTAACCGAGCCGCGCACGTTAGTAAGCGGTTCTTCGAGATCAATCGAATTTCCATTTCCCGGCCCAATTCTCCGCCGAGGTCAGGATGTCTGATCCTGCAGGCAGGCCCGCAGGACAGGAGTATGTCCCGGAAGGTCCAATGGATCTTCTCGATGTCATATTCTTATAGAATATGCGAATTTTGGTGCAACGCGTCCGGGAGGCTCGTGTCGAAGTGGATCAGGCCGTGGTTGGTCAAATTGGATTAGGCCTGCTGGTGTTTCTTGGCATCTCCAAAGAGGACACAACCGCCGAGGCGGAGTATCTGGTGGACAAGGTTGTCGGGTTGCGTATATTTCCGGATAGCGAAGGCAAGATGAATCGCAGTGTGGCTGAGGCCGGCGGAAGTATTCTCATCGTTTCCCAGTTCACTCTGTATGGTGACATCATCCGCGGCCGCCGCCCCAGCTTTGACAAGGCGGCCTCACCTGAGAATGCGCGGATTCTGTATGATTACTTTGTCCTCAAAGCAAAAGAATCCGGAATAAATGTGCAGACAGGTAAATTTCAGGCATCCATGGATGTAACTATTCACAACTTTGGCCCCGTCACTATATTTTGTGATACATTTGACAGAAGTAAGTAACTCTCGTTTATCTTAAAGAAGAGGACGGGTAAGAACAGGAACATTGTGGACAATTCAATTTACCAAGCCGCGCTGGAAGGTCTCGAACTTCAAAAGCAGCGCATCGAAGAACAGATTAAGCATGTTAAGGGTTTGCTAGCGGGTAAGAGCAAAGTCAGTTCTGCTCCGTCGCCTGCCGCAAAATCCGAAGACGCCCCCAAGAAGCGACGTAAGTTAAGCGCCGTGGCCAGAAAGCGCATTGCTGAAGCGCAGAAGAAACGCTGGGCCGCGTTCCGCAAGACCCAGCCGGCGGAAGCCAGCTAGACCGAATACCAGCCAAATCGTTCAACGATTTCGCTCACGCTTCCTTCCGCGGCTATCTTGCCGTGCGCAAAGAACAGCGCTCTGGAAGCGAGCGCTTGCGCAAAAGGAATGTCGTGTGTGACGATGATCTTTCCCTGAGGAAGCCCCTTCAGCAGAGCCACCAGCTCTCGCTGGCCGGGCGGGTCTAAGAAAGTCGTCGGCTCATCTAATACCAGAATGGAGGGGTTCATCGCCAGAACCCCTGCAATTGCTACCCGTCTCTTTTCTCCCGCACTTAGGTGGTAAGGGGCTTTCCCGGCGGCGTGTTCCATTCCCACCTGGCGGAGTGCGGCGATAGCCTGTAACTCCGCCTGCGTAGCGGATAGTCCTTGATTAACGGGCCCAAATGCCACATCTTCCAGTACCGATGGCATAAATAGCTGTTCGTCGGAATCCTGGAAGACAAGGCCTACCTCCCTCCTCACCGCGGCAAGGTTCGCCGGTGTCAGGTCCATCCCACAAATTTGTATCGTCCCCTCGCCCGCGATCAACCCGTTCAGATGCAGGACGAAAGTTGTTTTGCCTGATCCATTGGCGCCGAGTAATGCCACAGTCTCTCCCGCCTGTAACTGGAAGTCAACTCCATCCAGCGCAACGGTTCCGTCTGGATAGCAATATCGCAGACCTTGAATATCAATGACTGGGGATGAATGCATATCCAATCCGGACTATTAAAGTAGCACCCGCGGCAACGGTAATAAAGACGCCATCCCGCCATCGAAAGGAAGCTTGCCTGAGGACATGGTGCTCTCCGGTAAACCCCCTGGACAACATGGCGCGGTGGATCCCTTCCGCCCGGCCGTAAGATCTTGCGAATAGAACCGACAGTGCCCCGGCCGCCCGGCGAAACATCGATTGCCGGTTCCTATGAGTTCCGCCACCGCGGCATTGCGCCGCCAGACGCATCCTTGCCGCCTGTTCGGCGATGACAAACAGGTAGCGGTACAGGAACTGGACAATCAGGAGTAACAGTTTTGGGACATACATCGACTCCAGGCCGCGCAACATGAAGGGAAGGGGCGTACTTCCCATCAGCAGTAATACCGCAAAGGCGGAAAGATAGCTCTTCGCCGCCAATGAAACGGCTCGCTCCACATCGCCTGAAAGCCAACTGATTGCCGCAAACGTAATGGAAAAGGGAAGCACCACCATGCTGCGCAGCAGAAGAAACGAAACCGGTAACCGCGATAGTGCTGCACCGATAGCCAACAGACCGCCCAGGCCGCAAAACGCTACACCGCTTGCCCCGCGGAGTGTTCCCAAAGCGGCAAGGAAGATTCCTACCGCGGCTATCTTCGCCCGTGAATCGAGTGCATGCAAATAACTATCCCGCCGCGCGTATTGTTCCAATTGGACGTGGTGCACTCAAGCGCTCCCGCGGCGCCGGATATAGCGCGACATCCCCAGACAGATCGCATAGATCAGCAACAGCCCGGCCAGCCCCGCACTGGATTTGCGCAGCCAGTCGTCTTGAAATATACGGATTTGGTAATCGGCCATTGGCGACTGTGGTAGTAACTGAGTTGTAGTGCTAAGGCCGGCACTGGCCAATAACTTCTCAAGTCCGTCCGGCGAGGTGGAAGCGAACAAGACACCAACCGCCGCAAGCAGGATGGCCAGCGCGGCCAAAGCACCCGCCAGTTTTCCAGTCTGGCCGGATGACTTGCGCAGCCAGTTCGGGTTGATGGATTCAATGCCTTCGGCAACCGCCAGAGTAATCGCTCCCTCCAGCACTGCATTCACTAAGAACAGCACCGCCGATATGCCCACCACGCCCGCTCCCATCGGCACTCCGGAAAGTGTCAACTGAAGCAATGCGAGCGCCGCACTCACCAATACGGAAAGAGCGCCGCCTAGAAAGATTGACATTCGCCGCCAGTTGCCGCCTCCCAGCAGATGGTAGGGAAGAAAGCCAGCCATCACACCCACCAAACCCATGTTCAGGATGTTTGCGCCCAGAGCAAGCACGCCCCCATCCTGAAAAATCAACGCTTGGGTCAATAATATCGCCGTCATCACCAGTGAGGCAGCCGCTGGGCCCAGCGTGATCGCCAACAGCGCTCCACCTACCAGATGCCCGCTGGTTCCAGGACCAACCGGAAAGTTGATCATCTGCGCGGCAAAGACGAACGCCCCCATCACACCCAGCAAGGGGATGCGATTCTCTTCCATGTTTTTGCCGGCCTGGCGCGCCATGTAGCCCACGGCAGGCACGACAACAGCGTCGAGCGAGACCCAGACCTTCCACGAAAGCACCCCATCGGGTATATGCATACGATCGTAAATAAAATAGCACATATCGCGCCGTCAGCGTTCCGGCGCTATAATCTCTATACTAATGAGCGAACTAAGCCGGATCGGAGTTGCCATCGATTCTGAACTTCTGAAGAAGTTCGATGATCACATCGCCATGCGGGGCTACACGAACAGGTCGGAAGCCTTTCGCGACATGATTCGAGATGAGTTGGTGCAGAAAAACTGGGAGCGCCCGGATAGCAACGTGGTAGGCACGGTGACCCTGGTTTACGATCACCATGTGCGTATGCTGAATGAGCGCCTGACAGACATGCAGCACGACCATCACCACAACATTCTTTCCACCCTGCATGTGCACCTGGATCACGACAACTGCCTGGAGGTGCTGGTGGTGAGAGGAAAAGCGGAGGCGGTGCGCAAGATCGCCGACGCGCTGATCAGCACGAAGGGCGTGAAGCACGGGCGGCTGACGATTACGACCTCAGGCGCCGAACTGTAGGGAAGAGGCTTGTTTTCATCTGCGTCCATCTGTGTGTATCCGTGGCCAATTTGTTTGAGAATACTAACCCAGAACAAGCACGAAGAATTTAACCACGGATAAGCACAGATGGACACGGATAAACAAAAAGGGCCGCGCAACCCCGGATATGAGGCTTGCGCGGCCAGCTAACAACAACCAAATATAAACTAATCAGCCTTCGAAAGCGACGTCGGCCGAGCCACCGAGCGAAGTACATACTCGGGGTAGGCGCTGATGCCATGCTCGTGCATATCCAGACCGTAGGCCTCGCCTTCGGCCGAAACGCGCAGCAGGCCAGCCGCATTCACCGCTTTCATCACAATATAGGCCACCACGAAAGTGGCAATCGTGATAATGGCGCTGCCAATGATCTGCGCCACCAGTACCTGAGTCCCGCCTCCATAGAACAGACCCTTCAAAGGCGCGGTGTGGTCAGGTGCAAACTGGCCGGTTGAGCCGTACTTCCCGCAGGCAAACAGGCCCAGAGAAATAGTACCCCAGATTCCGCACATTCCGTGAACCGGTACGGCGCCGATCGGATCGTCGATGCGCAGGTATTCCAGCAGTTCCACACCAGCAACTACCAGCACGCCAGCAACGCCGCCAAGGACGATGGAAGCGCCCGGGGTTACCCAGTAGCAGGGGCAGGTGATTGCAACCAACCCGGCCAGGAAGCCATTTACCGTAAAACTCACATCCCATGACTTGCTGAGGTAATAGGCTGCGAACATGGCGGTCAAACCGCCGCCGCAGGCCGCCAGCGTCGTGTTTGCCGCAACCCGTCCAATGCCTTCAAAGTCCATCGCCGACAAAGTGCTGCCCGGATTGAAGCCATACCAGCCGAACCACAGCAGCAAACCTCCCGAAGCCGCAATGGTCAGATCGTGCGGCAGCATAGGCCCGCCACCGTCGCGCTTAAACTTGCGGCCCATGCGGGGCCCAAGCACCATTGACCCGGCAAGAGCAATGAAACCTCCAATCGTGTGGACCACAGTGGAACCGGCAAAATCGTGGAAACTGGTGCCAACCCAGGGCAGGAACATGTCCTTTGCGCCCATCGTGGCGAGAAACCCGTCCGGTCCCCATGCCCAATGGCCGATGATCGGGTAGATAAAGCCAGAAACCGCAACGCTATAAAGAAGATCGCCGATCCAGGCCGTACGGCCGATCATTGCGCCTGAGGTGATGGTGGAACACGTGTCGGCAAAAGCGAATTGGAACAGCCAGAATGCCAGGAAGGCCACGCCGGTGGTTTCATAAGTCGCCGGAGCGCCGTCCAACAGGAACCAATTCAACCCGATAAAACCATTGCCATGGCTGAACATGAAGGCGAATCCAAACGCGTAGAAGAGGATGCCGCAGAGACAGGTGTCTACAATGCACTCCATCAGCACGTTCACAGTTTCCCGCGACCGGCAAAACCCGGCTTCCAGCATAGTGAAGCCTACCTGCATCCCAAACACCAGGAATGCCGCGATCAAAGTCCAGACGGTGTTCAGCGGATTGACGATATCGTTACCTTTCAGCACGGGGTCCGCGGCGAAGGTCCGCAACCCGATCAATCCTGGGTTCATAAATACAATCGCGGCAAGCAGGAGAACGATGCCCATGGACTTGCCGATCATCAGGAGCGCCCCGTATTGACGCCATTCGGGGTCTCGGAGCCTCGCTATCAATCTTGATATCTTGCTGGTTTTCGCTACGCCTGTCTTATTCATATGCTCCTCGGTAAGTATCCTGAAAGTATTTCAATCTAAAGAACTTCGTCGCCATGCTCGCCATTACGGATGCGAATGGCCTGGTCGACCTGGTGGACAAAAATCTTGCCGTCGCCGATTTTCCCCGTTTTTGCCGCGGAGATAATCGTGGCCACCGTCTCATCGCTGCGGGAGTCCGCAACAACCACTTCCACTTTTATTTTTGGAAGCAGATCGACGTTATACTCCTGGCCCCGGTACACTTCTTTGTGGCCAAGTTGCCTTCCATGGCCGCGCGCCTCAGTGATTGTCATGCCTGCAATGCCAATCTCAATCAGCGCGTTCTTCACCTCTTCCATCTTGTAGGGCTGTATATATGCTTCGATCTTTTTCATTCTTGCTCTCTCCTCGTCGTTGGGACACATCTCGGGTTGTGTTTTTAGGCACACTCCGTGCCGGATGGCATTTGAACACGGCAAATTGTTGCAATGAAAGATGACTTACTCGTCAACAGGGCGACGGGGAACAAACATGGAAACCAACTGGCCGCCGGTAGAGCGACCTGTACTTCAAACTATAACAGGGGCGGAGAAATACAGCAAAGTCGAAATATTTATGCGGCCCATTTGGCGCGGTTATGCAAAAGATATAAAACAAACCTGCCTGGTTTTGTTTTAAGGTAGTACCCGACTAGGACTATAGGTACAACCAGGTGCTTCAAAATAACTCTTAGTACTATGATGACCGTTCTCTTGTGGTGATTCTTTCCAACCCCTAATATTGCTGTAAGACATGACGACTCTAAAGTTGATCGTAACTTTCCTTCTCCTCGCCACCCCCGGTCTGGCGCAGACGCCCTCCGAGGGTGGATTATTCGCCAAGCCGGTGGACATGAAACTTCTTGTCCTCTCGGCTGACGGAAGCGCGTCGTCTTTCGCAGCTATTCAGCTGTATTTACAACATGTTGGAATACCGTACGATACCGCCAAACTGGCCACTCAACCCATACCAACCCTAACCGACGGCAAGAAGGGGTTCTACCAGGGCATCGTACTTGCCACGGGATCGCTCTCCTACCAACAGAACGGTACATGGGTGGCGGCCCTCACGCCGGCCAACTGGGCCATACTCGATGCATACTGTCGCGATTTCAAAGTCCGGCTGGCCAGTTTTTATACCTTTCCGGAACCGCGTTTTGGCATGCAACCTCTTGATACCGTGAGCACCACGAATACGATTCAGCTCCAGCCGGCGGCGGCCAACGTATTTCCTTACCTCAACATCCAGAATCCTATCGCCTTCACTAAAGCGTACGCCTACATTGCCAAACCGGTTGCCGCCGCAGGCGAAACCACTACTGAGTTGATGCAGATCAATGGCTCCACCGCAGGGGTGCTGCACACAACCGCGGACGGGCGGGAGTATCTAGCCCTCACCATGGACCATAACGCCTCATTGCTTCATTCCCTCGCGCTTTACTACGGCATCTTTAACTGGGTGACCAAAGGCGTATTCATCGGCGAGCGGGAAATCTTCTTCACTCCTCAGAACGACGACCTGTTCCTGCCCAACCGCCTGTTTGTCTCATACATCGATGCCTGCCGGCCGACCACCTTCGTGGTCGACCAGAATTCAGCGGCCACGGTGCAGTGCCCACTGCTGCGCCTGACCGGGGACGATCTGCACAGCATCCGGCAGTGGCAGCAGAACTGGAACGCAAATCCCCAATTTCAAAACTTTCGCATCACCATGACTTACAACACGTATGGGTCCACCGCCAAGGCCGGCACAAAGCCCGATGATTCCCTGGTCGCCGAGGCGCTGCTCAGCTTCAATGACTTCTACTGGCTCAGCCATACCTATGACCACAAGAATCTGGATTGCTTTGCGCAGGATGCAAGCGGCAAATGCCGGGCCGCCAATTACGACGAGTCGACCTTCGAAATATCAGAAAACAAACGGATTGCCGATCAACTGGGAATCCCGGCCGAACCGCTGAGTCTGGTTACGCCAGGCGTCAGCGGATTGCTCGACGCCGACTTCCTCAGTGCCGCCTCCGACCAGGGCATACACTTCCTGGTCTCCGACACTTCGCATCCGGAATGGATCCCGGCGATCCCCAACACTGGCATGTACAGCACTTTGCAGCCTGACGTGTTCATCGTTCCGCGCCGCGCCACCAATCTTTTCTTTAACGCTGGCTCCGGCCTGGAAGGTGTGGAAGGTTCGGAACCCGATGAGTACAATTGGTTTTATGGACCCAACGGGCTTTTCCGGCTGGGTGGCGATCCCAACGGACCTCCCTTCTTCACGACCCAACAATCCTACGATTCCATACTCAACTTTTAGAGCAGTACTTTGTTGACCTATATGCTGCGTGGCGAAATTTACCCTTCGATGTTCCACCAATCGAACTTCTGGCGTTACGATGGCGCACACTCCATCTTCACCGACCTGGTGGATCGGACCTTTCAGAAGTTCACGGCCTTGTCGAACCTTCCCGTACTCAGCTTGCCGCAGTCGGTCATCGGTCAGCGGATGGAAGATCGCTTGAGGCGCGAGACCTCACCCATTCAGGCGACCATCGATACCTCGAACCAAATCACGTTTACATCCGCGGTAGCACTGACAGTCCCGGTTACGGGAATTTGCCCTGCTAGCTGCGAAACTTATGGCGGACAACACATTGGCCGCCTCACCCTGGACGCCGGACAACCTGTTGTTGTCCCTGTAAATTAAGGCCTGGAGAATCAAAATGAAAGTCAGAATCGTTAACGACGGTAATATCGAGTCCATATCCTGGACAGTAGTTAAAATCTTCGTCACGCTGGTGGTATTTTCTTTGGTGCTGCCACCGGTTTCGCGCGGATGGTCTAGCAGGTATGAGAACGGTCTCAAAACGGTCCTGCCGGCGCGCATCCGCGCCAATCAGGTCAACACCATTAGCCTCGACTTCACGGCAACCGCCCTGGCCGTAAAAGTGAAAGCCGGCGAGCGCGTGATCGCTGGCCAATTGCTGGCCGAATTCGACAACGCCGAAGTCCGCCAGAATCTGGAGCGGGCCGAACTACGCGCCGCAATGGCCAAAAAGCGTATGAAGCCGGCGAAAAGATTGAAGTCGCCGATTCTGGACGAGCAATACCGCGCGGCAACCATGACTCGCGAGGCCGCCAAAGCGCGCCTAAGCAGCTATTCCGTCGAGACTTACGAGACCGCCTATGCCAATGCCCGCAAGGAAACAGCCAAGTTGAGAAAGCTGATGGATCAGCATTTGGCCACCTCGCAGGACCTGGAAACAGCCCGCAAGCAGGAAGACATGGATCTCCAGAACCTGCGCTCGGCAAAAGAGAACCTTCTGCGCCTAAAGCAAGAGGCCGATGCTGCCGATTCTCAATTGAAGATGGCCAAGTTGCAGCTCGATGATCAACCCACGATCGATGCCGGGGGGTCGCGGCTGGACCTGGAAGACGCCGAGATCGTCGTGGAGACTGCTCGCTCCAGAATGGCAAGCTTACAGGTAAGAGCGCCACGCGGAGGAACTATTTTGCAGGTGTCGGTGATGAAAGGTGACAAAGTGACGGGCGGAGCGCCACTCTTCCAACTGGCCGATCTCAGCAATCTGATTGTGGAGGTCCCGGTTACCGGCAAGATGGCGCAATCAATCGAGATAGGCTCCAAAGTGAAGGTCGCGTTTCCAACCGATCCGCCGATCGATTTAAAGGCCAAGGTCTCGGAAGTTTTGCTCGTGCCCGATCAGTTAGTACAATCGCATGTGGTGCGTATCGTCATCCCGAATCCTGCGCCATCCACAATTTTGGTGGGGATGGAAGGGGCCGTTGAGTTTCCCCACGGAGGGCGTTCTTGAGCAAGGCCCCCGCAAGAATGCGGATGGAATTTGGGTGTGCCAGGGGAACCGCTCCCTCACGGTCGCAGCTCGGTGAGAAAATGCCTGCTTCTCACCGAGCCGCGACCGTAAATGCGCTTTCAACTCCTGCGCCGAGGGAGCGGTTTCTAAGCTACAGAAACAAAACGGGGGGCACTGATGAGTCTTGGCAATGAGTCGAATCCATCCCGGACGTCCGTGCTATTGAGTTCTGAGGGGACCTATCCCTTCTATCATGGCGGCGTAAGCGTGTGGTGCGACCAATTGGTCAAACACTGCCCGCAAGCCGATTTTCACATCTTTGCCGTGGCTCACTCGCCGCGGCTTAAAGCTGTGTTTGATCTTCCGGCAAATGTCCTCTCGGTAGACCGTCTGCCGTTGTGGGGAACCGAAGAACCCGGCATGCCCGACATTCCGTTCTCTGCCGCCTATGAACGCAAGCAGCACACCACGCCAAAAATCATCAAGCAGTTTTTTCTTCCCGCTTTTGAAGAAATTGTGCGCGCCGTCTTCGCCGGGCTCAACTCGAATCCAGCTGCCGTAGGCAAGGCCCTGCTCACCATGCAGCTCTACTTTGAGAAGTACGACTACGCTGTGACCCTCACTTCAGCCGAAACGTGGAACGCTTTTCTTCGCTGCCTCCGCGCCGAAGCCAGGTTCCTGTTGGAGGACGCCACTACCTGCATGCGCTGGCTGCTGCGCTATCTGGCCATCACGTCAAAGCCTATCCGCCGCACGCACCTCGTCCACGCATCCATGGCTGGGCTGGGAGGCATTCCCGGCACACTTGCCAAGCTGCGTTACGGCACCTCATTCCTGTTAACCGAACATGGCATCTATCTGCGAGAGCTTTATGTCGGCATCGAAGCAATGGATGCCAGCGAAAATTGCCGCCGCTTCCTGCTCGGCTGGAACCAGGCCATTGTGCGCATGAACTATCACTATGCCGACGTGGTCACCTGCCTCGGTGAATTCAACCGCAAGTGGCAGGCGTATTTCGGAGCCGACTCTTCAAAGATCCGTTTTATTCCCAACGGCGTCGACCCGAAACGCTTCTTTCCTGACCGCTCGAATCTGCCGCAGCGGCCCACGGTCCTGACGCTGGCGCGCATCTTCGCGTTGAAAGGCATCGAAGTGCTGATGCGCGCGGCTCCTATCGTTCGCGATCAGGTCCCCAATGTCTGTTTCCGCGTGTTGGGAGAGGTGGCCGACCAGGCCTACTTCGATCGCTGCACGAAGATCATCACCGAACACAAGCTGGAAAGCACCATTGAGTTCGGTGTAACCAAGGAACCCGCGAAAGCGTTCGGCCAGGCCCATGTCTTCTGCCTGCCCAGCATTTCGGAAGGGCTGCCGTTTACAATTCTGGAAGCGATGTTTTCAGGCTGCCCGGTGGTCGCCTCCGACGTGGGAAACATCTCCGAGACCCTGCTTGAAACCGGACTGTTGGTTGAGCCGAACAACCCGGCCGATCTGGCCCGCGCCCTGCTCGTCCTGCTGCACGGCCGTCAGGCAGAGGAGATGCGCGCCAGTCTGGCTGCCGCCGCAATCAAGCGCGCCCATCAGCACTACACCATCGAGAGTTGCACCCAGCCATTCCTCGATCTGTACGACTCTCTTTCCGTATGCGAACAGAACTTCCAAATTGCTTAAGGCCGGCGGAAGGCATGGCGAAGTCCAAGCCCCCACTCGACGTGTATGATCTGGCGGTGCGCTTGGAACTGGACGGCATTACCGATGCGGTGGCATTTAACGAATACGGTTACCGCTCCACTTTGATGATGGCGAAGGCTCACCTGGCCAACTGCCAGCAGCCTCAAACGTACAGCCCAAAGCCCAAGCCCAAACGCAACATTCTGCTGGAATACCTGGACGGAATCTCCTTCGCTATTCCCGTCCTGCTGTGCGCTCTTTCCACCCTGTTTTTTCGTTTGAGCCTATGGGGCGGTGACTTGCTGCCTGACTCTGCCGCCGCCGTCGCCATCGGAACCGTCTCCAGTTTTATCGCCACCGGGGGAATCGTGCAGGCCTCCGCCCGCCGGTCCCTCTTCCTGATTCATACAGGCGACTGGGATTCCGCCGCGGAGGCCTGCCGCAAATGGTCGATGCTGGGCGCGGCAGTCATCGCCGCCTGGGCTTTGGCCGGATTGCTGTTCAACTACTATTACGGCCTGCTGCCGTTCCCGTTGGAGTGGGTCGCGGTTGGCTTCCACTGCGCGCTAAGCTTTCTGTGGCTGGCCTGCGGGGTGCTTTACGTGTTGGAGAGAAATATCGTTGTAGGGGTGGCGGTCATGGCCGGCATCGCCACAGTCGCGCTCTGCCTGCGGGTGCTTGGCATGACCCTGATGGCCTCGCAGTTGATAGGTATCGTAGTGACGGCATCGGTTTGCGCAGCCATCGCCATCTCTACGCTCCGCCAAAAGTCGAATCGAAGTGCGAAGTCCGGCGGCGACTTCCTCAGCAGCCGCATTGTGCACATCACCATGCCCTTTTTCGTCTACGGCTGCCTCTACTATCTGTTCCTGTTCGCCGACCGCTGGATGGCCTGGACCTCACGCACTTCCGCCTCTTCGCTGCCCTTTCTTTTTCGCGGCGATTACGAAACCGGCCTCGACATCGCCATGATCGCCTTTGTGTTTCAGGTGGGCTGGGTGCATACTTCCATGCTCTCTTTCTACGCCCGCATCGCCAGCGGACAGGCACGACTTTCGGTCCAGGAAGTAAAAGAGTTTAATCAGGAAATGCTGCGCTTCTATCAGTTCCGTATTCTGTCCTTCCTTCCGTTTGGCGCATTCACCGGGTGGCTTACCTACTGGGCGGCCGCCCACTTTCATCTGTTGCCAACCGCCGCCATGCGCGAGGTAACCGGGGTGGCGTTGGTTGGCTATCCGCTCCTGGTGTTAGGGCTATGGAACACCGGTATGTTCTTCGCGCTTTCGCGGCCGCGCTTTGTTTTGCTATCCGCCACGGCAGGGCTGGTGGTGAACCTGATCTGCGGCTACTTGATTTCCCGTGTGGGTGGATATCATCAGGCGGTTTACGGCTTCGCCGCCGGCAGTGCGGTATTTGCCATCCTTACAACCGTGATGTTTCTGAAACACACGCGGTCCATTGACCATTATCATTACTCCGCTTCGGCTTAACTACTATGTTCCAGGTTTGGATTGATCTTCTTCGAGTTGTGATTGCGATTGGCGCGCTGTACGTCGTGCTTCCCGTGCTGTCGGCGCGGGCTGGCGATAAGTGGGGCGGCCCATGGTACAAGTTGATTGTTCCGTCGGCAATTCGCACAGTGCTGGTGATGGAGTTTACCTGCATTCTGTTCGGTAGTTGGAAGCTGTGCCTGCCCGGCATAGTAATGTCGATCTACTTTCTTTGGATGGGAACCAACATCGTGCTCGCCTCTCACAAAAGGTGGATCTACGATCCTGCCGCGTGGCAGAACGCATATGCCGGTTTCTGGCGCTGGTGGGACAATCGCGCGGCGGCTTCGAAACTGCTGGAGCGCGTCGTGCACCTTTCTCAAACCGGCCTGCTGTTAGGGTTGATACTGATCAGCGCCTCTGTCCAATTTCTCTGGTATCCGCTCACCAACTTCCGTTTTCTCGGCATTCAGACCTACGCCCGCGTTGTGTCGTTGCAAACACTGGTGACCGGCAACCTGTGGAATGCCGATGGCTCCGTAGCGTTTCTTGCGCCGGTAGTTTTTCTCAGCGGCCTTGACGCGGCCACGGTGATCCGCCTCAGCGCGCCGGTATTCTATGCCCTGTTGATGGGAGCCGTGGCATGGTGCGCATATCAGTATTCGCAGGCACTGTGGTGTTCCACCTTTGCCGCCGGTATGTTTTGGGCCTATACGCGCAATATCGGCCTGGATTCGGTTGGCGAGCCTGCAGGACTCGAAATCAGCGCGTTTTTCATGGTGCTGGCCACCGGCTGCGCCCGGCGCTCGCCTGGCTATGCCTTCTGCGCCGCGTTGTTGGCGTGGATCGTAGAGCCATCGTTCCCCGGCATCTTTCTTGCATCGTTGGGCTGTATTCTGGTCGCCTTGATCGTCTACTGGTGCTATGCCCGTTCGCCGCGCCTGTTGCGCCAGGTTGTTGCCGCCGTATTTCTGGTGGCGATGGGTCTGTCCCTAAACAGCGCCTTCAGTTCCACTCCTGCCGATGGGCCCTATGAGTACGAATCCTCTGCCCGTATGGCCGCACAGATCGCACGAAAGTATCCGCGAAATCGTTGGGTGTTGGTCTCCCCCATCCATGAAGCAGCCTACTCCTTTGGCCGCGGCTGGCATGTCGAGCTGACTGATTTCCTGAGCGCCTATTCCAAAGCAAGGGTCTCGAATCCCAAATTCCAATTCCCCTATGAAGCAGACAACATCTTTGTCTTTATTGAAAAGCGCCCGTTGCCGCAATTAGGCAAACTTGCCCTCCCCGGCAGCACGGGGCGTAGTTTCTATTACTCCACCTCAACCGGCCGCGCCTCCATGGAGTTCGACGCCGCTCGCTTGATGGCTGCCTATGCCTCCGCTCACACCGATTCCAGCGTCTATTACGAAGACGCCGATTTGATAATCTATCGGATAGCGAAGTAACACTCGCCCCCAGGAAACTTGTACCCTAAAACCAATGAGCATCCACTCGCTTGCAGGAAAACTTGCGCCGGCTTCGCAGCTGACGAACATCCCCCGATTGATAAGCGCCTATTACACGGAGGAAGCCAGCGCGCCGGTAGCGTTCGGTACATCCGGGCACCGCGGATCTTCCATTTTTCACTCGTTCAACGAGCCCCACATTCTGGCCATCACGCAGGCGATCTGCCTCTATCGAGCCGGACAAGGCACCACCGGGCCGCTCTTCATCGGTGCGGACACGCATGCGCTTTCAGAACCGGCTTTCCGCAGCGCGATGGAAGTTCTTGCCGCCAACGGAATTGAAACCATGATCGACGCCGAGGGCGGCTACACGCCGACTCCGGCCATCTCACTGGCGATTCTTAATTACAATCGGGGCCGCACCAGCGGCCTGGCCGATGGCATCGTCATCACGCCATCGCATAACCCGCCGCAGGATGGCGGCTTCAAGTACAATCCGCCGCATGGCGGCCCCGCTGATTCGGACGCTACGAAATGGATCGAGCAGAAGGCCAACGCCTTTATTGCCGGCGGCTTGAAAGAAGTGAAGCGCATCCCGTTCAACCGCGCGTTAACGGCAACCACGACGCACCGCCACGGCTACGTCGGCGAGTACATCGACGGCCTGGATGCCGTCATCGACTTCGATGTCATCCGCTCCGCGAACCCCGCCCTGGGCGTCGCGCCACTGGGCGGCGCAGGTGTCGCCTACTGGGGCCGCATCGGCGAACAATATGGTCTCAACCTCACCGTCGTCGACGATTCCGTGGATCCCACCTTCCGTTTCATGACCCTCGATTGGGACGGCAAGATCCGCATGGATTGTTCATCCCCCTACGCCATGGCCAGCCTGATCGCCATGAAGGACCGTTTCGATGTCGCCTTCGCCTGCGACTCCGATCACGACCGCCACGGCGTCGTCACGCCTAGTTCCGGACTGATGAATCCGAATCACTATCTGGCCGTAGCGATCGAATATCTATTCGCCCATCGTGAAGGCTGGCGTGCCGATGCAGGAATCGGCAAGACGCTGGTTTCCAGCAGCATGATTGACCGCGTCGCCAAAGGACTCGGCCGCACGCTGGTGGAAGTTCCCGTTGGCTTCAAGTTCTTCGTCGACGGTTTGCTCACCGGCTCGCTAGGTTTTGGCGGCGAAGAAAGTGCCGGCGCGTCGTTTCTACGCAAGGACGGCACCGTCTGGACCACCGACAAGGACGGCCTCATCATGGGCCTGCTCTCGGCCGAGATTCTTTCCCGCCACGGCAAGGATCCTGGCGAAATGTACACCGCCCTCACCAACCGCTATGGTGCGCCCGTCTATGAACGAATCGACGCAGCCGCCACACCGGAACAAAAATCGAAGCTGGCCAAACTCTCCGCCAACGAAGTCCACGCCACCGAACTGGCCGGTGAAAAGATCGAGGCGATTCTCACCGCCGCCCCCTCAAACGGCGCGCCACTGGGCGGCCTGAAAGTGATGACCGCCAACGGCTGGTTTGCCGCGCGGCCCTCCGGCACGGAAAATGTCTACAAAATCTATGCCGAAAGTTTCCTCGGTTCAGACCACCTGCATCGCGTGCAGGAAGAGGCCAAGGCCCTGGTAGCCACCGTAATCTAAAACCGTGGCGCGGACACTCGTGTCTGCCGCGTCCCGACTCGTCGGGACGCTTGCTTTCAACAGCGAGCCACCCTCTCCGTTTTGCACGCAACTTCCAAACAAAGTATACTGCCAGCGTATGAAACCAGTGCTCCACTCCGTCAGCTACGCCGGCGTATGGCAAGGCCAAGCCCATCTCAACATGCGTGAATTCTTAGCAAAAGCCCAGCAACTGGAATTTCCCGCAGTGATGCTGATGGCCAAGCGTCCCCATTTCTCCGCCTTGGATTACGACCTCGACGCCTGCCGCAAGTTCAAAGCCGAGCTCCACTCGCACGGCCTGCACTGCGCCGTAGTAGCCGGCTACAACAACTTCTCGGCCGACCTCGAACACGGCGACGTGCCGCATCGCGAGATGCAAATCGACCACATCGGCACGCTCGTGAAAATGGCCGCCACGATCGGTGCACCCATTGTACGCATCTTCACCGCCTACGATCATCCCTCGCAAAATCACCACGCGCTATGGAGTATGACTGTAAAAGCCATCCGCGAATGCGCCCGCCGCGCCGCACCGCATGGCGTAATTATCGGAGTGCAAAACCATCACGACCTGGCTGCCCATTATGAGAGCCAGTTCGATCTGATTCAGGAGATAGGCGAACCAAACTGCCGTGCCATTTTCGACGCCTGGGCGCCGGCGCTCCATGGTACCGATCTTATCGCCGCCGCGCGCAAAATGGCGCCCATCACCTGCCACACAACCGTTGCCGACTACCAGCTACGTCCACGCTTCAAGTACCAGCCTGATCTGGTCAACTACGAACCGCGCCCCCCGTACACGCAAGCGGTGCCCATGGGCGAGGGCTTCATCGACTATCGCGGATTTTTTACCGCCATGCGCGAGGGCGGCTTCTATGGCGATGTGGCGTACGAGATGTGTTCGCCGCTCATGGGCGGCGGTGCGATTGAAAACCTGGATGCCTGCGCCCGAAAGTTCATGACCTACTTTCAAAGCCTATGACATCTTGACCTCCACGGAAATTAACATGAGCCCAAACCGCTTACTGATGTGCGCGGCTCGGCTAGCAGTTGCCTGCTACTAACCGAGCACCGCACGTCAGTGAGCGGTTTTTCAAGATCAATCGAATTTCCACTTCGCGGCAAAATTCCCCGCCGAGGTCAGGATGTCTGAGCCAATGACAGGCGCAACGCCTGATCGACTTTTTCCAACAACGATTCCAGTGTGAAAGGCTTCTGCAGGAATACCACTCCGGCCGGCAAGGTTTCGCGCGCCAACAGCGGATCGTCAGTAAAACCAGAGATGAATAAAACCTTGATCTGTGGCCATGTCAACGCCAACCGGTCTACCAGTTCGCGCCCGTTCATCTGCGGCAGCATCAGGTCCGTGATTAACAGGTCAATCTTCCCGTCGCGTTCATTGACGATCTGCAGTCCCTCGCTTCCCGTCTGCGCTTCCAACACCTGATAGCCGCGCCGCAGCAGCATCTTGCGGATCAACGCGCGGATGCCCGGCTCGTCTTCCACCACCAGAACAGTGCGTGGCGTCTCCGTTTTGGCAACAACAGGGATGGCCTCTTCCTTCACCGGCATGGGAACAGTGCAGACTGGCAGCATCAGGCGAAACTGGTTCCCCCGAAGATCGGAGTAGTGTTCAAACCCGCCGCCCATCAGACGCATCACCGTGTGGGCGCGCAGCAAAACAGGCTCCACCGCAATCGGATCGAACATCGGCGCGGAATTGCCAATCTCCAGCGCGATGTAATCGCCGGGCCGGATTGCCCCCGGCTTATCGGCATGGACCTCCGCCGCCCGGAAGTGGCAAGTGGAAACGCGCGTAGGCCCAACCGCATCCAGCGCCAACAGCCAGTTTACTATCTTCTCCAGGTTTTCCGCGTCACCCTGAACAGCGCCCACAGTGACGTCCAGATCCAACTTCAGCTCACCGCCGTGGGAGAGTTTCGCACTGCTGGAAATCCTCTCCGCAAATTGGTTCACGTCAAAAGGCGCGTTGCGTGGCGCGGGGCGGCGGACGTAAATATCAAGCTTTTCCACTGCCGTCGCCAAGCGGCCGGCTGCGCCAAGAATCTCTTCCATGTCGCCATGCGAAGTCCCATCTTCCGGCAGCGAGTTCAGCACCTCGTCGCCATAGCCCTTGATTACCATGTGCAGGTTGTTGAAGTCATGCGTCACCCGGCGCGCCAGGCGGCTGAGAGCTTCGAACTTCTCCGACTGCAGATGATCGTTTTCAATCAGGGCGCATTGCGTAACGTCCAGCGTGAAGCCAGTCATGCGGCCATCGCGAACGCGAATCACATCGCGCAACCGCCGTAGCTGCCCGCTTGAATTTGAGCAGCGGTACTCCATGTGGTACCGGCCGTCGGCATGAATCTTGCTATAAAAGTCCTCCACCGCATCCCGGTCCCGCGGATGCACTGTGCTGATCCAGAAACCTGCGTCGTCCAGATAATGCTGCGGTTTGTAACCAAGCAACTCTTCCACCTGGGGACTTACCGATACAAACTGGCGATCAGCCCCACGACGCCAGAAAATGGCGTCATACTCAGCTTCATCCGCATGTTGCACCGCGGGTGAATCCGCCCCATGCACCACCAGCAACATCTCTTGACCAGGGTCTTCAGCGGCACGGAATGGAGCCAGGGAGATGTACAGCGTTCCTGCCTCTACGCGGTCCATCGCCTGGTTCGCAGCAAATGCTGCCTGCGCCTGGGCTGCCATCGCCTGACCGGATTCCAAATCCGTCAGCCGCACAGATTGCTCTTGGCGCCGATTCACTTGAAAGTGGGACTGAAATGCTCGATTGGTGAGCAACAGTTCCAAGCTGGATGAGATGATGGCGACCGGAACAGGAAGGTTTGCCGTGATTTCCGCAAAATAGCGGCGCTCGTTCTCCACCAACGCCAGCAGGCGCGCGACGTCCCTGGCATTCCATAACGAATGTGAGTCGCGATCCATATACATTGAGTGTTGCTCTTTGGCGTCCAGACTTCAATAGAACAGTGGAGTACTTTGTGCGAATTGGTACTGGTACAGTTTGTTACCACTCTGTCCGATAGATTGCTTAGGAATGTCTACCGTATTGCCTACTCTCTTCCGGGCAATCGTTTTGATTGTTTTTCTAGACAATTTAACGTTAAGCGCTGCTACCGCGCTGAAAGCAACCCCGGTTTCACTCTCATTTTCTTACCAGAACGGACTAAGCACACTTCCAGCTGCACAGACTGTCTCTATTGCCGTCCTCACAGCTGGAGCCGCGTCTACTGGTGTTTCCGTAGTCACCGCGGGCGGTCTCTGGTTAACCGCGACGCCTGCCTTGGGAACCACCACGCTTGCCGTCTCCGTGGCCGTCAATCCCACTGGGCTTTCCGTTGGCGCTTATGCCGGCTCGGTGATTGTCACCCCCGCGGGCGGCACCGTTGCCGACGCCGTCACCATACCGGTCACATTGCGCGTTCAGGAATCCCCCCCTGGTTTGGTGCTCAGCCCTCCCAGCATTGCACTCACCTATCGCCGCGGCGACCCTTATCCATTGCAGCAAGTCATCAATATGATCAGCACGGGAAGCGCACTTTCCTATACTTTGGCTGTCGGAGGAGGAACTTGGCTCACGGTGAACTCAACTTCCGGTGCGATCTTTCCCGCCTTTCCGGTCCCGCTGACGGTGACGATAGATCCCTCCGCACTGCTGCCTGGAACCTACACGTCCACCATCACCATCACCGTCCCAGCTTCCGCGGCAAAGACCGTCGCATTCGCCATCAGTCTGACCGTGCAGCCGGGTGTCCCTGCAATTTCCACTATTTGGCCTGACAATGCCACCATCGGGGCGAACGATCAGACGGTCACCTTGCAGGGGGCTAATTTTTATAGTGGCAGCGTTGTAAAGGCCAGCGGCACGGCACTCAAATCCAAGCTCATCGCCGGTACGGTAATGACCGTTGTGGTTCCAGCCGCCATGATGATCGCAGCTGCCGTATTGCCAATTACAGTTTCAAACCCGAATCCGGGCGGTGGAGACAGCGCTGCCGGCCCGCAGTTCACTGTTCTTCCGCCTGGTCCGCGGATCAGCACCATTGTGAATGCCGCCAGCTACCAGGCGAATGCCGTTGCTCCCGGTGAGGTGGTGGTAATCTATGGCGCTCAACTGGGACCCGCCTCTTTGACAACCTTCGTGACGGGAGGCCCCACCGTCGCCAACAGTCTGGCCGGAGTTCAAGTGTTATTCGATCAGACCCCCGCCCCATTGCTTTATGTGTGGAATAGCCAGTTGGCGGCCGTAGTGCCGTACATGGACAATGGAAAAATCTTTAGCGCAGTAACTGTGAACTATAACAGCACCGTGTCAAACGTTTATCCGCTGCAGGTTCAACCCACCTCGCCAGGCATCTTTACATTCACAGGCAATGGCGTAGGCCAGGGCGCCGCGTTTAATTTCGATAGCGCATCCCAGACCTATACGCTGAACTCCGGGACGAATGCGGCCGCGCGCGGCACTAGTATTGCATTTTTCTCTACGGGTCAAGGAAACCTCAATCCGCCGGTGCCCGATGGCACAATCGCAACTGCCGGCGGGACAGTGATCGACCCCAACGTTTCCGTGACCATTGGTGGCCAACCCGCAAATGTTCTTTATACTGGCCCTGTGCCTGGATTGTCAGTTGGAATCTTGCAGGTGAATGTGACGGTGCCGAGTTCCATCGCGATTGGAACAGGCATACCCATTGTGCTTATGATTGCGGGAAAGACGAGCCAGGACGGAGTGACGATCGGGGTGAAGTAAAAAAATGGGACAACACCACGGGTGTGTTTGTGTAATCCCCTCCTGAAAGCACTGCACAAACAATCCGGATGTTGTCCCCTTTAGGAGACTGTACTTATTTTCTGATGAACTTGTAACGTTCCAGTGTTGCCGCCACCGCATGGGATGGTCTGATCGGCGATTCCATTCCCTCCGGATGGAAACGAGTCACCTTCCCGACACACTTAAGCCTGACCAACCCACCTGAGTTCGAACTCGTAGGCAGCGTGATCATGTATTCAATTGCGTCTCCTACGTCGATAGTGACATCCGTGGTGAATAGCACACCACCAGAACTCATGTTTTTGGTTTCACCAGTCTTCGACGTCGTTTGACTCCCTTTTCTCGTCAGCTCGAAGGGGAGTTTTAGATCGAATCGTTTATTCTTTCGTTGTTCAGCCACGACTCCAATCTAATGCTAAATACCTAGAACGGTCAATAGGAGAACCCTTAATTGATCCGTCAATGGTCCTAGTACTATGTACCGCTTTCCCCTCCCTCCACCGCCCTCTGGCCTAGGGGATTTCATATAAGTTGTTTATTTGTATTATTTTGCAGCCGTCCTGCCAGCGCACGCTGAAGTAGACCTGGATCGAAATCTCTTTTTCCCGTTTGTCCGACCAGATGCGTAAACTCTTGCTATATTGTCCAATCTTAGTAAATCCGTCCATGCCCAAAGACTAGTCCCATAGTTCTAAGATGAACCGGCGCTCACGCGCAATTGATTCTGCTGGAAGGAAAAACATTTACCGATAGGCGGTGATCCTGGAAAAAGCAGTCGGATGGGCTTCAGCGAATTCGCACGACGCTGCGCATTTGGGGTCTGACACCTTTTTTCGGCCGTATTTGCCGAAAATGGGATGTCTGACCCCAATTGCCCTCCACCGCAATGCCCCAATGAACCA
>CAIRSA010000415.1 GCA_903881085.1 uncultured Acidobacteriia bacterium
CGGCGGACAAGAAAGCGGCCGAAAAAAGGTGTCTGACCCCAAATGCGACGCGTCGTTCTAGTCAATGTAAGCGACATTGGAATGGCATCCTGCTCACCGAGTGGCACTCGGCCACTTCCAACCGATTCGAGGGAGCAGTTGCGAGAGGCGAAAAAAACATAGCGCTCGCAAGCGAGCGGGCAGGCAGGCGAATCCGCCGTCGCTAAAGCTATGGCGGATTCGCCTGAGCAATAACTAACTTAAAGAACAACCGAATAGAAAAACGAGTGGTATTGGATTGCCAATCTGCCGCACAACTTCGGTTTTTCGATAGAATAAACCCACCATGAACCGGCGAATATTTCTAGGGCTGGCTGCGGCCGCTGCGCTTCCTGCGGCAACGCGCCCCAACGTGATTTTTGTACTGACCGACGACCAGGGCTTCGGCGACCTTTCCATCCACGGCAATCCACATCTGCAGACGCCGAACATGGACGCCATAGCCCGCGACGGCGTGCAGTTCACACAGTTCCAGGTCTGCCCGGTCTGTTCGCCCACGCGCTCCAGCCTGATGACCGGCCGCTACAACTATCGAACAGGGATCGTCGACACGTTTCTTGGCCGGTCGCTCATGTACCCCGACGAAGTGACTATCGCCGAAGTGCTCGGCGATGCCGGCTACCGCACCGGCATCTTCGGCAAGTGGCATCTCGGAGACAACTATCCCATGCGTGCCATGGACCAGGGCTTTCAGGAGGCGCTGGTACTCAAAGGCGGCGGCATCGGCCAGGCCTCCGATCCTCCCGGTAGCAGCTATTTCGACCCGATCCTGTTTCACAACGGCGTGCAAAAAAAGTACACCGGATATTGCACGGACGTTTACTTTAATGAGGCGATGCGCTGGATTGAGGCCGACCGCTCCAAGCCATACTTCGCCTACCTCCCCACCAACGCTCCGCACTCACCGCTGCAGGTGGACGACAAATACGCCGACCCGTTCCGCGCCAAAGGCCTGCACGACGAGACCGCGCGCGTCTATGGCATGGTTAAGAACATCGACGACAACCTGGGCAATCTGCTCGCTATGTTGAAGCGCACCAATCAGGAGCGTGACACCATCGTCATGTTCATGACCGACAACGGCGCCATCGGCGAACCGCGTTTCAACGCAGGTCTGCGCGGCGAAAAAACCACGCCCTACCAGAACGGCATCCACGTGCCCTTCTTCCTGCGCTGGCCCGCGCGCGTGAAACCGAATTCAAAAGTGGACCGCATCGCCGCGCACATCGATCTCTTCCCCACGCTGCTCGAAGCGTGCGGAGTCAGCATGCCGCCGAAGCTGAAGATCGATGGCCGCAGCATTCTTCCTCTTGCCGAGGGCAAATCGCCGGCATGGCCTGACCGCGCGCTCTTCACACAGTGGCATCGCGGCGACCGGCCGGAACCTTTTCGCAGCTCGGCTGTCCGCACCCAGCGCTACAAACTGATCAACGGCGTGGAACTCTACGACCTGGAAGCCGACCCTGGCGAAAAGCACGACATCGCTGCTGCCAATCCGGAAATCGTCGCCGATCTTCGCCAGCGCTACACTGCCTGGTTCGCCGATGTCGCCGCACCCCGCGACTACGCGCCATCGCGTATCTATATTGGCACGAAGTACGAAAATCCAGTCGTACTCACAAGGCAGGACTGGCGCGTCGCACCTGAAGCGAAGGGACCTGCCGTGGGCTGGTGGGAGGTCGACGTGAAGACCGCCGGCCGCTACAAAATCACAGTGACGCTGGACGCCAACGTGCCCGCTGGCGAGGCCTTGTTCGAACTGAACGGCATTGTGAAAAGCGCCGCAATCGCCCGCGGCGCGGCATCGTGCGAGTTCCCCAATGTGCAATTGCCCGCTGGAACCGGGCGCCTACGCTTCACGCTCAAATCCGGCTCGCGCGAGTTGGGTGCAAAATTCGTGGATGTGTTTCAGCTTGCCGCGCCATAATAGGTAAGTGCAGTTAACCACTCCGCCCGCCCGGGGCGCGTCCTACTTACCCTGGATCATCGCGTTTGTGGAAGGTTTTTCCACGCTTGCGGTAGAGGTCATCGCCATTCGCCTGGCCATCCCCGTTGTGGGATCAAGCATTACGCTCACCGGCGTGATGCTCGGCGTCGTGCTCTTCGCCCTAAGCGCGGGCTATTGGCGCGGCGGTGCGCTCTCTGCTGAGTGGGACCGTAACAAGACCCGCGCCGCGCTCTCGCGCAATCTTCTGCTGGCTGCCGTGCTCTACGGCGCGGTGGCGTTTCCCTTTGAAGCACGCCTGATGGAGAAACTGCTCGACATGGGGGTCCCGCTTTCGTGGTCCATCGGACTCGCCGCGTCATTATTGTTCATCCTGCCCATTTATCTCGCCTCGCAAACCGTGCCCATGCTCGCCGAACTCACCAACGACGATGGCAAGGCCGGTAAAGCATCGGGCAAGGTCCTGTTCTTTTCCACCGTTGGCTCCGTCGTAGGCGGCATCGTCACACCGGTGTGGCTGTTCCCAACCTTCGGCGTCGCGCACTCCACATTCGTAGTTTGCGGATTACTGGCAATTGCAGCCGGAGTAATGGCCATGGGACATTACCGCGCCGTCAAAGAGGTAGCCGCGGGGTCCGTGGCGCTGCTGTTGGTGGTTGCAGGCACCGCGCTGGCCGGCCAGGAGCCCGATCTGTTCCACTTCGATAGCGAATATCAAAGCATCCGCGTGGTCGAAGAAAAAGACGATGGCCCGGCCATCCGCATCATGATGGTAGGCGGCGGCCGCGCCTCAGGCATTTTTTCTGAGAGCGGTAAGACTGCGTTCGAATACACGCAACTTGGAGCGCAGATGGTGGCGGATACAAAGGCTCGCAATGTGCTTGTAGTCGGCGCAGCGGGCTTTACTCTGCCACGCGACGCAGCCGCGCTGTCAACTGTGGAACATGTGGATGCGATCGACGTTGACCCGGCAGTAAAGGGCATCGCCGAAAAATATTTCCTGCAATCGGCGCTATCTGAAAAGGTCCGCTTCGTGCCGCTTTCAGGCCGTTACGCCATGCACAAGCTGCGCAGCGAAGGCCGTCAGTACGACTTCGCATTCATCGATGCCTACTTCGGCCGCGGCCTGCCGGAAGAACTCTCCACCGCCGAATTCTTCGCCGACGTGAAGCGCCTCTCCAGCCGCACGGCCGCTAACGTCATCATGGATCGAAAACTGACGTCGGACTTCGCGCGCAATCTGCTCGCGACTTTCAGCCACGTCTTCGGGCAGACTTGGGTTACCGACGTGAAGCCCGGCGATACGGACATCTCCAACATGATGGTGACCACCTGGCCAATCCCTGGCGCGGTGGAATGGAAGGGCGCCGGCTCCGTTTATTTCGACGACAACAACACTGTCGACAAAGACCACGTCCGCCTCATCTGGAGCAACGAATAGCTCTATTAAAATCCAAAGCCGCCACAGCGTGGCGGCTTTGGAATCTAGAATCAATAGGTTACAGCCAAATCTCGCCACGCTGTGGCGGCTTTGGTTTCGCCGCTCGGCTTGAATGCGCTCAATCAGGAGCCGTTAATTCACCAATAGCGCCCCAATCCGAATCCAAGTCCCGGTCGACTCCGCATTCTTCTCCGTCAACACGCGCAGGGTCAGCGTGTGCTCACCCTGCGCCAGATTGTCGGTGAATATCACGTAGTTCGTGCGCGAATACTTCAACGCGTATTTGTCCCAACTGGAAGCCCGCTTCGGCGCGCCGCTATCGATCGACCACTCCACATCGCCCGAATCCGGCGCAATAATCCAGTACAAGCCAACGGCATTGCCTTTGAAGGGAACCATCAACTCCGTCCCTGGCGCTGCCGTCGATATCGTGTGCGGAAAACGTTTTGCCTGCGCCGGATCGTCGCGAGTCCAGCCTGCGGCCACCACATCCTGCGCATCCACCAACCGGGCAGTCTCAAAACTGTCGGCAGTCAGCGGCTTCGGCAAAGCCTTGCGCGCCTTCGCCGGCTTATCCTTCGAGTGCGCAGCCAAAAACGGCCGCAGCTGCTGCATGTAGACCTCATACCCGGCATCGGATGGATGCACATTATCAGGCAGCATCGCTTCCCACGTCTGCTTGCCATCATGCACCAAGCGCCAAATCCCCTCGCCAATATTCAAGGTGGGAATCCGATACGCCGCGGCGACCTTGTTATGCCATTGAATCGTGAATGGCAGTTGGCCGCGATCATAAACCTCTCCCATGGCACTGTGATGAATCGTGTACAAGAACACGATGTCCGTCTCGGGGTTTGCGCGCCAGATCTGCCGCACAATGCCGTCCATGGAACGGATCACGCGCGACTCCGGCGCGCCGCCATCGTTCACCGCAAACTCCACGAACACCAGATCGGGCTTGCCGCTCAGCAGATCTTTCTGGCAGCGGAACGCGCCAAGGTCCGAGCCTGTGCCGCCGATCGCCGCATTGATTTCGGTGATCTTCGCTTTGGGATATTGTTCGCGAAACCAGCGCGTGGTCAGCGCCCGATACGACGTCTCCGCCGACTTCGACGCCCCCGCGCCCGCAGTGATCGACCCGCCGAAATAGCCAATGTTCAACGCCCCGGCCTTGCGCAACTTCTGAAAGCTGCGGCCCAAACCATTCGGAGCGGTTGCGGCGAAACTTACATGGACGGCAGCAATCAACAACACGGAGATGGATCTCAGCATGGCCATGTTTAAAGGGTACCGTAAGATTTGCGGCGTCCTCGCTCAGGCTCCTATCTTCGACGCCCCGCACCTCAAAATCCAATGCAGCGGCCCAGCTTTGTGGCACGAACCATCCTATTCAAGTATCGTAGAAGGGGAAGGGATCTGCTGCCATGAATTCACTGCAGGATATAGAACGCGCCATTGATGGCCTGGAGCCGCAGGAATTGGCTGAACTATATGCATGGCTTGACCGGCACCGGACCCCGAGGAAAAGTCGGGCGGAAGCAACGGTCTTTGAACAAGGGCTTGGCTTGTTTGGAAGTCCGGAAGACGCCGCTTTGCTGGATGAAGCGGTTGAGCTTGCCTACGAGGAAAGACGCCGCCCCGGCAATCCGTCAAACGCGATCTAATGTCCAAAGTCTTACTGGATACGGATATACTCTCCGAATACTTCAAGGGGCACGATAGAGTTGTGGCGCGTCATGCGGCCAATTACGCCCGTCGGCATGACACCTTCACTTTTACGAGCGTTACGGTTCATGAGATTGTCTTTGGTCTTGAAGCAAAGGGAGCAACAGGCCAATTGAAAAAGGCAGTGGCATGGTTGAACCAAAACGAACAGATTACGCCGTCTGCCAGCGACTACTACGACGCAGCGATCATCAAGGCCACGGCGCGGAAACAAGGCTCTATCGTTGAACTGCCGGATTGTCTGATTGCTGCCGTGGCGATCCGGCTCGGCGTTCCCCTGGTGACGGGGAACACAGAAGATTTTCATGCCATCCAAAGAACCGGGGCGAAACTGACCATTGAAAACTGGCGCAACGGTTAATAAAGTTCCCTACCCAAGAAAAGTATGTCTGTCTCTTAAGTGGTAAATTTCGGAACATCGTGATTGGCGATAGGCCAACCCTTTGCAACTTTCGGCGATCGCGGAATGCCCTGAATGCAATTCACAACCGGCACACCCAGCACCAATCAAGCGCATTCCTGTTACAGAGCGGCCCGTTCCCGAATCAGCGCATCGTGCAGTAATTGCTTAATGTAGGTCTGATAGGGAAGCCCTTTCCTGCCTGCCAGATCCTGCGCCAATGCAATGTCGGGCTCAGGCAGGCGGATGGAAATCGCCCGCATAAGAGGCCTGTACATTGAGGCGCGAACCCATCCGGACTTCTCCGCCTGGTCTGGAATATCGCTGAGATCGATTTCGGCGTCGTGGATCGCATCCAGGGCGGCGAGTTGTCTTGCCTGTTCCTCAGTTGGCTGAATTCTCTTCATAATTGTTCCCCGCATCGTCTGTTTGCGGTTCCGGCTTCGACTCAAATACCACGAGGATGATCCTGGTAAAGACCGCGCCGATCAGTTGGTAACGTTACTCGCCATCCACATCGCGATCTTGAGTGGTGATGGCAAAGGGATTGCCAAAAGCGCACAAGCCGCGGAGGCGGGGCGTTAAAACAGATGACGAAGTCAGCGTCCCGGGCGCCGAAGCAAGTCTGTTGTGCGCGAGTTTCTAAGAAACCTCGCGGGCGAGATCGAAGCCGATGCCATGCTTGGCGAGATTTGTTCGATTCTTCTTTTCATCCCATTCAAACAGTATCGGTATATACAACCAAATATATACCGCACTGTGCATGGGTGGATACCTTGGGGAATCAAGGAGGCGAGGAATATGGCCTCTGCCCAGTGTTTTGTATGGCTCTTTCGATGCCGACTGGACGCCCTTCGTATTTTCCGATAACCGCACTTTCCAGGATGTTGCCCTCGACGTATTCCATGCGGGCGTAGACACGCGGCGTCATGATCCAGCAGAATCGAGACTGTGTTGGTCCGGCCGGAAATGGAGAATTTGCGATCCCTGTTAGTGAGAATATCGCCATTTTCGGGGGGAATCTGGGATGACGATGATGCTTAAGGCACGCAGGTTACGAAACGAACAATCAAGACCGGAAGGCACCGTCCCGCTGCGGTCATTAATGATGAAGGCGATAGCCGCCCGTCAAACGGGGCGATGATGCACGCGCGTTCCTCCCATCTCCACGCGGGCTTTCCTTCCGTTGTTGAGTCTCCAGTTACCGTTCAGCTAGCCAGCAGATGGCGCAGCGCGTCTACGCTTCCACATCAACAGTGCGATTCCGCCTAGCCCGGCCAGCGTTAGCGGCGCGCTGGAAGATTCAGGGGTGGCGACATTGATGACCAATGAGTCCGCGTGGACCCCGGAACCCCACGTATAGGTGTAGGTCCCGTTCACCGCGCCGAGTGCCGCGAGAGTAGTTGAGTTGTAGGTCGAGGTCGATGTCACGAGGCTCCCCGAGACGTAGGATGCGGGCACATAAAGCTGGCCGAGCTTCGCAGCAATACCGACGTCGGATCCCGTCCCTATGGGCGTATCTGTTTCAGCCCCCAATCCGAACACTGGGCCGGTGATTACGGTGTTATAAACGGATCCGAGCCCGGAGGGATTCCCCATCGTGACTAATGCAATGCTGGGATATAACGAGTTGATTATATTACCGCACGGATTGCATTGTGCGGCGAGCCCCGTTATATCCAAGCTCCCCGTACCCGACACCACAACATTCCCTCCTGACTCGACAATGTTTACGATGAAAGCTGCATGGGCGAGTGGGGTGATGCCCATGAAGGCGAGGGCTCCGGCTGCATACAGAAATAGTCTATTTTGCAAATTATGGCTCCTATGTCCCTGGATTTCGGGCTCTTGCGGTCCAGAATGTGAAGAGAATACCATACTTCACAATTTCCACGCAACCCTTTGCCGATGTTTATCTTCTCTAAGCCGGATTCGTCCCCCAGCCTTGATTCGCACTGGCCCGCGTTGAACAAGAGGCTAGCCTCCCAATCCGACAGACCGAATGAAACACTAACATCCTACACGCCGCTGACCACCCACCGCTTCCATCGCCGAACGTATTGCTCAACGCCTCGCCGGATTTCCTCCTGCGGGGCGTCTTGCTCATAAAACCAAGCACCCGTTCCTGAAATGCATCCCATGTTGCGGGCGCAACCCCAGTCACGCCCTTCACTGTTATCCAGTACCCGAGGAATGGAAACCCTTATACAATCCGTCCGATGAACGTCTCTTCCTGGTGCTGCTCCACGCGCAGTTCGCGGAGCGTTTCGTTGACCACCCGAACCGCACGCCGAAGGCTCCATCGTGTCGGAGCCAGGATCACCCAATCGTCCATAAACCGGGCGTAAGTCAGGCCGGTTGCCTCCATGCGCCGGTCCAGCGGCTCCAGGTAAATCGCCGCCATCACCGGTGACAGCGGGCAGCCCAGGCTGATGCCTACTTTCACCGTCGAATAATGGCAGTTCTCATCAACGGTTCTACCCAGGTTTTGCCCTACAGGATCGAGCATGCGCCGGTCTCTGACGTGCTGCCGCACCAGTCCGAGCAGCACCGCATGATCGATGCTCGCATAGTAACTTTTCACGTCGCTGCGGAAAACGAATTGGTTCGACGCCAACTGGGAGCAGATGTGTCGCACGGCGGCCTTGGCTCCCCGTTTCTCTTCGCCGTCTTTTCCTGGTAGGTGATAGCAGCTTTTCAGGAAGTCCAGTCTCCGGTTGAAGACCATCGCCATCGCTTTCAGAACGACAGCATCCAATGGGCACCACAACTCAATCGCTTCACCTTTGACCTGAATCCGACGCAGCGGTGAGAAGCGGAACTTGCCATGCAGCAAATCATATTGGAGTTTTGGTTTGAGTGCCGGCCAACGGCGCCGGACATTCCAGACATCGGCGCTGTCGGCGTAGTCGATCCGGCGCTTGCTCAGCCAGTCAAAGATAGCGTCCAGGACTGCGGTGGATGCGACGTCGCTGATCCAATCACGGGCTGTGCTCACATTTGCGGCCACGATGTTCATTATGAGTGAAGCGGGGAAGTTCAATGAGGCCAAGGCTGCACTTTGCACTCGACAACTGGCCTGA
>CAIRSA010000416.1 GCA_903881085.1 uncultured Acidobacteriia bacterium
GGATGGAGGGCAATTGGGGTCAGACAGCCCATTTTCGGCATCCACCTTCGCTAAAGCTACGGCGGACAAGAAAACGGCCGAAAAAAGGTGTCAGACCCCAAATGCGACGCGTCGTTCTAATCAATGTAAGCGACATTGGATGCCAATGTGCCCCACAACTGCTGGCAACCTCTGATACCTCCCGATGCAAAGACAGCTATGATAGAGGCGAGTTGGAAGGACATCCTATGAAGACCTCACTTAGTTGCGGAGCGATCGGCGTCAAGGCGAACCAGATGGAGGCGATTGAACTCGCCCACTACTACGGCTTCCAGGCGGTGGAGCCGCAGGAAGGGTATATCCGCGGGCTGGACGATGACGGCCTTCGAAAGCTGCGCGATACATTGCTGGTGCAGAACCTGGTGTGGGGCGCTGCAGGGCTGCGCCTGAATCTGCCCGCCGACGACAAGGGTTGGGCTGAAGATATGAGTCTGCTACCGGCGACCGCGAAGGCTCTGAACAAGGCGGGGGTCACTCGCGGTACCCGCTGGATCACGCCTTCCAGCGATGCGCTCACCTATACGAAACATTTCAAGATCCATGTGGCACGCGTGCGGCAGGCGGCGGAGATTCTGGGCGACAACGGGGTACGGCTGGGGCTTGAATACGTTGGCCCCAAGACGGCGTGGGCGAGCCGGCGGTATCCGTTCATCCATACAATGGCGGAGACCCGGGAACTGATCGCAGAGGTGGGGAAGAAGAACGTCGGGATGGTGCTGGATAGCTGGCACTGGTACACGTCGGCGGAATCAGCGGCGGACATTGAAGCGCTGACGAATGCCGATGTCGTGAGCGTCGATTTGAACGACGCGCCGGCGGGCATCGCGGTGGATCAGCAAGTGGACTCGAAACGCGAGTTGCCCGCGGCTACCGGGGTTATCGACATTAAAGCGTTCTTTGGCGCGCTGCGCAAGATTGGTTACGATGGGCCGATGCGTGCGGAGCCGTTCAATGCGGAGTTGAGGAAGTTGACGAAGGAGCAGGCGCTGGCGACAACGATGGGTTCACTGCGCAAGGCGCTGGCGCTTTAGGTTGGACGAGCCGATTAACAATCTAATACCACTCGTTTTTCCATTCGGCTGTTGTTTGAGTTAGATTTTGCACAGGCGAATCCTCCTTCGCCAAGGGTACGGCGGACAGGTCGCCTGCGCCACCCATGGACATCCGATGCGTCGAAGGGTGAGGCGAGCGATTCGCTTGCCCGTGCGCTTGCGAGCACAATGTTTTCAGCCCTCCTCGCAACTGCTTCCGCGAAAATCGCGCGGTATTGGATTGGGAATCTGCCTACACAACTGGCGCACCCGCGAGGGATTAAGATAGTCCTTATGCCAATCATCACGCTGTTCCTGCTGTCGCTTTTCGCTGCCCGGCCAATGGCCGCGCAACCTATCAGTCTTGAGAGTGCGCTGGCCAAGCCAATTTTGGGGGCGAACCAAGCACTGGTGGAGGTTGAGGTTTATACCGCCAGCCACGTGAAGTCCATGCCGATGGTGAGCACTGCGCAGCAATGGACGCAGGCCAAAGAGCAGTTACGGCAGCGCGTGCTGAATGAAGTTGTTCTGCGCGGCGAGGGCCGCAAGTGGGCGGAGGCGAAGACGCGCGTGGAATGGCTGGACGTGCTGCCAGGCAAGGGGTATCGCATCAAACGCCTGCGTTACGAAGTGATGCCGGACTTGTGGATTCCGGGACTGTTGTATGAGCCGGAAAAACTCTCGGGCAAGGTTCCCGTGATCCTGAACACGAACGGCCACGAGGGAACGGGCGTGGCGAACGACTACATCCAGATCCGCTGCATCAATGAGGCGAAGAAGGGCGCGCTGGCGTTCAACTTTGAGTGGCTGGGAATGGGACAGCTGAAGACGGACGGCTTCAGCCACACGCGGTCGAACCAGCTGGACCTGACCGGCACCAACGGCGTGGCACTGCACTACCTTTCGCAGAAGCGCGCGCTCGATATTCTGCTGGCGCATCCGAATGCCGACCCGGCGCGGGTGGCGGTGACTGGTCTTTCGGGCGGAGGCTGGCAGACCATTCTGATCAGCTCACTGGACCCGCGTGTGACGATCGCGACTCCGGTGGCGGGATATTCCAGCTTCGTGACGCGCGCGCAGTTCCCTGAGCAGGACCTGGGCGACAGCGAACAGACTCCTGTCGACCTAGGGAGCATCGCGGATTATACGACGCTCACGGCGATGCGTGCGCCGAAGCCCACCATGATCGGCAACAACGCCTATGACAACTGCTGTTTCCGTGGAGACTATGCGAACGCCCCGCTGATCTGGGCGGCGCGCCCGTTTTATGCGCTGTACGGCGCGGCGGACAAACTGACCGCGCATATCAATTTCGACATAGGCCACAACTATGGGCAGGAGAATCGGGAGGCGTTCTACCGCTTCGTCCGCGACAACTTCTATGGTGGGAACGACGCTGCGTTTTCCGAGAAAGAGATTCCGTCGGAGGCCGATGTGCGCACGCCGGAACAGCTGCGCATTGAACTGCCGGCCGATAACCTGGACTTCCACAAACTCGCGCTGCGGCTGAGCGAAGGCCTGCCGCGCAAGACGGGAACGGCGAAACTGGCGGACATCGTGAAAGCGCATACCTACAAGGTCAGAGCAATGGAGGCGGGCGCGGAACAGCAAGTCGACGGGATTCGATTGCGCCGTTGGCAATTGAGGCTCGACAACGACTGGACACTGCCGGTGGTGGAGATGGGGGACTCTTCGAACAAGAAGGTCACGCTGCTGATCGGCGACCAGGGCAGAGCCGCGCTGGCGCCTGAGGCCCGCCGACTGGTGATGCAGGAAGGCCGGCGGGTGATTGCGGTGGATCCATTCTACTTCGGCGAATCGAAGATCGCGAAACGCGACTGGCTGTTCGCACTGTTGATTTCATCGGTGGGTGACCGTCCGCTTGGTATTGAGGCGAGCCAGATTGCGGCTGTCGCGCGATGGATCAAGACGCCGGTGACGGTGGAAGCGTTCGGGCCACGGACCAGCTTGATCGCCGCGGTGGCGGCGGGGTTGGAACCCAAAGCCATCGCGGACACGAAAACGCATGGAGCGCTTTCGTCGCTGCACGACGTGCTGCGCAGCGACATGACGGTGGATAAGTTCCCGGAGTTTTTCACCTTCGGGCTGTTGGAGGCGTGGGACATTCCAGGGGCCGGCCAGTGGCAGGCGCTGTTTGACGGCAAGACTTCGGCAGGTTGGCGCACCTTGGCCAAGCCGCAGTTTCCAACGAACGGCGGATGGGCGATAGAGGACGGCACGATGAAGTCCGTGGGGACTGGCAAGCGCGCGGATATTTCGACGGAGCGCAGTTTCCGCAACTTCGAACTAATGTTTGACTGGAAGCTGGCGAAGGGGACCAATAGCGGGGTGAAGTATCTGGTGTTCGGCATGCGGCCGAACCCAGAGAGCGGGCGGATTGACCCGGAGGTGCCCAAGGCACTGGGGCTGGAGTTGCAGTTGATCGACGATGCACGCGTGGCCGATGCGAAGGTGGATGCGAGCCACGGTACCGGCGCTTTGTACTTGTTCGCGGCGCCGACGGCGAAGTTGCCTCCGCTGCCGATCGACCAATGGCATACCGCTCACGTTGTGGTGAAGGGGAGTTATATTGAGCATTGGCTGGATGGAGTGAGAGTGTTGCAGGCGGACTTGGAAGCGGACGTGCTGCGCAAAACGATGGAGGCACAGAAGCGCGAGGATATTCCGAAGTTGAAGAACCTGGACGAGCTTAAGGCGGATGCGAAGAAGAGGTATCCGCTGGTGATTACGCATCATGGCGGGGATGCGTGGTTCCGGAATCTACGGGTGCGGGAGTTGAATTAGCAGAGGGGCTTTAGGCACCGCTCCCTTGGCGCAAGAGTTGAAATCGCATTTACGGTCGCGGCTCGGTTAGAGGATGCCTGCTGCTCACCGAGCCGTGACCGTGAGGGAGCTGTGAAAAATTAGAATTTGGACAGGCGGATCCTCCTTCGCCAAGGCTTCCGCCTTCACTATAGCTTCGGCGGACAAGACGGCGGACAGGTCGCCTGCCCTAGTTGCGGTCAAACCGATTCCTTCACACGTTCTGACGGAGCGGTGGCTTGACGGAACTGTGGTAGAATTCACAAATGCTTCACGCAGTAGCCGGTCTGCCGCGTCGCGATGACCCAAGGTACGCACAGGAATTCTTCCAGGCACCGCAAATCACGCAATACCTCCAGCAATGGCGTTCCGGGAACGCAGGCGTTCTGACGCCACTGGTGGAGGCCGTCTATCACGAACTGCGCCGCCTCAGTGCCTCACTCCTCAGCGCTCATCGCCACGACGTAAACCTACAGCCCACCGTGCTGCTGCACGAATTCTACCTTCGCCTGCCTGACGTGCGCCACTTCGACTGGCAGTGCCGCGCTCAGCTATTCAGCACTGCGGCGCGCATCATGCGCCACATCATCATCGATCACGCGCGCGCTTGCCTGGCACAGAAGCGCAGCATCCCGGCGGCTATCACCCTCGAACCCGCAAACAACAACCCAAACAGCGGCATCGATGTGCTGCTGATACACAGCGCGCTGGACCAATTCGCCGCCAGGCACCCCCGCGCCGCACGCTGCGTGGAGCTCCGTTTCTTCGGTGGACTCACCATCGACGAAACCGCCGAAGTGCTAAATGCCGAAGGCTACGAGGCGTGTACGCGCACGGTGGAACGCGACTGGAATTTCGCAAAAGCATGGTTGCATAAACACATTGAACCGGTTTGAACAACTCGAACACCTTTTCGAACAGGCCTCGGCACTGCCGCCGGATGGGCGCAGTGCGTTTCTAGATGCTCACACCACGGGTGAGCCGGCTCTGCGTGTGGAGGTGGAAGAATTATTGCGCGCCTCCGATGCCGCCAATGCCAACCCGGCATGGGAACATGGGGCGATCTTGAACGTAACCCCGGCAGACACCCGCTGCTTCGACGCCGCGAGCGGCTTCGCCCAATACCGCATCCTCGAAACCATCAGCGCAGGCGGCATGGGCATGGTGTACCGGGCTCTGCGTATGGGGGAGACCATGGAGCAGGTTGTCGCTATCAAGATCCTGCACGCACCGGTCACGGGCACTGCCGCCGCACAGCGATTCGAACAGGAGCGCCGTATCCTCGCGCGGCTCGATCATCCGAACATTGCCCGCCTGCTCGATGGCGGCACCACGCCCGAAGGCCGCCCATTCCTGGTGATGGACTACGTTGAAGGCGTCAGCCTCACGGAATACCTGGCCAATGCCAACCTCACTATGGAAGAGCGCATTGAACTCTTCCTTGCCATCTGCGCCGCCGTCTCCTACATCCACCACAACCTGGTGGCCCATCGCGACATCAAGCCGGGTAACATCCTGGTCACGGCGGATGGAACACCCAAGCTGCTCGACTTCGGTATCGCGACGCTACTGGACGGCTCCGGCCCGCGTACCCTCACCGGCCAGTCCGCACTGACTCCGGAATACGCGAGCCCTGAACAGGTGCTGGGCGAACCCACAGGTCCGGCCTCAGACATCTATTCGCTGGGGGTTGTCTTTTATCAGATGCTTACCGGGCATCTGCCATACAACGCGCAACCCGGTCCGCTCGCCCTTGCCAACGCCATCACACAAGAGCCGCCCATTGCACCGCGCATACATACCACATCGCTCCCTGTCGATCTCGAATACATTCTTCTCAAAGCGCTGCGCAAGGAACCTGCCCGCCGTTACGAGTCCGTCGAACAGTTTTCGGCCGACCTGCAAAGGTTCCAGCAGTCCTTCCCAGTTTCGGCCGGTCCTGACAGTCTTGCCTATCGTTTTTCGCGCGCAGTTTACCGCAACCGCATCTGGGCCGGCGCGGTCACGCTGGTGATCACCGCCATTGTGGCCGGTTCCGCCATCGCCGTTCGCGAATCGAACCGGCGGTTCGCCGAAATCCGCAAGATCGCCGCTGTGCTCACCCGTGAACTGGACGATTCCATGTACGACATGGAGGGCGCGGCGCAGGCCCGCCGAGTAATCCTGCAGCGCGGCGCAGGGTACCTGAATGCCATTGCCAGCGAACACGGTAACGACCGCGCCGTGGCACTCGATCTGGCCGATGCCTACGAACGCTTTGCCACTTTGCAAGGCACCAACCAGTTGAACGTGGGGGACCCCTCCGGGGCAATCGATACACTCCACCGCTCTGAATCCATCCTTGCCCCGCTCGCCGCCCGTAACGCCACTGACTTCGAAGTCGGCCGCCGACTGGCGAATGTTCAATCGCTACTGACTGGATTAGCCGGCACCGTTGGCGACCTGCGGAGCGCCCAAACCTATGCCCAAAAGGCCATCGCCAGCAGCGAACAACTGCTCGCTGTCAAGCCCGGCGATCCTGAGCTTACCATGTCGCTCGGCTCGTCGATTGAACTTCTGGCCGATGTCACCGGCAACCCCTCCTACTCAAACCTTGGCGACAGCGCCGCAGCACTTCAGCTCTACAACCGGTGCCTGCCCATTCTTTCCAAACTTGCGGCCAATGAGTCCGATCCCGATGCGCCCCAACCCCTCGCAGGACTCCACCTCCGCATCGGCAAAGTATACCAGTACGCCCTCGGCGATTACTCGAAGGCCCTTGAGCACTTCACCGCCGCGGCGCAGATCTCCGACTCCATTCGCCGCCGCAAAAGCAATCGTTGGACAGAGCTGAACGCCGGCATCCGCTACCGCTTCGTGGCTCGCGCCTTGCGGTCCCTCGGCCAAGCCGAAGAAGCCTACAGCCGGGGCGCAGAATCGCTTGCCATCCTTGAGGGGGTAAATGGAGATTTCCCTGGCGTTCCATCATTTCAGCGCGAAAGAGCACTTTCCGTTGCCATGCTCGGTTCCTTCGATGCGGAAGCCGGCAACCACACAAAGGCGGTGGAGCAGTACCGCCGGGCGCTGAAGATCTTTGATTCCCAGATGGCAACCCAGGCCCACTACGCCAACGACCTTGGTTATCGCGATATTTGGCTGCTGCTTGCCGAGTCCCAACTGGCGCTGCGCGACCCGGCATCGGCGATGCAAAGTGCCCGCAACCAGATTACTATCGATGACCGGCTATTGGCCATCTGTGGTGACAACGCCAGCGCGCTCGAAAACCGGTCGGTGGCACTGGAACAGACTGCCCGAGCCAAGGCCGAGTTGCACAAGACAATCGAGGCTAAAGCCGCCTACGCAGAGGCGCTGTCGATCCTCAAAGCGAGCCGCGCGGCGGGCAAACTCCCTCCCCTGCCCGCTGCGCGCATCCAGCACCTGGAAAAAGCGCTGGCCGCTTTTTAAAATAGGAGCGCGGCGCCACCGGTCTATGCCGGCGCGCCGCGCTCTTCCTGCGCCACAACTTTGAACAAGATGGATTCGTTCTATTTGCGGCGGCGAATTATTGCTAAACCGGCGAGGGCTATCCCCATCAGCGAGAAGCTGGCCGGCTCCGGCGTTGCACCGCCCGACGAAGGCGGCACATAGCCCGCACCCTGAAGCATGAGCCCTTCCGGTGAGGTCAGGCTAACAGCCAGAGGACTGGCGCATACGGTATAGCTCTGGGCATAGCAAGGGCTGGTGGTAAGGTCACCATAATCGCCAATGCCGGTCTGGTTGAAGCTGGCGATATTGGTCGTACCGCCATTTAAGGAAAAATAAGAGGTGGCGGTCGTGGCGTTGGTAAACGATTTCGTACCTGGTGCTGAAAAACGATACGGGTCCAGGATCGCTCCCAGTGCCGATCCGCCGTTTACAGAGCTGGTAAGAATAGTCCCCCAGCCGCCAACGCCCAACACCTCATTGATTTCGTGGTCAATCACCGAGGTGTCGGCGTAAAGATTGGAAGCCACCGTGACAACTCCATCGAACGTAGAGCTTGCAAAAGAGCCAGTTCCTGCCTGATTGGCGGCGCAGCCCAGGCCGATGGCACGACAGTCGGCTGAAGTCAGTTCGAGGCTGGTGGTAATGTTCCCTACATTCCAGAAGCTGAGAGCATTCGTAAGAACAGAACTGCTGAATGTTGACGCAACTGTCCCTAGGGCGTTCTTCACGGTAGTGTAGCTAATTGCGGTGGGGTTCGCCCCAGAACTGCCACCCGACCCTCCCGTGACGAATTCAATTTGGATAGTGACGTTGTTGGCAAACGTGTTGTTGTAAAAGTTGAGCGCCTGTTGGATCACGGCCTGCTGGCCAGAAGTAACGCTGGCGTCAAAAGTCGGTATAATCACCATGCCCGCATGGGCTTTCGTGGCTGCGCCCAGTGAAACAAATGCAAGCGCTGCAAGAAACGGTCTATTTAAGGTTTTCATAACCCTTCCGGAGGACGTACGAAATCCGCAGAAAAACTCCGACATCTAATTTTAGACTTTTTTGCGGGGACTACGTTTGAGGTGATTGCCTTGGACATATGGGGGTAGTCACAGGAACGCTTGTTCCAATAGGGCGGGTGCATTTTGTGCCTCTCGTGCCATGGTTTAGTAGTTCGATAGATTGTAGCAGTATGATCTGGCGATTTTTTCTTCGGAATATAGCGGCGACGGCGGCACAGCAGTCGCTGCAGAGCCTGCGCGAAGTGGCGGCGCGGCGCAACATTCTCGATGGGCAACGGACGAGTCAAACGGCCAAAAGCAGCCGTCCGCCGATGGGAGCTGTTTGTGCGGCACTGCGCTCTGCTGACGCCGAACCTTTCGTCGGTGTCAGTCTGGAAGGGACCTGCCACGCACGATTTCTCGCGCATCCAAACGGTGCAGGATTTCGCACAGGAGCACAATATCAAGCTTACCGGCGCGCATCTGTTGTGGCACCAGACCGACCCGCAGTGGCTGCAAGCCATTACCGTTAAAAGAGCAGTTGAGTTTCTGTATTGCGGCAATCCTCTTCATTTGTAAGAGGCTGCGGGAATCCGAATTGTCACCCAATGGGTGAGTTAGTATTTTGGGGTGTCTGGCCGGGGCAAACAGGGGACGGACAGCGAAATTCCGGCCAAAAACGCCGGAAATTCATGTCCGTCCCCAGTTTGCA